>JAKZTB010000334.1:0-17233 GCA_047517345.1 Alphaproteobacteria bacterium
CCGTAGTACCGCATCGCCGCCTCGCCCGCGACCATGGTCACCGGATTGGCGTTGAAGGTGCCGCTGTGCGGCAGTAGCGGCTTACCCTGCCGCGGGTCGAAGACGGCCATCACCGCTTCCGAGCCGCCGACGGCGCCGACCGGGTAGCCGCCGCCGATGATCTTGCCGATCGCCGACAGGTCCGGCGTGACGCCGAATAATTGCTGACCGCCGCCAACGCAGAGCCGCAGGGTGATCACCTCGTCCAGCACGATCAGGATGCCGGTGTCGGCGCGGACTTGGCTCAGCATGGCGATGAAGTCCGACGTCGCCGGGATCAGGCCGGCGCGGTTCGGCATCAAATCGACCAGGACGCAGGCCAGACTGTCCGAGTTGGCGCGCAGGATGCGCTCCGCCTCCGCCGGCTTGTTGAACGGGATGACGACCACCTCGTCGAGCACGCTTTGCGGCGTGCCCTTCGCGTAGGCGACCGATTTCGGATCGGCGTTGCCCCAGCTCTCCGGGGTCGGGTCCAAACTGACCTCGGCGAAATCGTAGCTGCCGTGGTAGGCGCCTTCGCATTTGGCGATCTTGGGTTTTTCCGTAAAGGCCCGCGCGGCCTTCAGCGCCGTCATCACCGCTTCGGAGCCGGAATTGCAGAACCGGATATGATCGAACGACTCGATCCTTGCGCACAGCAGTTCCGCGAAACGGATTTCCAACTCGGTCGCCATCGGGAAGGCGGTGCCGCGTTCGATCTGCTCGTGCACGGCGTCATTGATTGCAGGGTGGGCATGGCCGTGGATCAGCGAGTTGTAGTTGTTGGTGAAGTCGATCCGTTCGACGCCTTCGACATCCGTCAGGCGGCAGCCCTTGCCGCGTGCGGCGTAAAAGGGGTGCGGCTTCATATAGACCGTCGTGCGCGTATTGCCGCCGGGCATGACCGCGACCGCGCGGTCGTACAGCGCCTGCGATACCGGCATGTCGGCCATGGAAGTGCCCCTGGTTGTCAATTCGTCTCTCGTTTGACAGGCTAGCCCAGCTTATCGTGACTTGCCAAACGGGCGCGGCCGCGCCGACCACAATTTGGATCGAGGAGAACAAAACTTATGTGGATTGGGGCGAGTAAGGTTGGCGCATTCCCCCCCATCCCTGCCTTCCCCCACCAGGGGGGAAGGGGTAGAGGCTACCAATTGATTAATTTGTCCCCTCCCCCTGGATGGGGGAGGGATTGGGTAGGGGTGGACGGCGGTGTCGTTGAAGTGTGCGCCGTTACGTTGCGCTGGAGCACATCTTAAATGCGGATCGGCGTGGATATCGGCGGTACGTTTACCGACCTGGCCTGTATCGACGATGCCGGGGCGCTGCATACCGCCAAATCGCCGTCGACGCCGGACGATCCGTCACGCGGCGTTATGGATGGGCTCGACCTGCTGAAGGAAAGCATGAATCTCCGGCTGGCCGATTTGCTGGGCGCGACCAGCCTGTTCCTGCACGGTTCGACCGTGGCGACCAACTTGGTCGTCGAACGCAAAGGCGCTGCGCTGGGGCTGATCACGACGCAGGGTTTCCGCGACATTATCGAGCTGCGCGACGGCAGCAAACAGAACCGCTACGACATCCGCTCGCCCTTTCCGCAACCGCTGATCAGGCGTCCCGAACGCCTCGAGGTGCCGGAGCGGGTCAACGCCGCCGGCGCGGTCGAAACGGCCTTGGATGAGGACGCGGTCAGGCGCGCGATCGAGTCGCTGCGCGAGTCTGGTGTCGAGGGACTGGTCGTCTTCTTCGTCAACGCGCACCGCAATGGCGGCCATGAGCGGCGCGTGCGCGAACTGGTCGCGGAGAGCGGCTGGGCGCCGTTCGTGTCGCTGTCGCACGAAGTGCTGAGCCGCGAAGGGGAGTACGACCGGATCAGCACGGCGGCGGTCAACGCCTATGTCGGGCCGGGCCTCGGCGGCTATCTGGAGCGGCTCGCCGGGCGGCTGAGTGAGGCAGGGCTGACCGCACCGGTGTTGGTGATGCAGTCGACCGGCGGCGTCCTGCCGCTCGATCATGCGGTCAACCTTGCCGTGGGCTCGGTTGCCAGCGGTCCCGCCGGTGGGGCGATGGCGGGCGCGCTGTTCGCCCGGCGCGGCGGCGAACCTCATCTCGTCACCTACGACATGGGCGGCACCAGCACGGACATCTGCCTGATCGAAGGCGGTGTGCCGCTGGAACGGCAAGCGACGCAGCTCGATGAGGTGAAGATCGCCGTGTCGGCCCTGGACATCTCGGCGCTCGGCGCTGGCGGCGGCAGCATCGCCTGGATCGATCCCGGTGGAATCCTCGATCTCGGGCCGCACAGTGCGGGTGCCGTGCCCGGCCCGGCCTGCTATGGGAGGGGTGGCGAACGCCCGACCCTGACCGACGCGAATTTGGTGCTCGGGTTGATCGCGCCCGAGACGTTTCTCGGCGGCAGGCTGGCGCTCGACCGGGATCTGGCGCGGCGGGCGGTGGAGACGTATGTCGCCGAACCGCTCGGCCTGTCGGTCGAAGCGGCGGCGCTGGCGGTCAATGCGCTGGCGAGTGCGCGAATTGCGGAGGGCATCCGGGCCAACACGGTGCGCCGCGGGCTCGACCCGCGCGAATTTACGATCTTTTCCTTCGGTGGGGCGGGCGGGTTGCATGCGGCGGCGGTCGCGCTGGAGCTGGAATTCCCGCGCGCCATCGTGCCGCGCGAGGCGTCGGTGTTGTCCGCCCTCGGGTTTCTCGCGGCCGACGTCCGCCACGACCTGCAGCGCGCCTTTGGCCGCCCTATGATGGACTTGAAGACCGCCGATCTGCGCGGTGTCTTCACGACGCTCGAAGACGAGGCGCGGTCGATCCTGGCCGGAGAGGGGTTCGACGCAGACCAGACGCGCTTCGAACGATTCGCGGACTGCCGCTACGTGCGGCAGGTCTACACCGTGCCGGTCGCTCTGCCCGATCTCGACCGGGAAGACGATATCGCCTGGCTGGCCGAGGATTTCGAGGCGGCTTATGCGGCGCTCTACCAGCATGTGCATGAACGCGACGCCATCGTCGTCGATACCTGCCGGCTCGTCGCCTATGGCGCGCTGCCCGACCTGGAACTGCCGCAGGACGCCGCCGACGAGACGGACCCAACAGCGGCGAAACGAAGCTTGCGCGAGGTCTATTTCGGCGACTGGATCGAAACGCCTTCTTACTGGTTCGACGATCTGGCACCGGGCATGCGTGTCTCCGGCCCGGCGCTGATCGATTCCGAATCGACGACGGTCGTTGTCCCGCCGGACGTTGCGGCCGAGGTGGATGCATATGGGAGCCTGATCATCAGCAACCCGGGAGGCGGCGCATGATCGATGCCCTGACCCTCGCCGTCGTGCGGCACAAGCTGCTGGCGGTGACCGAGGAAGTGGTCGAGACCATGGTGCGGACCTGTTTTTCGCCGCTGCTCAACCAATCGCGCGACCTGTCGGCGGTGGTGCTGGACGGCGACGCGCAGGTCGTCGCCCAGGCGGAGCGGACGCCGATCCACATGGGCGCGATGCCGTTCGCGGTGCGCGCCATGGCGGAGGATTTCGCGGGCGACGTGGCGCCGGGCGATGTGCTGATGGCGAACGATCCCTATTGGGGCGGCAGCCATCTGCCGGACATCACCCTGGCCAAGCCGGTCTTCCGCGACGGCGCGCTGTGCTTCTGGGTCGCGATCCGCGCGCATCAGAGCGACACCGGCGGCATTTCCGCCGGCGGCTACAGCCCGAGCGCGCGGGAGATCTGGCACGAGGGCCTCCGCATCCCGCCGGTCAAGCTGGTCGAGGCGGGACGGCTGCGCGAGGACCTGCTGCGCCTCGTCTGCGAGAACACAAGAAAGCCGGAAGACACGCGCGGCGACCTCATGGCCGCGCTGGCCTCGGTAGGCGTCGGGATCGACCGGCTGGGCGCCTTGCTCGACCGCTATGGCGTCGCGCAGATCCAGCGCTGCAGCGCCGCCATCCTCGACGCCGGCGAGGCTGCGATGCGGGCCCATATCAGGCGCTGGAAACACGGCGTATACGAAGCCGTGAGCTGTTACGACCATGACGGTGTCGCGACCGAGCGCTTCCCGGTGCCGGTGACCATCACGGTCAAGGACGGCGAGGTCGAGATCGACTTCCGCGACGCGCCGGATCAGGTCGCTTCCTACCTGAACAGCCCGATCGCCAACACCAGCGCCTGCGTCTACATCGCCTTTTTCTACCTGTGCAACGACCAGCAAGTGCAGAACGAGGGCAGCACGCGGGCGATCAAGCTCCTGACCCGCAAGGGCAGCGTCGTCGACCCGGTCTCGCCCGCGCCGGTGACCGGCAGCACGACCTTCGCCGCGGCCGTGATTATCGAGGCGGTGCTGAAGGCGATGCAGGGTGCCGCGCCGGACGCGGTCGTCGCCGGCTCCGCCCGCCGGTTCCGCTATGTCATCGCCGGCAGCGAACCCGAGACCGGTTCCTACATCTACCACTACTTCTCGAACAAGGGCGGCTTCGGCGCGAACCGGAACGAGGACGGCTGGATCAATGTCGGCGGTTTCCAGAACCCGGGCGGCACGCCGAGCGCCAGCCTGGAGCGGGTCGAGGCGACCTATCCCTTCCAGGTCGAGGAATACGGCGTGACGGCCGAAAGCGGCGGCGCGGGCAAGCAGCGCGGCGGGGCGGGCGGCGTCTTCGCCCTGCGCTATCGCGGCACCGGCCCGGCCCTGCTCAACATCGCCGGCGAAGGCACCCTGGTCGCGCCCTTCGGCGCCCGTGGCGGCCAGGACGGCGCGCCGCACGCGATCTGGATCGAACGTGGCAACCAGCGCATTCCGCTGACCGGCCGCAGCAACGACGTGCCGCTCGAACCGGGCGACCTCATCGTCCACCACTCTGCCGGCGGTGGGGGGTGTGGCGATCCAAGGGAGCGCGACCCGGCGCTGGTTGAGCGTGACGTGGCGTATGGGTATATCGGGGAAGCGACGGCGCGCGAGGTTTATGGGGTGAAATGAGGGCAGTCCGGAGGGATAGCGCGCGATGACGAAGAAATTGGAAGGGTTTGTCGCCCGATTGACGGCGCTGGGCGGCGGTTCGGGGAATTCGCGCGAAGTCTATGAGGATTGGGCGCCGAGCTATGAGCGCAATTTGCAACAGGATTATGACTACATCGCGCCGCAACTTGCGGCGGAAGCGTTCGCCGCGCATTGTCCCGATACGGATACACGAATTCTGGACCTTGGCTGCGGGACGGGTTTGGTGGGCCAGGCGCTTGCCGCGCACGGTTTCCGCCAGATCGACGGGCTGGATATCTCACCGAAAATGTTGGACGAAGCGCGCGCCAAGCAGATCTACGGGAAGCTCATGATCGGCGATATGACGCAGCCCATCGAGCTCGGCGGTCGCGCGTATGGCGCTGCGATCGGCGTCGGGTGCTTTGGCGGCGGTCATCTCGGACCGGAACATCTTCCCGGCATGATCGATTGCGTCCAGCCGGGCGGGCTGTTGGTGTTCTACATTAACGGCATTCCGTACCATGAAGACGACTATCCCTCTCATTACAAATCTCTCGAGGCGGATGGAATTTGGCACTTGTCGCTGACTGAGGAGTCGAATTACATGCAGTTACTCGAGCGTCCGGGATGGGTCGTCGTAGCGAACCGCACCTAGCAATTTAAACGGGGGAGGCAGGTCGCCTTGATTGAATGTTGATCTGGGACGCGCATGCTGGGTTCGAGCTGAGGACTGTCGAAGACCTAGCGACGCTCGCTATCTGGAAAGAAGCCGGCGTGAACTTTCTCTCTGTAAATGTCGGATACGACGTCATTTCCTGGCAGGACACCGTCAAGGCGCTATCTCTGGCACGCGATTGGGTGCGCAAGACGGACGGCTACCGGCTGGCCGGAACGGCGGAAGAGCTGGACCAGGCCGTCGCCGCGGGAGAGATGGCCGTGGCCTTCGATATCGAAGGCATGAACGCGCTCGACGGGTCCCTCGACATGGTGCGCTTCTACTACGATCTGGGCGTCCGCCAGATGGTCTTCGCCTACAACATCAACAATGCCGCCGGTGGCGGTTGCCACGATGAGGATGTCGGCCTGACCGAGTTCGGCCGCGCCGTCGTTGCCGAGATGAACGCGGTCGGCATGCTGGTCGATTGCTCACACTGCGGCTACCGAACGACCATGGAGGCGATGGATTGCTCAAGCGATCCGGTGGTCTTTTCCCATTCGAACGCCCGGACGTTGCGCGACCACGAGCGAAATATCCGCGACGACCAGGCGGTTCGCTGCGCCGAGACCGGCGGCGTTGTCGGCGTCAATGGCATCAACCATTTCGTCGGGGCCGATGATATCGGCACATCGTCGATCGCGAACCATATCGATCATTATCTCGATCTGATTGGCGCGGAGCATGTCGGCATCGGGCTCGACTATTTTCAGGAGGTCGACGCCGGCCCGGGCTTCAACGAGACCGTGTCGCGAAATGCCCGCTATTGGCCGAAATCACAATATTCCGGCGCAAAAGTCCGTTGCGCGGCTCCCGCACAAATTCATGAGATTGCGGAAGAGCTGCTCCGGCGAAATCACTCGGAGCGTGTCGTTGGAAATGTGCTCGGTGGCAACTTCAGACGCCTGGCGGGGCAGGTTTGGAATTAGCGGCTCGTCTAACCGCCGCGGACTCCAGACCGGATGAATCCGTACCGCTAACGCCGCTGCCGCGGGTCGAGGATATCTCTTAGTGCATCCCCCAGCAGGTTCGTCCCGAACACCGCGGCGCTGATCGCCAGCCCGGGGAAGATCACCAGCCACGGCGCGACGCGGACGTATTCCGCCGCCGACTCCGACAGCATCCGGCCCCAGGACGGGTAGGGTTCGGGGACGCCGAGGCCGAGGAAGGAGAGCGAGGCCTCGACCAGGATCGCCGAGCCGAGCTGCGCGGTGCCGATGACGATCAGCGGCGCCATGATGTTGGGCAATACCTGCCGCACGGCGATGCGCGTTTCGGTCATGCCACCGGCGCGCGCCGCTTCGATAAAAGGCATTTCCCGCATCGCCAGCGTGCTGGAGCGGACGACGCGGGCGACGTCGGGCGCCAGGGGAATCGAAATCGCGATGATCGTGTTCTGCAGCGACGGGCCGAGCGACGCCGCCATTACCAAGGCCATGACCAGCAGCGGCAGGGCCTGCATGATATCCACGATACGCTGCATAATCAGGTCGAACCGGCCCATCAGGAAACCGGACGCCAAACCGACGATCACGCCGAGGCCGCCGCCGAGCAGGACCGAGAAGACGCCGACGGCGAGGGAGATCCGTGCACCGTGGATGATGCGGCTCAGCATGTCGCGGCCCATCATGTCGGCGCCCATGAGGTGTTCCGCGTTCGGCGCCAGCAGGGACAGCGGCGCGCTGGTCCGCAACGGATCGTGCGGCGAGATCACGTCGGCGAAGACCGCCGCCGCCACGAAGACGAAAACGATGACGGCACCGACCGCGCCGAGCGGAAAGCGCTGGATAAGGTGAACTACAGCACCCCATCGGGTCGAGACGTGCGCGCCGGCGCGGATCAATTCCGCGCGTTGGTCAAATTCGGTCATATGCGCTGTCGTTTGATATAAACCATGATGGCTTTCCGCACGCGCGACCTGTCGGTCGGCCATTTACCTTTCGCAACCCTAGCGGTCCAGGGGCAATAACATTTTCGAGCTGTCATATTGGCTGGAATCGGTACCGGAGCCTAGCGCTCTTTCGGTAATCGTTGCCGCTTTCCTCGCCGGCGGGTTGGTCAAGGGACTGATCGGGGGCGGCCTGCCGAGCATCGTCGTGCCGATCATGGCGCTCGTGGTCGACCCGGCCTTCGCCGCGGCGGTAACCTTGATCCCGGTCGCCGCGACCAATGTCTGGCAGGCGGTTGACGGCAACAGGCTCGTACCCGTGCTGCGCCGCTTCTGGGCATACTACCTATGTCTTGCGATCGGGGTCGTCGTCGGGGCGCAGATACTGGTGGGTCTGCCGCCGCAGACCGCGGCGCTGCTGATCGGCTTCGCGGTCGTTTCGATGAGCCCGGTCGCGCTGGCCAGCCATCGCTTCCACGTATCGGCCGAGCGCGAAAAGTGGCTCAACCCCATTGTGGGCGCCTCGATGGGCTTGTTGGGCGGGACGACTGTCATTTTTACGCCGACCTTGATCTATTTCGCCGCCTTGCGTGTCGACAAGGACACCTACGTCACGGCCGCCGCCCTCACGGCGCTCTGTTGCATGGTGCCGCTTTATTTCGGGCTCGGATTTTCCGACGCACTGACGAGGAAGACGGTTCGGGCCTCGGTCGTCTTGCTGGCGCCGACGATGGCGGGCTATGCCGCCGGGCGCGCCCTGCGCGGCGCGATCTCGCAGCAGACTTTCCGGCTGATCCTCACCGTGAGCCTTGTGCTGGTCGGGGTAGGGCTGATCTACAAGGGGCTAGTTGGCTAGGATCAAATCCGCGGCCTTCTCGGCGATCATGATGGTGGGCGCGTTGGTATTGCCGCAGACGACGTTGGGCATGACCGACGCATCGACCACGCGCAGGCCTTCCAGCCCGTGCACGGCGAGGCTCGGATCGACGACCGCCATCGGGTCCGTTCCCATCTTGCAGGTGCCGGCGGGGTGCCAGTTCGACATGCCCGTCCGTCGCGCGTATTCCAGGAACGCGTCGTCGTCCTGCGCTTCCGGGCCCGGGGTCATCTCGAAATCGCAATAGGGTTCGAGCGCGGGCGCCTCCATCATGCGGCGCGCCATCCACATGCCGGCGATAGTCGTCCGGCGGTCGTTCTCGGTCGCCAGCATGTTGTGCCAGATACCGGGCTGTGCCGTGGGGTCGGCGGACTTGGCGTGGACATGGCCGCGGCCTTCCAGCCGCAGCATCGTAACGCCGTTGGTGACGCCCGGTTCGCGGTCGAGCTTGCGGTCCTCGACCGACTTGTAGGAACCCGGCACGATCTGGAATTGCACGTCGGGCGTGGCCAGCTCCGCGCGGGTACGGACGAAGGCGCCGATCGGCAGGGTCGGCAGGGTCAGCACGCCCTTGCGGCGCAAAAAGTAATTGATTCCTTCGCCCAAGGCGCGCAGGCCGCGGACCCGTTCGTTGAAAGTGATGGCGTTCTTGATCCGCCAGCGCATGCGGACGACAAAATGATCTTGCAGGTTCTCGCCCACGCCCAGCAGGTCGTGCACCACGTCGATGCCCAGGTCCTTCAGGCGCTCCGGCTGGCCGACGCCTGACAGTTCCAGCAATTGCGGCGAGGCGAATGCGCCGCCCGACAGGATTACCGCTTTGCCGGCGCGCGCCTCTTGCGGAGCGCCCTTGCGGTCGTATGCGACGCCGACGGCGCGCTTGCCCTCGAACAGGACGCGTTTTACCGCAGCGTCCGCCTCGACCCGGAGATTGGGGCGCTTCTTCGCAGGGTTCAGGTAAGCGACCGCCGTGCTGCAGCGTTTCCCGTAGCGGATCGTCGCCTGATGGTAGCCGATGCCTTCCTGGACCTGGCCGTTGATGTCCTCGTTGTAGGGGATGCCGATTTCCTGACCCGCAGCGATCATCGCCTCGCAGATGACGCTCTGTTCGCCCACGTCGGACACGTCGAGCGGCCCGCCGACGCCGTGGATCTCGCTCTCGCCGCGCTGGTTGTTCTCCGCCTTGCGGAAATAGGGCAGGACCTCCTCGTAAGACCAGCCGCGGCAGCCCATCTGCGCCCACAAATCGTAATCCTCGACCTGGCCGCGGACATAGACCATGCCGTTGATCGAACTCGATCCGCCGAGCACTTTGCCGCGCGGCAGGAAATAACTTTGCCCGTAGCAATATTCCTCGGGCTCGGACTGCAGGCACCAGTTGACGTCCGGGTTGTTGACGTTCTTGCCGTAGCCGAGCGGTACGTGAATCCAGAAATTGCGGTCCTCGGGCCCGGCTTCCAGCAACAGCACCTGGTTCTTGGGATTTGCACTGAGCCGGTTGGCGAGCACGCAACCTGCCGAACCCGCCCCGACGATGATGTAGTCGTATGCGGTCATGCGTCGGGCAGCACGTCGAAGGCGACACTGATCCGTGTTTGATCCGATTCGAACGGGATCGTTTTGTGAAACACATAACTGGGGAACAGCATCATCAGGCCCGGTTCGGGCTGGACCCTGCGCGTCTCGGGTGTTGCGGACCAATGGTATTCGGGCCCCGGTTCGCCGAATTCGATCCAACCTTCTTGTTCGCCGTCGTTCACGATGTCGGGGACTTGCGCATAATAGACACCGCTCAGCCAGGCCGACCGGTGGATGTGAGAGACCTGAAAGCCTTCGCCTTCCAGGACGATCGACCAGACCGCCAAATGCCAACGCCGCGGGCGGTGCGCGATGAAAGGATGATCGGAATTGGCGCCGAACCGCTTCACGAATTCGTCGACCGCGTTGCCGATCATCCGCTCGAAGGCGGCGACCGGACCCTTCGGCTTCACCGTCAGGTCCGCCGTGTGCTTGCCGAGCCGTGTCGCGTGGCTGGTCGGCGAGACGATCAGGGTCGGATGCTGGGTGACGTGTTCGGCCATCGCCGCGTTGAAGGCCTCGATGGATTTGAAGCCTGGCGCCCGCTCGTGACGGATCGGCACCACGAAACGGTCGAGGTCGACCAATAGCTTGACCGCGTCCGCACGGCCGCATTCGTTCAGCGCGACGGACTTCGCCGCCAGCACGCTGGAATTTGCGGGATGGTATTCGAGGAAGGCGTCGCATGTGGCCACCGCGTCCTCGAACTCATCGCGCTGGACAAGCAGGTCGGACAAGCTGCTGGTCGCTTCCGGGTCGTGCGGATCGGCCTCGATGGCGCGCGCGAACGCGGTGATCGCCTCGCTCAATCGACCGGCATCCTGCAAGGCCTTTCCGAGACCCGTCAGTACCGTGGAATCGCCATACAGAATCGATGCGGCGCGGCCATAGGCGGCGACCGCCTCATCGGCCTTGCCTTGCGCCCTTAACACGAACGCCTTGCTCGATAGCGCCTTGCCATGCTCAGGCTCCATCTCGAGCGCCCGATCGTAGGCGGCGATGGCGTCGTCCAGCCGGCCGAACTGGTTGAGCACGGTGCCGAGATTGTAGTGCGCGCTGGCGAATTCCGGCTCGAGTTCCGCTGCGCGCCGATAGGCGTCCGCCGCGTCGTCGTACAACCCGACCGACTGGCTGACCAGGCCGAGATTGTAGAACGTTTGCGGGTCGTCCGGATCCGTCTCTTTCGCCGTGTTCAACCACTGCAGCGCCATATCCGCATGATCGGATTGAAAGGCGGCGAAGCTCGCCATGTTCAGCGCTTCGATATCGTCCGGCCGGCGTTTCAGGTACTTACGGAAATGCGGCAACGCCTTGGCGTAGCGGCCCGCTTCATGATGCGCGACGGCGGCGCTCAACATTGCGTTTACACGTTGTGTCGAAACGGCGGCGTTCATCCTAAAACACCCGGTAGTGCACGTCTTTCGGCGTGCGGTCGGGGCCGTTGGTTGGGTTGAGATCCTGCGGGCAGCTCGACAGGACCATGATGCAATCCATCTCCGCGCGAAAGGTCAGCGCGTCGCCGGGTTTGCATTTCGGCGGTTCTTTGAACAGGCGGTTGCCCATCTCCCAAGGCCGGTTCTGGAACATGTTGAACGGGCAAGGCGTACGGCCCGATTCCAGCCCCAGTTCGGCAAGCGCGGCTTTCAGATTGTCGGTGCAGTTGTCGTGGTATTCGGTGCAGCCGAGCAGCTGGTAGCGGTAGACGTCGCAGGCCGCATTCAGCGTATCGTGCACGCCGGGGCTGGTGTCTTCGGTGATCGTGACGATCGGCCGGCGACGGTTGGTCAGAAACGCTTCGCCCAGATCCGGCATCATCTTGTCGACGGTCGCCCGGGTATGCTCCATCGACATCCATTCGCCGAGATCGTCGGCATTGAACGCCCAGGTGTCGACGACCTGCGTGCCGTGCGTGTTGACGATCTGGATGTGCTGTCCTCGCGCGACCCGTTGCGCCTTGCCGCGCCGCGCCGGCACCTGGACGAGGCCGGTCATGCGCCCGTTCCTTCGATCTGGCTCAAGAGGTCGGTGGCGGAAAGGCTTTGCGGCGGAGTCCCCTCGCGGGCCATCTTGTTGGCGAGCCGTCGCACCAATTCGTTCGCCGGCGTCGGGACCCCGTGACTGCGGCCCAGCATGACGATTTCGCCGTTCAGATAGTCCGCCTCGATATCGCGGTTGCCGCGCATGAGACCCTGCCAGGAGGAATCGCCCTGGCGTCCGACACCGTTGACTTTTCTGGATTTCATGAGATCGCCGCGCCGCGCCGTGATCTCGTCTTCTTCGGTATAATCTATACCCGCGGCGGCGAAACACGCCTGGCACTCCGCCCGCAAGAGCGCGCGCACCGGCTTGGCTTCGTCGTTCCGCGGGCACAGGGCGTTCAGCGCGTTCCCTAGATTGATCAGCAGTTTGCCGTATTTCCAGCGCATGATGTCGGCCACCGGGCGGGCGCTGAAGTTCGCGCTTTCCAGCATCGCCATGACCGTTCCGATACACGCGTCCGTCCCGCTCGGGAAGACGCCGCTGTCCAGCACGCCGATGGTCTTGGCGGAATTGGTCTGGATGATCCCCGGCTCAAGGAAGGTCGACGGCAGATAGACGAGCATGCCGTAAACATTGCGAAACCGACGCAGCGCCATGCGCTCGTTGGCGACGCCGTTCTGGCCGCAGATCACCGGAATATCGTCTCCGGCTTGGTCGCGCAGCGTATTCAGCGCGTCCAGCGTGTGCTGTGCCTTCATGGTCAGCAAAACGACATCGCCGTCGCGAAAGTCGATTTCGGAAGGATGGCCCACGGCGGCTATCGGCAGGGATTCCGAACCGTGCGGCGTTTCGTAGCGCAGGCCGTTCCGTTGGACCTTTTCGAGATGCGGACCGCGCGCGATCAGGACGACGTCGTGGTCCGCCTTGAATAGTTGCGCACCGGTCACGCCGCCGATGCCGCCCGCGCCGTAGATGATGATACGCATGGGCTAGGAACTTTCACGCAAAATTGGAGTCGCGCCGTCGGGGAGGATTTTCAGCATGCTCGGGTCCGGCATCGTGGCGTCCATGAAATGCATCGCGATGCCGCGCCGCGGTTGTTCGGTCTCATTCTTGAGCGAGCGGTGCGGCATCAGGCAATGGTGGATGGCGAAACAGCCCTTCTTGACTTCGGCCGGAATGGCGCCGCTATCGTCGATGTCGCGGATGGCGAAATAGAAACCCTTTTTCTCCGCCGGGTCCCAAAGCTGCTCGTGCGGCAGCGCCTCCCGGTGCCGGCCGGGCAGGTACCACATGCAGCCGTTCTCCGCGGTGGCGTCGTCCAGCGCCAGCCAGACGCTGATCGTGCGGTTTTCCGCGACGTTGAAATAATGGTTGTCCTGGTGCCAGCGGACCTCGCCGCCGGTCCTCGCCGGCTTGTACAGGCCCTGATAGTGAATCAGCCGGAGGTCCGAGCCCAGCAATCCCTCGACCATGTCGAGCAGCCGCGTATCGTGGATCAGCATGCGGAAGATCGGGTGCTGCAGGTGCGCGGTGCGGATTTGGTAGACCTGGAAATCGGCGTCGTCGTCGTCGCCGGACTGCACGTTCTGAAGAGTGCGTTCCCGGGTCAGCCGGTCGACCGTTGCCATGTAGCAGTCCTGCAGATGCGCGATTTCTTCGTCGCCGAGGAAACCGTCCGCGAGGAGGTATCCGTCGCGTTCGAATCGTCCGATCTGTGCCGCGCTCAGTCGCATGGCCACAGTATACGCAATCTACGACGGGTCGTGTCGAGAGGTGGCTAGCGGATACATCTCCCGGCAAACCTCCTCTCCCGTCATCCCGACCAAGGCGCGTAGCGCCGCCGAGCCGGGAACCAGTCCGCGATGCCGCTCGCTTCAGGGCTGGACCCCTGATCTACGCGGCTACGCCGCTTGTCTGGGGTGACAAGGATGGATTTTGCGCCGATGACTTAGAGCCTTAAGCTGGCGCAAACCGAAACAAGGGAGAGAGACATGCCGGAGCTTGAAGGGAAGGTTGCCGTCGTCACCGGAGGCGCCAGCGGGATTGGCGAGGGGACGGTAAGGCTTTTCGTTGCGGAGGGCGCCAAGGTCGTGATCGCCGACATGCAGGACGCGCGCGGGTCGGCGCTCGCGGATGAGCTGGGCGGCGCGGCTGTGTTCCAGCAGGTCGAAGTGCGCCAGGAGGACCAGGTCAAGGCGGCGGTCGACCTCGCGGTTTCGAAATGGGGCCGACTCGACTGCATCTTCAACAATGCGGGCTTCGGCGGGGTGCTGGGCCCGATCGAAGAGGTGCCCGCCGACGAGTTCGACATGACCATGGACGTGCTGGTGCGCGGCGTCTTCCTCGGCATGAAGCACGCCATCCCGGTCATGAAAAGCCAAGGCAGCGGCAGCATCATCAATACCGGCAGCATCGCCGGCGTGACCTGCGGCCGCGGACCCGTCGTCTATTCGGTCGCCAAGGCCGCCGTCAACCATTTGAGCAAGGTCACGGCGATGGAGCTGGGGGAGCATAGCATTAGGGTCAATTCAATTTGCCCGGGCTATATCGCGACGCCGCTGGCGACCAACACGGTCGGGCGTCCCGACTCGCTGATCGAGGAGCGCATCAAGGACGTGGACCACCGGCAGCCGATCCCGCGCTATGGCCGGCCCGACGACATTGCGCAGATGGCGATGTTCCTCGCCAGCGACCGCTCCACCTTCGTCACGGGTCAAGCCATCGTCGTCGATGGCGGGGCTGCGAACGGCGTGATGTGGTCTGACCAAAGCGACTTCTACAAGACCTATCACCCGATCAAGGTCTACAATCCCGACGCGGCGTAATCTAGAGATTGTAGGGCGATGGCGACGAACGGAACCGGTATCGGTGCTTCGGTACCGCGCAAGGAAGATCACCGATTTCTGACCGGTAGCGGCTGTTTCAGTGACGATATCCGTCCAACCGGCGCGTTGGCTGCAACGGTTCTGCGGTCTCCGCTGCCACATGCGGAAATAGCTGCGATCGATGTCGGCGACGCGCGGTCGGCGTCCGGCGTCCGGCTGGTGCTCACGGCGACGGACCTTGATGGCGAGATCGCCGGGCCGATACCGTCGATGTCCAAGACTCCGCCCTTCGACATCGGCCGCCGCGACGGCGGCGACGCGGCCGACCCCTCGCAATATCCGCTGGCGCGGGAGCGGGTGCGCTATGCCGGTGAGCCGGTCGCGTTCGTGGTCGCCGATACGATTGCGCAAGCACAGGATGCGGCGGAGCTGATTGCGGTCGACTACACGCCGCTGCCGGCGGTGATGGAAATTGAGGACGCGCTCGATCCGGCAGCCGAACAGATCTGGCCGGACGCGCCGGGTAACGTCACCTTCGATTGGGCGACCGGCGACGCGGCGGCGACGGACGCGGCCTTCGCAACCGCCGCGCATGTCAGCCGGCTGCGGCTGGACAACAACCGGGTCGTGATCAATTTCATGGAGCCGCGCGCCGCGGTCGCCGATTGGGACGCGGCCGGCGGCCGTTTCACGCTGCAGGTAGGATGCCAGTCGGCGCATAGCATGCGGGCCGGGCTCGCGACCGTTTTGGGTCTCGAAGAGAATCGGATTCATGTGGTCGTGCCCGATACCGGGGGCGGTTTCGGCGCGCGCGGATCGGTCTACCCGGAATTCGTTCTCGCCCTGGTCGCTGCGCGCCGGCTGCAGCGGACGGTGAAATGGACCGAGAGCCGAAGCGAGGCTTTCCTGAGCGACAATCAGGCTCGCGACCACGTTTTCGAGGGCGAATTGGCGCTCGACGGCGAAGGGCGGTTCCTCGCCGTGAGGGTGCGCGGCGACTGGCGACACGGCGCCTATCTCGGCAGCCGCGGCATGTGGATCATGACGCATTACCTGTCGCAGGTCCTGGGCGGCCCCTACCGTATCCCGTCCGGCCATCTCGTATTGCGCGGCGTCGTCAGCAACACTACGCCGCACGGCGCCTTTCGCGGCATCGGAAGGCTCGAAGCCAACTATGTGCTGGAGCGCCTGATCGATCAGGCGGCGGCGGAAACCGGCGCCGATCCCGCCGTGCTGCGCCGTCAAAACCTGCTGGCCGCGGGCGACATGCCCTGGCGCATGGCCGGCGGCGCGCGCATTACCTCCGGCGCGTTCGCGGAAAACCTCGATCGCGCCCTGGAAATCGCCGATTGGCAAGGTGTCGCGGACCGGCGCGCGGCCGCCGAGGCGGCGGGGCGTCTGCATGGCGTCGGCGTGGCCATGTACACCGAGAACGACGGCAGTACGCCGACCGAGTTCGCGGAAATCGCCGTCGGCGGCGACGGGA
Source organism: Alphaproteobacteria bacterium (assembly GCA_047517345.1). Lineage (GTDB taxonomy): Bacteria > Pseudomonadota > Alphaproteobacteria > UBA8366. Next base: position 16,349 of record JAKZTB010000334.1, read on the forward strand.
AAGTCACGGCACTGGTCGGTACGCAGGATTTCGGCATGGGCCACGCCACCATGTATTCGCAGATCCTGTCGGAGAAACTCGGCGTCGATTTTCAGGATATCGATGTCGTATTCGGCGACACCGACCGTGTCCTCCGCGGCGCCGGTTCGCATGGTTCGCGGTCGGCCCGCATGGGTGGTGCCGCCGCAATCATGAGCGCCGACAAGATCATCGCCCGGGCGACTGATGAGGCCGCCGATATGTTGGAGGCAGCGGTTGGCGATATCGGGTTCGCCGAGGGGTGGTTCACCATCGTCGGCACGGACCGGAGCGTCACGCTTTTCGAGGTCGCCGCCCGCATCGAATCGGAGGGCGACAGATTGGCCGAAGAGGCCGACTTCAATGCCGAGGACGAAGTAATTGCAAACGGCGTGCATGTTTGCGAGCTGACGATTGATCCGTCCGACGGCACCGTCCGCCTGGAAAACTACAGTGTCGTCGCCGATGTCGGGCGGATCGTGAATCCAATTATCGTGCTGGGCCAGATTCACGGCGGCGTCGCGCAAGGGATCGGCCAAGCGCTTTTGGAGCGCGTCGTTTACGACCGTGAAAGCGGCCAGACGCTCACCGGCAGTCTGATGGATTATTGTCTGCCGAAAGCAGATGATCTGCCGAACTTCCGCATTGTCTTCAACGAAGTCGTCGAGCAGGACAATCCGGTCGGCGCAAAGGGCGCGGGGGAAAGGGGTGTGGGTCTGGTATGGAAAATATAAGTCATTGATTTAGTGCGTTTTTTGTGTCGAGACGAACGGCCGAAAACGGCTATTCGTGACAATGGGCCGCTCCAAGGCAGGATTTTGTCACGACGGCAGGGTCGAGCAGGAGAAGGTGGGAACGCTCCGCACC
>JAKZTB010000335.1:0-3396 GCA_047517345.1 Alphaproteobacteria bacterium
GACTGGACCGAGCGCTACAACACCACGCCCGTGCTCATCGAGACCTTCGTCGAGACCCCGCGCTACACCGGCGCCGTTTACAGGGCCTCCGGCTGGACCCGCGTCGGGACCACCCAGGGGCGCGGGCGCTACGACCGGGAAAGGCAGTCCGACAAGCCTAAAAAGGATGTCTGGCTCCGGCCCCTGCGACGGGATTGGAAACGCACCCTCAATCGCTAAAATCGGCCGGGGCGAATGGAAACGCCCGCGCTGATTCCACGGCCTGAACGAACGCTTACAACGTGGGATCAGGCGGTGTGCGTGGCGGTGAGTTGTCGCATTTAGTATTTGCATTGCTGCAGAGGTGCCGGCTCGAATGAAAATTCTTGTCGTTGAAGATTCGCATCGGTTGCGAAGGTCTCTTGGAAAAGGGCTTTCAAAGCTAGGGTATGCGGTCGATCTTGCCGCCGACGGCGCCGAAGGATTGGCGTTTGCCAAAACCTATCCCTACGATGCAATCATACTCGATTTGATGCTACCGAAACTGTCGGGACACGAGTTTGTCCGGGCATTGCGGAACAAAGGGAATGAGGCCCATATCCTGATCCTGTCGGCAAAGGATCAGCTGGCTGACCGAGTCAAAGGCCTGGAGCTCGGTGCGGACGATTATCTCACCAAACCGTTTGCTTTCGACGAACTGCGTGCGCGGCTTCAGGCACTGGTGAGACGCCGTTACGACGTAAAGAATCCTTCTCTCACTGTCGGGCCGATCGACGTGAATACCTTGAAACGAACAGCGTCGTTCGACGGCAAGGATCTTGCGTTGACGCCGAGCGAGTATCGCTTATTGGAATTTCTCGCCTACAACGCGGGCCGCGTCGTGTCCCAAAGAGCATTGATCGATCATCTCTATGACAGCGATAAGGATCTATCGAGCAACGTCATCGAAGCCTTGATCTCTAGCCTTCGTCGCAAGCTTCAAGAGACCGCGGGACATGCGGTTGTCAAAACCAAACGCGGCTTCGGTTATTACGTCGACTGACATGACGTCGATACGCGCGCGTTTGAACGTCTATATGGTACTGGTCATTGCTCCGGTGCTGGCCGCGAGTAGTTTCGGGATAAATGCCGTCGTGACTGGATCTATGCAACGCGAATTCGACTGGGCCCTGGAAGTATCGGCCAAGTCTCTTGCTGCGTTGACAGAAATGGACTTGGGAGAAATCGAGTTTGCATTCGACGGCGCCTTGATGCCCGAATTCGATCGCGCCGACGCGCCACATTATTTCGAACTATTGTCATCCGATGGAGAGGTTCTGTTCCGTTCCAAGAGTTTTGAATTTGCGCCACCCGGTACAGGAATTCGGAATCCGAGCCGCTTCCTGAGCCGCGCGGCTGAACCGCGCTTCGAGGATGTCGTACTCCCGGACGGGCGCAACGGGCGCCGTGTCGAGATCAGTTTCCCACCGCGAGTGGATGATGAAAACGAAAAAATTGGGCGCGAAACGCACCCCGAAACCAGACCTCAGATAGCGGTTCGGCCGAACCGGCGTTCGCCGCAGCTAACACTGTTTGTCGCACGCGAACGCGAGACACTGTATCGTCAGTTTTTAGCAATATACGCGGCGTTCGTTGCGGTCGGGGTTATTCTGTTAGGCGCTTTCGCCGCTTTAGTCCACGTCCTGCTGCGCGCGGCGTTCCGGCCAATCGACAGTCTCACCGAACAGGTTCATTCCTTCGAAGTCGAGCCCAGGCTGAGTCGCATCGAACTTCCCGAAATGCCGAGGGAAATCGCCCCGGTCGTCAATCAATTGAACGCGCTGCTCGGACGTGTTGAAGTCGCTCTTGCGCGCGAGCGACAGCTTACCAGCAATATCGGGCATGAATTGAAAACGCCGATCGCGGAGCTTCGGAACCTTTGTGAAGTCGGCGGTCGTTGGCCAGATGACCCGATTGCGGTGAAGCAGTTTTTCGCCGATGCCCAGGCGATCTCCGATCAGATGAACCGTATCGTGTCCAATCTTCTATTGCTCGCGCGGTACGAAATCGGAAAAGAGGCATCGGTTCGAAGATCGATCAAGATTGCCGAGATTATGAGGAGTAGCTGGTCCCTGGCCTCGGCGACAGCAAATCGCCGTGGCCTTCGGCTAGCCGATCAAATTCTAGCCGAGCTGTCGCTACGAACAGATCCTGAAATTTTGTCGCTGATATTCTCCAACCTGCTGATGAATGCGGCATCTTATGCCCGCCCGGACGCCGAGATCGGCCTAAGCGTTTTGCAACAAGACTCAAGTGTAACCGTCTGCATCGCCAATCCAACAGATGATCTGGACCGGGCCGATCTGGACAGAATGTTCGATCGATTCTGGCGGAAGGACACCGCGCGTAGCAGCGGTAGCAATCTTGGGCTTGGTCTCGCCCTTGTGCGTGCGTTCGCCGACTTACTGGACATTGAAATTAGCTGCTCATTGGACGATATCGGCAATTTCGCGGTTTGCCTGATCTTCAAGGAAAAATAGTTTTAATCGCAAAGCACGCGCCGGGGCCGGCGATTGCCGCCGGCCCCTAAACGCCAGATCAGTAGGTTATTCGAACTGCCGGGGGAGATCCCGGGCGCTCCGACCGTCGGGGAGTTGGAGGGGTGGAAGCCGGGGTTCCCAGGTCGCCCAGCAGCCGGCGACTATGAAGATCAATAATCCTGCAATGATCAGCAGCCCACTATCGATCACTATATTCGCCTCCCGTTTGATCGTTCGGGTAGGGCTATACTGCACTGTTAAAGCTTAGGATTGGCTGAGCGCGTCACGAAAATATTTGCGGCGCGTCGATCTTTCCGAATACACAATGGTAACGTTGTCGCCAGGAGACGCACGCCATGACCCACGATCCCGACGGAACACGCCTGCCGATCAAGCTCGATTCCACCTCGAACGGCGAGTTTTTGCCGGTGCCGCTGGATGCGACAAACCGAAAGGCCAATCGGCTGGCGCAGATATGGGCGGGCGAGAACGCGCGGCGTACGGGCGCCGGTCGCCGCGCGTTCATGTTGTCCGCCTGTGGCGCCGCCACGACGCTGCTGGCGTTCAATCGGGCCAACGCGGCGGCGGGACGGGTTGGCGGGTTCTTCGATCTGGACGACGTCGCCGCACTCGATCCAGCGGCCGCCGCCGCGCGGCTGGAGGGGCGCGAGTTCGTCTTCGACGTGCAGGGCCATTTCGTCGGACAGCATGGACTCGGCCGTACTGGGCTCGGCGACTCGGATCAGTTCATCAAGGACATCTTCCTCGATTCCGACACCGACATGATGGTGCTGTCCTTCATCCCGTCGCGCCGCGAAACGGAACTGCTGACCATCCGGGAAGCGGACGCGACCCGCCGCATCGTCGACGAGATGGAAGGCACGCATCGGCTGCTGCT
>JAKZTB010000336.1:0-16480 GCA_047517345.1 Alphaproteobacteria bacterium
TCCGAAGCCTCAAAATCTTCCCGCAAAGCAATCGCCGCACCCATGGTAAACCTCCGATAAACCGATTCACCATGATTGATTCAGAATATCTCTCCCTTGGGAATCCCAAAATGAGTCTCAGTCACCGATGTTTGGTATAAATCAATGCCTAGATTTTCCATACCAGACCCACACCCGATCCGGCTGTTCGAAACCCTGGAGTAGCGAAGCCAAGTGGATACAATCTAACGCTTGGGTCCCCTACGACGGCTTTGCGAGATCACCGGTTAGGCGCGCGATGCGCCGTGATGCGGGGCCATCACAAGCGTCGCGCAACGCGGCCGGTGATCTCGCGAAGCCGCCCAGCGGGTCACATCTCACGGTCTCCCGGTGTGTCGAACGCCCTTGCCGATGCGCCGACATCGCCGGCGAGCGCGCTCCTGCCGGGAAACCGGGAGACGGGATCGTAGGGGTGCCAAGCGTTAGATTGTATCCACTAGCAGCCCAACTGGCCCGCCAAATCCTCGAAATCGTCCGCGATAAAGTCGAAATCGTGTTCCGCCTTCACGTCTTTGGTCTGTCCGGGCCCGTACTCCGTGGGCCTCGACACGAACGCAGTCCGCAATCCGCACGCGCGCGCGGCCAGCAGATCGCCGTTATGGGCCGCGGTCATCATCACCTGCTCGGGCGGCAGCCCCAAACGGTCGCAGGCTTCGGTATAGGCCGCCGGAACGGGTTTGTAGTGTCCAACGACTTCCGCGCCCAGGATCGCATCCCACGGCAGTCCGGCACGCTTGGCCATATTGACCATCAAGGCGATGTTGCCGTTCGACTGCGTAGCGATAACGAATTTCGACTTCAATCGCGTCAGGCCCGCAACCGCGTCAGGCCAAGGGTCGAGGCGGTGCCAAGCGAAGTTTAAATGATCTATTTCCGCCTCGCTAAGACCGGATATCCCGGTCCGGTCGAGCATTTCGAGCAGATTTTCCCGGTGCAGGACATCGAGCTTGACGAAACCCCGCTCGCCGTCGCGGATCCGGGCCATCGCGGGGTCGTACAGCGACCGCCAGCCGTCGGCGAAAGCGACCCAGTCGACATCGAGTCCCTTGCGCGCCGCAAGCGCTTCGCCTTCGCGAACGATGCTGCTGCGCCAATCGACGACCGTACCGAATACATCGAATATCAAAGCCCTGATCTCGCCGTTCGGCATGGCTGCCCCTTCCCTGACCCGTCAATAGTCCTGCACTATATAGGAGGGCACGGTGAAACGAAGCGTGCGGATGCCCGCGGGCGATCACGGGAATTTGGGCAAACGAATGGGAACGTTACTAGCGAGTCACAACCGGCAACTGTCTAATAACGCGGTAAAATCACACGCGGTCCGGACGAACCGATCGCACGAAAATATAGACAGGAGAACGCTATGTTTAAGAAAACTGCAGTCGCCCTGAGCGTCGCGGCGTTTGCCGCATCGAGCGTCGCGCTTCCCGCCGCCGCCGCGAGCCTGGACACACCGGTACAACTCGCCGGGTGTAGTCCTTGCAAAGCCAAGAAAGGCTGCAATCCTTGCGCCGCAAAGAAGGGCTGCAACCCCTGCGCCGCCAAAGGCTGCAACCCCTGCGCTGCGAAAAAGGGCTGCAATCCTTGCGCCGCCAAGGGCTGCAATCCCTGCGCCGCGAAAAAGAAGAACTAATACGCTAAAACTAGCGTTATCCGGTCCACGGGGATCGCTCGGACACTCTTGTCCGGACGATCTTCCGTGCACCGTTTTATCTCCAGCCACCGAGCCATCCGTAGCCCGCGTTCGGCGCGCACGAATCCCGTATTTCGCTGCAGCACGCGTTGCGGCTATGATCACATCGAAGCAAATCGCAAATTTGCGTTATCGGAGCGGTGAGGCATGCCGCGGACCGGCTCGAAAATACTGAGCACGACTTGTGCACTAGCCCTTTTCCTAACGGCCCTACTGGCGCCGTACGGCGCCGTTCAGGCGGGCAGTTCTAAGTCGGCGGAAGGCGAATTCCTAACCGGAAAATTGCTCGTCGCAAAACCGAGCATGGCTGATCCGCGCTTTCGCGAGACCGTCATCTTCATGGCGCGCCACGACAAATCCGGCGCGTTTGGTCTCATCGTTAACCGCCCGTTGGGCGAAGTCGAGTACGCCACCGTCGTCAAGAATATGGGCGCCGACCCTACCGGCATCGAAGGCAATATCGCGATATTCTACGGCGGTCCGGTGGATCCGAAGCGCGGCTTCATTCTACACTCGAACGATTACCCGCACCCTCCGATGATCCCGGTGAACGACCGCTACAGCATCACCATAACCACCGACATCGTTCTCGCCCTGGCAAACGGGTTCGGACCGAAGAAGAGTATCCTCGCGATCGGTTATGCCGGGTGGACCGAAGGGCAGTTGGAACGCGAACTCGAACGCAACGACTGGGTCATCGCACCGAGCGACGAGAAAATTCTGTTCGACCGGAAATTCGAAACGAAGTGGAAACGCGCCTACGACCGGCGCTTCATCGATATATAGAGCATTTTGCGACCTTATTCCGTTCCGGAACTCAGGCAACTCACCAGATTATCCGCCATCACTTCGAGTAAGTCGAAGTAGGCGTCCGATCCCGGCCCGAGCGATGCGCCGAGCGGGTCGAGCACACCAATTCTAAAATCAGAGGCATCCGAGAGAACCGCCAGCGACGACGGTTTGAATTGAGGCTCCCGGAAAATGCATCGAACGCCGTTATTCTTGATCTTGCGGCGAAGCGCCACGAAATGCTGCGCCCCTGTACGAAGCTCGGGGTCAAGCGTTACGGTCCCGACCGCGTTCAGCCTGTATCGTGCTTCGAAATACTGGTAGGCGTCATGAAAGACCAAATAGGGAGCCATGCGAACCGGCGCGAGTACTCCTTTCAAACGCTTGTGCAATCTATCCAGACGTCCGGTCAGCGCATGGCCATTCGATCGGTACCGTGCGGCGCGCAGAGGATCGCGTTCCGATAGCGCCGCGACGATAACAGGCACGACCGAACGGGCCCGAAGGGGATCGAGCCAGAAATGGGGGTCGCCCGCATCACGGTTAAGTGCGCCATGCCGCTCCGGCGCTGCACGTTCCGCTGGTTCCTGCGCGGTCCGCCAAAGTCCTTCTTTTCGATAGGGCAACAACGCAATGGTCTTGGCCAGCGCGACGACCTTGGCGCCCTTCGCAAGCGTTTTAAGAGATTTTGTCAAAAACCGCTCTAGATCGGCGCCGACCCAAAACACGATATCCGCGCGCTGCAAGAGACGCGCCTGCGAGGGTTTCAACGCGAAACCGTGCGGTGACCCGGCACCGGAAACCAGAAGCGCCGGTAGAGCAACGCCCTGCATCACCCCGGCGACCAGCGAATGCAACGGCTTAATGGTCGCCACGACAACCGGCGGCGGTTGTTCAGTCGCAGAAGCGCCCGCACCAAACATGATGAAGGCAAGCATGGGTAACGCTTGGGTTAGGCGTCGAAGCCGATACCGGGACCAATTCGCAATCTGCATGGGTTCATTATTTTGTTATGTTATATTATAACATAACTCGTGCGAGGGCGCGGACTGTCAACAATTCGATCCGCCTATCGGTAAGAATGTAGAGGGAATTTCCAGTGACGGATATTCAGGCACCATTGGTCGACGCAACAGGTATTGTTCTCGGTTACGACGGTCGGCAGGTGCTCGACGGTGTCGATCTGGCCATCGCGCGACAGGAAATCGTAACCCTTATCGGTCCGAACGGATCGGGGAAAACCAGTCTCGCACGCGTCCTGCTCGGCCTCACCGTGCCACAGCAGGGACGGATCGGGCGCCTTCCAGGGTTGACGATCGGCTACCTGCCGCAACGCTTGAACATCGACAAGAACCTGCCGCTATCCGTAGACCGTTTCCTACGTCTCGCGGGCCGCATGGGAGGCACCCAGATCGACGACGCATTGAACGACGTTGCCGCGCGCCATTTGGCAAAATCCGATGTCGGCAGCCTGTCCGGTGGCGAATTGCAGCGTGTGCTCCTGGCGCGCGCGATGCTTCGGGCGCCGGATCTCCTGGTTTTGGACGAGCCGACCCAGGGCGTCGATTTTTCCGGCCAGATCGAGTTCTACGAATTAATTCGCCGTATCCGCGACCGGCATGGCTGCGGCGTGCTGATGATCTCGCACGATCTGCATCTCGTCATGGCGGCGACCGACCGCGTGGTCTGCTTAAATCATCATATCTGCTGTTCGGGCGCACCGGAATCCGTCCTTCAGCATCCCGAATATCTGGCCTTGTTCGGCTCGGACACAGCCGGACGGCTGGCGGTCTATGCGCATCACCACGATCACGACCACGACCTGGCGGGCGACGTCGTCGACGCTCACCACCACGAACACCACTAGCCGTGCTCGACGATTTTCTCTGGCGTGCGGCGCTTGGCGGTTTCGGTGTGGCGCTCGTCGCAGGACCGCTTGGATGTTTCGTCGTTTGGCGTCGAATGGCCTATTTCGGCGCATCCGTCGCGCATACCGCACTTCTCGGCGTGGCGTTGGGATTTCTGCTCGCGATCGACCTGACCGTCGGCATCGCCCTGACTTGTATCTGCTTTGCCACGGCGATCGTATTGCTGCAGCGCCAAACGAATTTGGCCTCCGACACACTGCTCGGCATTTTGGCGCATGCCGCACTCGCGATCGGCATCGTCGCGCTATCCTTCATGGAGGGCGTTCGCATCGACCTGATGGGCTATTTGTTCGGCGACATTCTCGCCGTCTCCAAGTCGGATTTGCTGTGGATTTTCGGCGGCGGGGGCATTTGCCTCCTCGCATTGATCGCGATCTGGCGGCCCCTACTCGCGATCACCGTTCACGAAGAACTCGCACGCGCCGAAGGCGTGCCCGTTCTCGCCATTCAGCTGACCTTTACGCTGCTGCTCGCGACCGTGATCGCCGTTTCGATGAAGGTCGTCGGCGCTTTGCTGATCATCTCGCTGCTGATTATCCCGGCCGCAACGGCGCGGCCATTATCCCGTACGCCGGAATCCATGGCATTTTTCGCCGGTTTGATCGGGATTCTCGCCGTCGCCGGCGGCTTGTTCGCGTCATTCCAATGGGACACGCCATCCGGGCCTTCCATCGTCGTCGCGTCCTTCTTCCTGTTCCTCGCGAGCCTATTCGGCGCCAGGTCCCGGACAAGGAGTTAGCTATATCGCGACCCGCCGCCGGCGACCGCGACGCGCGCACCGGAACGGACTTCGGCGACCTTATCCGCCATGTCCGCCAGGTATGCGTCGGCCGCGTCGGCGTGACCGGGCGACAGCATCAGGTGCATGCCTTTCGGCTGGCGCAACCCGGCCGACATCCAGCCGCGGTCGCGCATTCCTTCCGCGACCGCGAATATATCGAATTCGTCCGATCCGAACGCCAAGAGGCCAAGCTGATGCCGTCCCCAGAAGCGGAACCCGCCGATCGCCTCCAAGCCGCGCTGGTATTTATCGCGGGTCTCCGTCACGATTTGCGCCTTTTCCCGGTAGCCCTCGCAACCCAGGTAATGCATCACCGCCCACGCTGCCGCGATGGCGCCGCCGGGCCGCGTTCCCGCCATAGTGGGCGTGGCCATTTCGCCGGTCGGCCAATCGCCGAACCGGAACAGCTGATGGTGGCGCAGATCGCCGGCACGGTAAAACACGGTGGATGCGCCCTTGGCGGCGTAACCGTATTTGTGCAAATCGGCCGACATCGACCGTACGCCGGCCAAGGCGAAATCGAAGGGCGGCAGATTGACGCCGTTCATGCGCGCAAACGGTGCAAAGTACCCGCCCACGCAGGCATCGACATGCAGCCAAATATCGCGCTCCATCGCGAGGGTCGACAGCGCTTCGATGTCGTCGATGACGCCGAACGGGAAGCAAGGCGCCGACCCCACCACCATCATCGTCCGGTCGCCAACCGCCGCCGACATGGCGTCGACGTCCGCCGTGAAATCCGCTGCAACCGGCACGCGCGCAACGCTGAGCCCCAAATAGTCGGCGGCCTTGTTGAAAGCGGGATGTGCCGAATGCGCCGCCACGATCTCGGTTTTCGTGGGCTCCCCTTGAGCCCGCCAATAGTCACGGCACGTCTTGACGGCAAGCAGGATGCTTTCGGTACCGCCCGACGTCATATCGCCGCAGGCCTCCGGCGGCGCGTTCAGCAGAGACAGGCCAAAATCGACGACCTCGTCCTCCATACGCCGCAAACTGGGAAAGGCCGCAGGACCGAGCCCGTTTTCGGAAATGAACAGGCCGTATGCGTCTTTCGCTACGGTCCGCACATCTTCGCCCGGGTCGAAGACATAGACGCCCAGCCGGCCTGCGCGCCAGTCGAAATCGTTCTGCGCCAAGGCTGCCAACTTAGATTCGATTTCGGGCCAGGAGATTCCCTGGTCAGGCAACGCCGCACGCTCAAATGTCATGTGTGTCCCCGCGTCCCGCGATAAATCGATGGCAATCGATCAATGCGCCATGAAGACGGGCACCTCGGTGTAAGCGAGGATATGGCTAGTCGCTCCGCCGAAGATCATCTGCCGCAAGCGGCTGTTGGTATATGCGCCCTTGACGACCAAATCCGCGCCTTGCGCGGCCGCCTCCTCCAACATCGCTTCGCCGAGAGAGCGCTTGCCGGCGGCGCAATCGACGACGGTTGCCTCGATATCGTTCCGGCCGAGATGGCGCACCACTTCCGCGCCTGTCGGACCCGGCACCATCGCGTCTTCGACGGTAATCACGGAGACTTTTTTCGCTTGTTTCAAGAATGGCATTGAGAGCGCGATCGTGCGCGCGGTTTCGGTGCTGCCGTTCCAAGTGATGGCGACCGATTCGCCCAATGACGACGGCGCCGAAGGCGGCGCAATCAAAATCGGACGGCCGGTCTCGAACAATGCCGCTTCCAGCGTATGCATCGTCGGCGTCGTCGCACCGTGCACGGGGCGCCCGACGACAATAATATCGAACAACCTGCCCCGGTGACCGACGTAATCGTCGCTCGGACCGACATTCAGCCAAACCGCCGACGGCGTATCCGAAGACCCAGCCGGCTCGCCGCTCGCCACGCCACGGGCCTGCATAAAATCGTTGAAGTATTGTTCCGCCTGGCTAATCCGTGCTCTGTCTTCCTGCTCGTATTTTTCAACGAAAGCAGGTGTAACTACGCCGAAACCATCTGCGCTCGCGATGGCCGGAAGCGCAGGCTGAACGTAGACGCCTTCGACGTAACTGCCAAATCTATGCGCTGCGAGACACGCCGTTCCCAGCACCGAATCGACGACATCGCTCTCTTCAAATGGTACAAGAATCGCCTTCATGTCATTCCCTTCGTTTTCGGATTGAAATGCCCAAACCGGGCGAACGGGTTAGCGTGGTATCATCGCCCAGATGTCCTCCAATTCAAAGCTCAAGTTTTTCCATTATTCCGTAAAACCGAAGCTTTTTACTATCATATTATTGGGCGTTGCGTCGCTCGGTCTGTTCGAGATCGATGACCGTTATTCGGTCGTTCAACAACATCTGCTGCCAAATCTGGATTTTCGCCGAATTGGGGAAAATTGGACCGGCTCGAAGGGGGGCATTCACCTGATTGCCGCATCGCCGACGGTTCTTGTCCTCAATAACGGCAACCGTCACCAAACCCTGATGACGCAAAGACTGAACAAGCCGCAACGTTTTGAAAATATACGGGTCGCGGTCGACATCAAACTGGATGGTGTCGAAGCGGGCCCGGCCTGGTGGCAGATGGCCGGCGTTATCGTTCTGAGCCATGATCGCAGTGGAAAGCGGATGACCTACTGGCCGTCCGAAGTGGCTTTCCTTTCGGGGACACATCCCTGGCGACGTTACGAGGCCGTCATCCCGACATCTGCTTCCATGGCAAATATGAGACTGGTTATTTTGCACGGCGGATCTTCCGGCGAAATCAAGATTCGAAATTTGGAGGTCGATGCCGCGGACGAAAGAATGTGGTTCTCGATCGCTGAAACATCACTCCTGGTTCTCTGGCTTGGCGTCGGGATTTGGGTCCTGGCTCCGGTAATTATTCAACGCTGGCGGGCGCCCTTAGTTTATGCCGCGCTTATGACTTTCGCCGGGTTGCTTGCCGTTTCCGTAATGCCGCAGCCCCTGCTGTCCACGTCAAGCCAGCCGGCGATGCGGACGCTCGCCGAGATTACCGCACCCTTCACCAAGGCCGGGAAGCAATCGGAAGAGGCCGCGCAAAACCGGAAAAAGGCCGGTTCGCCCAAGGTGACACCTCCCGAAAAGGGCCAGAACGCGAGTGGCGATACGGGTCAAGCCGCCCCTGTCTCTTTAAAACTCAAAGGAGATCGCCGGCAGTACAGCGCCCATTTTTTCAGCCATATCCTGCTTGGGATGCTGATTGGTTTGGCGTTCAAGGAAGCCGCTTGGTGGCACCTTGCAATCTATTTGTCGCTCGCCGCCGCGACGAACGAATTGTTGCAGGTTTTCGTCATTACGCGTTCGGCGGGGATTGCCGACGGGCTCGCGAACGTTGCCGGCGCAGCGTCGGGCCTCCTGATTGTAATGGTTTGGCGAATTGTGCGGCAGCGTATGATCGCCTAGGCCTCAAGCCGGTGGCTATGAAACATCTTCCTTCGCTTTTACGCGGTTGCGCCGATATTCGAGCGCATAAGGAAAACCGATCGACAGGATCAGCAAGACCCACAGCACGTTGGCGAGGCTCGAAGAGAACAACACCATCAGGTCGCCCTGCGACATCTTCATCGCCCGAAGGAAATACTGCACGAGCAGCGGACCGAGGATCGCGCCGATCAAGCGATTCATCTACGGCTACGAATTGCGACAGGATGCGGCGATTTCCACTTGTATCGCCGCGGATATCAAGTTCGGATTGTTCGAACACGCCGTGACGCGCTGCCGCGGCGCGCGGGACCGCATAGTCGTCGCTTTCAATGCCAGCATCCACTACGATCCTTGATCGCGATCGCAAACCGGGATGCAACGATGCCCCCATCGGAAGTGCGCGTCGAGGTCCTCGACAGCGTCACCAAGGTGACAGACGACCATCGCGGCCAGGTCATAATCGCCGCCTCTCACGGCGCGGAATATGCCGCCTACCTGGCAGCCAAAGGCGGCGCACGGGCCGTCATCCTGAACGACGCCGGCGTCGGCAAGGACGATGCGGGGATTTCGGGTCTGACCTATCTCGACTCACTGGGCATCGCGGCGGCCACGATCAGCCACCGTTCCGCACGGATCGGTGACGGCGGGGATATGATGGCGCGGGGCGAGATCAGCCACGTCAATGCGGCGGCAGAAACTCTCGGCTGCACGCCGGGCCAATCCTGTGCCGCATGCGCCAACCGAATGCGGGATGCCAGTCAGGCAACATCAAGTCCACCGCCACAAACCGAAAACCGTATGGTACTGCGCGGCGCACCAGTAGAACCGGAAGTATGGGGTCTCGATTCCGCCTCTCTTTTGTTGCCGGAAGACTCCAATCATATCGTCATCTGCGGCTCACATGGGGAAGCCCTCGGCGGCAAGCCGGAAACCGCGTTGCGCTACGATGCCGTGGCCGCCGTTTTCAACGATGCGGGGATTGGAATCGACGATGCGGGCCTCAGCCGTCTGCCTGCGCTCGATGGCCGGCGCATTCCAGCCGCCACAGTTTCAGCCGATAGCGCGCGAATCGGCGACGCCCGCTCGATCTACGAGGACGGTATCGTTTCCAGGGTGAATGAAAGCGCCGCCCGGCTCGGTGCGAAGCCGGGCATACGCACAACCGATTTCGTCGATTGCGTTATCGCGTCCTTGAAAAACGCGTAGCGTTCAGACCGGCCGGTCGCCCTTTTCGACTTTGAGAATGCGGCTATCGACCGCGGGCAGCATTTTGGCCGGGTCGCGCGTGACGACGACATCGACCACCGTCGGGCGGTCGGTTTCAGCCATTCCAGCCTGCATGGCACCCGCTAGCGCCTCCGGATCCTCGACCCGGATGCCGTGGCAGCCGAACGCTTCGGCAACCTGCGCGTAATTGATTTCCATCAGGTCGCTGGACTGGTACTTGCCGTCGTAGACCGCGTGCTGAAGCGCCTTCACGTACCCCGAGGCGGCGTTGTTGACGACCAGGATCGTCACCCCCGCCTTCATGCGCAGCGCGGTTTCCAACTCGCCGATCACCATGTTGAAGCCGCCGTCCCCGGTCATTGCGACGACCGGACTGTCGGGGGCGCCGATCTGCGCGCCGATTGCGCCCGGCAATCCGTAGCCGATCGACGCCAAGCCGCGGTCGGCGATATAGGTCCGTCCTGCAACCTTCGTGTCGTATAGCAACCCGGTCCAGTGGCCTGAGAATCCGCCATCCGCGACGAGCACGGAATCGGCCGGCATCACATTGTTCAGCTCGTTTATCATGCGCGCCACGTTGATCGGCCGCTCGGTCGAATTAAGCCGCGCCGACGCTTCGCCGAGCCATTTTTTCATGCGGACCGGAACCTCCGCCGCGTAATCCGCGCGCGCGGCCTGCATGCGGATTGCACTATCGGATAGTTCTTCGCCGAGCGCCCGCAGCCCTTCGCCGGCATCGCCGCAAAGACCGGCATGAACGCGCGTCGTCCGGCCGATTTCTTCCGCCAGAACGTCGAGCTGGATCAGCGGCGTGTCATCCGGGAGAAGCTGAAAGCGTTTGGTCGCAATCTCGCCCAGCTTGCAGCCGACAGCCATCAGGCAGTCCGACGATTCGATCAGATCGTTCGCGATGCGCGTATAACGCCCGAACAATCCAGCGGACAGCGGATGCGAGCAGGCGATTCCGCCCTTGCCGCTCATCGTATGGGCGACCGGGATGTTGTGCGCCTCGGCGAAATTCTGCAGCGCATCGTAACCGTTCGACAGATGAATGCCGCCGCCGACCAGAAGCAGGGGACGCTCGGCCTTCGCCAACAGCGCCGCGGCCCGCGCCACATCGTCGGCACCCGGCCGGATGCGCCGCGCGGGGATAGATTTCGTCTCCTCTTCGATCCAGAAATCGTCGGCCGCGAATTCGTGCGTCTCGTGGCAGACGTCTTCCGGCACATCCAGGATAACCGGTCCCGGCCGACCGCTCGTGGCGACCGCGAAAGCGCGCCGGACGAGTTCCGGGATACGCTTGCCGCTCTCGATGCGGATCAGCTCTTTGACCGCAGGGGTCAGGATGTCGACCTGCCGGCACTCCTGGGTCATGTTCTTCCAGGCGTGTTCCCGGTTTGCGTCGCCCGCCAGGACGACGAGCGGCACACCGGCATTCAGGGACTCGACCAGGCCGGTAACCAGGTTGGTCGCCCCGGGACCCAAGGTTGCGTCGCAAACGCCCGGCTTGCCCGTGACCCGCGCATAGGCATCGGCGATGAAAACGCCGCAGCGTTCGTCATTGATCAAATTGTGATTGAGCCCGAGCGACCGGACCGCCTCGTAGAAGGGCAGTAGCTGGAATCCGCCCATCCCCAACATAACCTCGACGTCGTAGGCCTGAAGCATTTCCGCCAGGGCTTCTCCGCCGTTCAGGCTGCGGGTGATATTGTCTTGGTTCGGCGAGCTCATACGCCCATCTCCTCAACTGTCGTCATCAGGTCGGCCACGCGGACGCGGCACAAATCTTCCAAGGGTGGCGCATAGGGTATCGGTATCCGTGGCGCGCCGAGACGCCGCACCGGCGATTTCAGCCGATCGCTCAACATTTCCGATACCGTCGCCGCCACCTCCGCTCCGAAGCCGCAGACCTTGACCGCCTCATGGACTATCATCAACCGCCCGGTCTTCTCGACCGACGAGAAGACGGCCTCCCGGTCCCAGGGCCACAGGCTGCGCAAATCGATGATCTCCACGGATATGCCCTTTTCCGCGGCCGCTTCGGCGGCTTGGCGCGCGACTTGCCGCGCGCCGGACCATGTCACGATCGTCAGGTCGTCGCCCGACCGGTCGATCCGCGCCACGCCGATGGGTATGATTTCGTTTTCACCCTCCGGCACGTCGCCTTCCATGTCCCAGCTGTCCTTGTGTTCCATATAAATTACCGGGTCGTCGCAGCGGATCGCGGATTTCAGGAGCCCGCTATTATCCGCCGGCGTTCCCGGCGCCAAAACGACCAAACCAGGGACATGGACATACCAGGATTCGAGCGATTGGGAATGCTGTGCGGCGGAACTCCGCCACATGCCGATCGGCTGCCGGATAACCACGGGTACACGCGCCTGCCCGCCGAACATATAGCGCGCCTTGGCCGCCTGATTGACCATCTCGTCCATCGCACAGAGCGCGAAATCGGCAAAACGGAGCTCGACGACCGGACGCGTGCCGACCATCGCGGCGCCGACAGCGGCCCCCATGATCGTCGCCTCTGAAATCGGCGTGCTGACGACCCTGGCGGCGCCGAATTCCTCCTGCAGGCCGAGAAACTGGCCAAACACGCCACCATCGCCGACATCTTCACCCAACGCCCATACCGTGGGATCGCGACGCATTTCCCCGGCCAGCACCTGACGGGAAGCGTCCTTGTAGGTCATCACCGTCATACCGCACCTCCGATGTCCTGCACGTCGGTTGCGGCAAGCGGCGCCTCGGGCCAGGGGGCGTTCGATGCCGTTTCGAAGGCGTCCGCCATCTCCTTTTCGGCGTCGCTTTCGATGCTTTCAAAATCCGCCGCTGCAACGCCGTTATCGGCCAGGAATCCGCGAACGATTGTCAAAGGATCGTGCTCAAGGAACTCTGCGATCTCTTCCGCCGGGCGCCACGTTCCCGGATCGGCGACGGTGTGGCCGCGCTGCCGATAGGTCTTGGCGTGAATGAATTGCGGTCCGCCGCCGTCCCGCATCTCCTCCACGAGACGTCCTGCCAACGCATCGATCGCGACGACATCGTTGCCGTCGATGGCATGCGCTTGAATGCCGAGACTCTCCGCGCGCGCCGCTGGTCCCGGGCCTCCTGTCATGTCGCCGGTCCTTGTGCGCGCCGCGTAGCGGTTGTCCTCGCAAACGAATAGAACCGACAGATCGAATATCCGTGCCCAGTTGAGTCCTTCGAGAAAGGGGCCCCGGTTTACCGCGCCGTCGCCGAAGAAACAGGCGACCACCACGTCTTCGCCCAGCAGTCGCTTGGCCTGGGCAGCGCCCGCCGCGATCGGAATTCCCGCGGCCACGATCCCGTTCGCGCCCAACATACCCACCGAAAAGTCGGCGATATGCATCGAACCGCCTTTGCCGTCGCTCGTGCCGCCGGCGCGACCGAACAGCTCGCGCATCATGGCTTCCGCGCTCGCGCCTTTTGCGATGGTATGACCATGCCCGCGATGGGTGCTGGTAATCAGGTCCGATGTCCTGAGATTGCCGCAAATACCGGCGGCAACGGCTTCCTGGCCGATGGACAGGTGGGCCGCGCCGGTGATCAATCCTTCGCCCGCGGCTTTCTCTGCCGCTTCCTCGAAAGCCCGTATCCGGCACATGGTCGAATACAATGACAATATGCGCTGCGAAGACGATTGCCGGTGTTCATTGCTGCTTTCTCGATTTGGCGGCATCGGAATATCAGATCCCTTAAACACGCTCTATTGCGCGTACATGAAGTAACTTTTCGCCCGATACGCGTCGAGCTTTTCTCTCAGGCTCTCGACGATTTTCAGATTTTCGTCGGCGACGAACACGACGATGTTGGGCGGGTTTTCGGCACCCGCAAGTGATACAGGCAAGATAAGAAAAATAGCGAATACAATAAAATTTACAATTGCATTTCTATATTTCACAACTCAGCCAACCTGGAAATCAATTATACTACCTGGATGGGGTTTATTTTGTTTGTAATATTTGAATATATTTAGATCGTTACATCACGGCACCGATTTGCCAAGGAACGAACTCGTCGTCGCCGAATCCGAATTGTTCCGACTTGGTTGGCTCGCCGCTCGCGACCCTTAAAAGCTGATCGAATATTGCTTCACCGACATTTCCGATCGATTCGCCGCGATCGACCACGACGCCACAGTTGATATCCATGTCCTCGTCCATACGCTCGAACATGGCCGTGTTGGTCGCCAGTTTCAGACTCGGCGCCGGTTTGCAGCCGTAGACGGAGCCCCGCCCCGTGGTAAAGCAGACAATGTTTGCACCGCTCGCCACCTGACCGGTGATCGAACAGGGGTCATATCCCGGTGAATCCATGAACACGAACCCTTTTTCCGTAACCGGTTCGGCATATTTATAGACGCCGCATAAGTTCGTCGTGCCGCCCTTTGCGGCCGCGCCGAGCGATTTCTCCAGGATCGTCGTCAAGCCGCCGGCCTTGTTGCCCGGCGACGGATTGTTGTTCATCTCACCACCATTACGTTCGGTATAGGCTTCCCACCAACGGATACGCTCGATCAGCCTCTCGCCAATCTCGCGGTTTACGGCACGACGCGTGAGCAGATGCTCTGCACCGTAGATTTCCGGCGTCTCGCTGAGAATTCCCGTGCCGCCATGGCGTACCAGCAGGTCGACCGCGGCGCCCAACGAGGGATTGGCGGTTATCCCGGAATAGGCATCCGATCCGCCGCATTGCAGTGCCAGGGTTAGGTGTTCCGCCGAAACAGTTTGGCGCCTCGGTTTGTCTGCTTCAGGAAGCATCTCACGGATCAATGCTGCGCCATGTTCCACGGAACGGCGGGTGCCCCCGGCATCCTGGATGGTCATCGTTCTAAAAAGCGGCCCGCGCTCGATCCCGTAAGCTTCGAGCAGGAAATCGATCTGGTTCACCTCACAGCCCAATCCGACCATCAACACACCGGCGAAATTCGCGTGCCGCGCATACCCCCAGAGTGTTCGTTGCAAATTGGCGTACCCTTCGCCGGTATCCGCCATACCGCAGCCGGTTCCATGCACAAGCGCGACGACGCCGTCGACATTAGGGTATTCCGCCAGATCCTCTTGCCGCACCGCGTCCCCGATATAGCGCGCAACCGAAGCGGAGCAGTTGACGCTGGTCAGGATGCCGATGTAGTTGCGCGTGCCGACTCGGCCGTTGTTGCGGACATAACCCTCGAACGTCGCTCGCTCGCCAACGAAGTCCGTCGGACGCGCTTCTTCACAATAGGCGTAATCACGTTCGAAATCGCGCATTTCCACGTTGTGGATATGGACGTGTGCGCCCGGTGCGATGTCGTCGGTCGCAAAACCGATAATCTGATTGTATTTGCGAACGGCGGAACCGGCAGCAATTGGCTCTACCGCGAGTTTATGCCCGGCGGGGATTGTCTCCGCGCAGGTCACGCCGTCGGCGACGGCTCCCGGTAGAAGATCGGCGCGCGCAACAACGACATTGTCGGCGGCATTGAGGCGGATAGTCAGCGGCTTGGCTGTCGTCATGGTCGTATCCGAGGCTGTTGGGTTCCCTACGCCCTCAATGTAACGCTTGAGTACGGCCGGTGCGACCCGCTTTTAGTTCGCATCCGCAGGCTATCTCGATGACGCTAGATTCTACGCCTAGGCAAGTTGCGTATTTTCGACATAGACGGTCGCGCCGGACGCACTGTCATGGAAGACCGTATAGCCTTCGGCGACCCCGTCGTCGTCCGTATCGACCGAATCCTGACTAACTTCCCAATCGTCGCCGACGACGGTCACAGTGTCACCCGCATCGCGCCGGACAACCAGGTCGTCATCGCCTCTGGTCAGCGCGTTGATCCCGTCGGTCGCCGCCAGCACATCGTCCAACCCTATGGTCAAGGCGGCGTCCGATCCGCCGCGAAGATCGAAACTTTCGATGTTTTTGAGTCTGTCGTCGGCGACGTTAGTAAGATCGAGCAGGAAATCGACCACCACCGTATCGCTGTCGGCGCCACCGTCGATCAATAGAAAATCGTCGTTTTCGACGATGAAACGATCGTCCCCGCCTTCGCCCAACAAGCGATTCGTTCCGCTGCCGGCATCGAGTAGATCATCGCCTGCACCGCCGGTCAGCCGGTCGTTACCGGCGCCGCCGGATATCGTGTCGTCGCCCGCCGACCCGGTGATCGTGTCGTTGCCGCCAAGACCTTCGATCCGTGCAATATTCGTCAGTGTTGTCTCGCTGAAATCGAGCACGTTTTGGCTGGACGTTCCCTGGATAACGTTTGCGCCACCACCGCCGTCTATCTCTTCGACCGCCTAATCGCCGCCGAATTTCGTGAAGCCGATTAAATCATCGCCTTCGCTCCCGAGCACACGATCGAAACCGCCGTCACCGGTCACCTGATCGAAACCGTCGCTCGAACCGGAAACCAGAAAATCATCGTCGCCGGCGCCGCCCTTCAAGCGATCATTTCCCGCGCCGCCGGATATCGTGTCGTCGCCCGCCGACCCGGAGCGGAACCTGTCAACGACTTTGAGACACCGACGGTTTCTATTTACTGACTCGTTTCTCCTGTTGTGGAAGTGGCGGGTGGGTTGATCCAGACGGCTTCGGGAAGCGGGGCGGGTTTCGGGGTGCCGTGGACGAAGC
>JAKZTB010000337.1:0-10310 GCA_047517345.1 Alphaproteobacteria bacterium
TTATTGCGCCAGCTGGAGCCGTTCTGGTCGCTCAGATGGTCCTCATCGTCTCGGAGGATGGCGAAACCGCCTTCGTCGCGTTATGTTTCGCCGTCGAGTGAAACCCGGTCAATAGCGCCTTTTTCAACGGGCTGCTAAGGCCGTAATATCGACTGCTTCACCTTGTATTTTCGCCTTCAGCGTATTCGGAACTTCGATCAGCGGCACAGTGCTGGTATGCTGGGGATCCTTGCGCCGATCGGGACCGATATAACTGCTCGTTACGATGAACGGTTTACGCTCGTTGACGATATTGTTGACGTGACTTTGAATCGCATTAATGGAGATCGGTTTGATCAGCAATCCGTCGGCGCCGATATCGATGAGCTCACGAATCTGCTCTTTCGTATTGCGCCACGTCGTCACGATGACGGGCACAAAGGGATTCTTGCCCAGCTCATTGTGACGAATAGCGTGCACTAGATCGCAGGCATTTCCGCCGCCCAGGTCCGAGTCGACAATTATCAGATCGGGGCGACCTTCCTGCACCGCCTCGCGAAGCGGGCCGCAGTTCTCGAAGTCTTGAAGTATATCGAGCTGAAGGTCGCGCAACGCGGAGCGGAGCATTCGGCGAATTTCAAGCTGCTCCTCGCCTAGATATATTTCGATGGCGGCACCATCTTGTATATCATTCACAATCGCATCCTACTCATTGTAGCCGGCAAGATTAGAATTTTCGAAAACTTGCGCGGGTTTGGTCTAACATACGACGCTATTTCTGACGCGCAACGATGCATGGCTGATATTCCGCCTTTATTTTCCTGCAAACGGCGACGGCTGAACTGCGCTCCGCATACGGACCCGCAATAACGCGGTAAAACGTCCCCTTAGGCAATACAGCCTCGGCAACTTTCAAGCCTCCGGCGGCTTGGAGCAATGATGCGAGCGCCCATTGCAGACGTTTGCTTTCCTTATCGGCTGCGGCGCGGGATCGAAATGCGGCCAATTGCACGCGCCACGACGTAACGGCCGGAGTCGGTGTCGGAACGGGTTTCTTTTCCAGCTCTGGCGTTTTGTTCGATTTTTCGGGTACTGGCGGTTCTGGCGTTTTGGGCGCATTGCCCGGTAACACCCGGGGTAGATAGGGTGCGAGCGACGGCCCTTTTGTTTCTTTAACCCTGCTCAATCCAGTGAGTCTTTCCTGCGCCGCCCGAATGCGGTCGTCGTCCGGAACGGGCTGCGACTGCCAAATCAGCAAGGCCCGCGCATAGAACGTCCGCGCCTTGCTCGCATCGCCGAGATATTCGCTGGCATAGCCGGAGTTGTACGCAGCGACGGCGACCCGTGGGTCGTCCGGCCCGAATGTCCTTTCCAGATTCTCCAGAACCCGGACCAATAAGGGTTCGGCCTCGATGAATCGTTTTCGCTCGACAAAAACGATACTCAATTCGTTCGTGACTTCCGCAACCAAGCCGTGATCCGGGCCGAAGGCGTCCTCGAACACGCGCAACGCGCGAATGTAAAATGGTTCCGCCTCATCGAACATCCCTTGTTTGGCGTACACCGTCGCAAGGTTTTTCAGAATGAAAGCCGTCCGCGAACTATCTCGGCCATATTCCGTCTCGCTAAGTTCCAGGGCTTTCACGAAGTACGGGGTCGATGCTTTATACATCCCCGCCTCGAACAACGAGGAGCCGCGTTGAAAGTTTCGGGTTAGCGCTTCGGACTGCGCCCAAAGCGGATGCGCCAACATCGAGGCGAACAAACACACCAAGACCGGCAGGCCTATGATTGTCCGATTACAAACGTGCATCTCGACTCGCCGCTCCGGATGGGGCAAATGCCGACGGGACTGGAACAGCTGCAATTATACCACGCCCATACACAAGCATGCGCACGACAACGCACTTCACGTCGACAATCTGCGCCGGCGCGGACAAATGCGATAAGCTCGATGCGATCGGCGTTTTCTTCGAGTCATCACAACGGCTCACGCACAAAATCAGGTCAAATTGAACCTCGAATATTATCGGAATATCAATGGAATGACTGAAATCGGCATCAACAACGACCGGAGCTTGTTTGCGACGCAACAGACTTCGGAAATGGCGTGGCAGGCAAGTCCCAGTAGCTCGGTTTGGCGCAAGCGCCTCGAACATTTCGGCGATACCGCGGAGTCGGGCCAGGTAACGTCCGTGGTGCGGTACGATTCGAACAGTGCCTTCGCGCCGCACGACCATCCGGACGGTGAGGAGATCCTTGTTCTCGAAGGCACATTTTCCGATGAACACGGCGATTATCCGGCCGGCACATATCTGCTAAATCCGACGGGATTCAAGCATGCCCCGCGTTCCGAGGAAGGCTGCGTCCTTTTCGTTAAATTATGCCAATACGCCGGTGCGGACAGGCCACAGATCACCATCGACACTGCAAACGCGGCTTGGCAAGCGCACGAGATCGAAGGCGTCGAAGTTCTCCCATTGTACAGCAGCGAAAATTATCCTGAGACAAACCGCCTTTTCCGCGTTCAGCCCGGCGTGCGTTTTCCCAAGCACAGCCATCCCGGCGGAGAGGAAATTTTCGTTGTCGAAGGCGCGTTGGAAGATGAATTTGGCGTTTACAGAAAGGGCACATGGGTCCGATGGCCCCACGGCAGCGCGCACGAACCGTTTTCTGAGTCAGGCGCAGTGTTTTATGTAAAATCCGGCCATCTACCCGGTTGACCGCGAGGCGCCATGCCAATGGACATGAAATCGCTCCTCCTAAAACCAAACCGGCCCGGTTCCGGCCGCGGCATTTGCGCCGCTGCGGGAATCGCGATCGCCGCGGGTCTTTACTATGCGGGTTATGCGCCGGCAGAGCCTACCGTCTTGACCGGCATTGCCTTCGCAGCTGCCGGCGCCGCCGCTGGCGTCCTGGTATACGGCATCTTCGATATCATCCGTAAGGTGCTTTAACTGCAGTCAAAATCCGCGGTCGGACGTTCCTTCCAAGGCGCGCTGAACGGAACTGCGCATCAACCGGACGATAGCGGCGTTGTCCTCGACCGGAACCCCATCGACAGCGGCAATCCGCTTGCCCGACCCACCATCCGTCAGGCCAAGTCCGACGCCGATATACTCGAGCGCCGTCTCCTCCTCGGGCGTATGGCAGATCGAAAGATCTTCGCGCAGCAGCGCCAGGGCCGCGACGACGCCATAGGCGCCGATGTTGGACGACGTCGCGACGACAAGGACATCGGTCGGCACGACGCTGTAGACACCGCCGCCGCACGGCGTCACGTCTTCCAGCCTGTATTCGGGTATCCGCTCGCACAACCCATCGTAGATCTTGCCGAAACCGATTTCGTTGCCGCCGTCGGCGATCGACAGGGTCGGCTTACCCAACGCCGAAACGGTCCGGAACAAATGATCCACATTGCAGCGGAACGCCGCGCGCGATACGCCGGTCGCGCCATAGACGATGCCGTTCGGATTGCCGCCAAGCCGTTCGATCGCAACCGCGACATCCACATCTTCCGCGATCGCCTCCTGCTGACCCGTATCGCCCAGCTGCAGATCGACAACCAGAACATCGATTTCCAGGCGCTCGATAAGCGCCTTGAGCGGTCCCGCCGCCGCGTTGTCCGTGTAGATCGAAACCCAATGACCTAACCGCAGCAATGCCTTGGCCAGGACGCTCGCGCCGAGAGGTCCGTCATTCTCGCCGACCGGCATGTGGCCGGGGACGGCGGCGCCCGTCACGATGCCAATGTGTCGCGGCCCTTCGTTCAAAAGTCGTGCGGCCGCCAACACGAGCGGCTCGTCATGCGCTGCGCGCGCCAGCTCGTAGAGAGAAGCTTTCAGACCGCGCGGCAACGCCCTGCCCTGCAGCTCCATGCATTGCAGGCGATCGATATTCTCACAGGCGAACAGCATGCGGGTATCCTCCACAGGTCTCGATCTTGACAGTCAGAACAGTCATACCGTAGGTCGCTGTTATTGTTGGGTCAATTCCAGGGAATGGTTTGAAAACCCGCAATAGACCCGTAGTAATATGAAATCCCGCAGGCAAGTCCCCGGATCATCGTCCTGGGCTTTTGCCATTGTGCGCCGGAACCACCCAAAACCATTCACCGAATGTCTCAAGGAGAGGTGCTGCCTCAACCGGTCGACGCAACACAGGCGTTAAATCTTTCTGCGGGCGTTTCGAATCCCAATGTTTTGCGTGGCCGCGCGTTTAGCCAATGACAAGTTCAGTCGCCTTTCGAAACCTACTTCGCCGCCGCAAAACTGCTTTTGACCAGCCAATTATCGATCGTCTTGATCAGGCGCACGTCGCCGCTCAGGAAAATGCGATCATGGGATATTTCGGACTGCAATGAGGAATATCACAACTGAGTGCTACCGCGGCAATTCAAACCCGGCGATCCGAATCTTGCCATTGATAGCTTAGACGCTGGTTTCGATGATCGAATTACGCTTTGAACGACAGAACGTCTCGGCTTCGCATTCATTTTCCTCGGGCATATTTGCCAAAGATGGCCGATCTAAAAACAAATTTTGTCAGCGATGGCACTCGTTACCAATCTTCGTTGAACCGTTCAGCGAAGTAAGCGTCGATATTTGGATCGCCCTCGTTCCGAAGCATCGATCTTGTCCAGGCGTCTCGTTCGAATTCGACGACCTTCAATTCCCAGACACACGCAAGCAAGCCGTCGGGTGCCGCCTCAAATCGACCGATGTCCGGCGCTTTAGAACGGAAGAGATGATTGAAAAGCAAGATGCCGTCAGCCCACCAGTTTATAAGCAGCCAATTGCCAATATTGCCTTTGTGAAGAATAACAAACCCGGCTTGCTCGGAGCGATGCTCTCCCGGATGACGGCACACGGTATTTTCTAGAACATTTCGAGCGCCCTCCAGCATCGATGAGGGGATCAGTGCCGATGTCTCCAACGCGGTATCCGGGTTGATGCCGTATACCTTGAATCTCCAATCGTTTACCGACCAGGAATCCAAATGCCTTATCCGCCGCGCGGGATGTTCGATGCTTGCTGCAGGCATGTCGATCAGCTCATCAACAAGTTGCTCTGAGGCCCGCCGCCTTCCACCCACATATTGAAGGTGGCTTCCCATTTCGTGCAAAGACCATCCTCGATGGTCAATATTTCCATGCCGCGCCCCAGCATCTTTTTGCCATTGGTCGCGTCCGTCCAATTTCCGACCCAGGTCCCGACTATCTGGTTTCCGTTGATCGCGCGCAGTTCCTTCGTGAGCTGGTAACCTTCTTGTCGGGCAAACCGCGATTCCAGAAACGCCTTGAGTGCCGCCTTGCCCCTGATTGTCGGAATGTCAGCGAACTCCACATCCGCATCATCCGAGAACCCCGCAAGAATCTCCGGCACATTCTGATCCGCGAAAAGTTTTTCATTGAGACGCAGAATTGCCCATGCCTGCTCCTCGGTTATCGCCGCGGTCTTGAAAGTCGAATCGTTCATGGTGTGAAACCTTTGATGCAATGCGTCGGATCTAAACCATTTGTACTTCGACGCGGTTATCGTGGAAGACCGCGCCGTTTCCCATATCGGACCGACGCTCCGCCACAGTCGCATTGACGTTGCTGCGGCCCTCGGCGAAACGAGGCCAGTGTCCCTTGACGCTCGCGACGACACCCGGCCGTACCGCGTCTGTTATATGAACACACGCCCTAAACGCGCCCCGGTCATTGAAAACGCGTGCCGACATGCCATCGGATATTTGCCGTACCTGGGCGTCCTCGGGATGAACGAAGATCGGCAAGTCGCCCTGCCGCCCGCGCGCAAGACCGATGTCGGCAAAGGTGGAATTCAGAAAGTAATGTGCCGCGGGCGCGATTAGGCAGAGCGGATATTGTTCGTCCGACGTGGTTGTCTCGTAAGGCGGCGTATATCCGGCAATCGGATCAAGACCGTCTGCCGCCATCTTTTCGCTGTAGAACTCCAAGCGGCCCGACGGTGTCGGAAAGCCATTGGCAAAAGGCGCCTCCGGCAATGAAAGCTTGACCCAACCCTTGTCCTTCAGCGTTTCGAGTGTGATCCCTTGCTCTCTCAATGCCTCTCGATCGAGAACGGCGGCGGCGAGGGCCTCATCGTCATCGTAGAGGCACGCATCGTTCAGTTTCAGCCGCCGGGCAAGCCGCCGGAAAATTTCGCTGTGCGACAGACATTCCCCGGGCGCTGCGGCAGCCGGCTCGTTCCAAAGCAAATATGTGTGGCCGTAGGAATGATGAAGATCTGCATGTTCCGTCTGCATGGTCGAAGGCAGTACGATGTCCGCATACGCCGTCGTGTCGGTTTGTCGATGCTCAACCACAACCGTGAAAAGGTCTTCTCTCGACAGCCCCTCGCGGACACGACCCTGATCCGGATTGCTGGCAACCGGGTTGGCACCGTAGATAAAGAGCGCTTTGATCGGCGGATCGTCGAGATCGAGCAGGCCGCGAGCAAGCTTGGTCATGGGTATGCGCCGGGTCTCGCCTTGGCGTAAGTCGCCGCGCCACAATTTTTGCCAGTTACCTGGAAAGAACCCGCGCGTGTCGTACGCCGCACCACCGCCGGGATGACGCCAATCGCCAGTCACACCAGGGATGCAGGAAATCGTTCGCACGGCCATACCGCCGCCGCCATGCCGCTGGATTCCCATCATCATCCGGATCCCTGTCGGGCGCGTTTGCGCAAGACGCGTACCGAGCGCTTCGATGGTACCGGCGGAAAGACCGGTAATCCGCGCCACGCGCTCCGGCGGATACGCCAAAATACGCTCGCGGAACTCGGTCCAACCCTTTGTGTGTCGGTCGATAAATTCCCGATCTTCCGCGCCGAGCTGGACGACGACATGGAGGAGGCCGAGCGCAAGAGCCGCATCGGTACCTGGAATCGGTGCTAGATGTTCGTCCGCTTTCTCTGCCGTTCGCGACTTGATAGGATCGATAACGACCAAATGGCCTCCGGCCTTTCGGGCGTTCGATATGGCACGCCACAAGTGGTGATTACTGGTGAGCGTATTCGTTCCCCAGAGGATGATCAGTTTCGACTGAGCGAGACGTTCCGGATCCATGCCAATTTGATTGTGACCGAGTGAATAACCAGTGCCGACACCGCCCGCGATGGTGCAAATGGTCAACTGATGTTCGACAACGCCCAGGCGGTTCCACAATCTTCGACCTGCACCCGCAAGACCTTGAATCATCCCCATGCTGCCGGTGCCGTAGTAAGGCCAGATTGACTGAGGGCCGTCACGGTCGAGGATTTCCGACCATCGTTTCGCAATTTCGTCCAAGGCCTCGTCCCAACTGACCCGCCGGAACTGACCGGAACCTTTCGTCCCCGATCGCATCAATGGATAATGCAATCTATCTTGATCACTCGCGTAGTTGAGAAAATCCTTTAGCTTGTTACAGAGTACGCCCCGCGTATAGGGATGATTTGGGTCGCCCCGCAGCCGGACGGGGTTGCCATCAACTGTTTCCACTAGCCAACTGCATGTATCAGGACAGTCAACAGGGCAGCAGCCGCGGATTAGTCTGGAAACGGGATGTAGCTGTTCACTCATGGGCAATCGCCAAGACCTCGAATGTCATCTGCAGACAATACTGATAACCGATCGTCCGACCCACCCGTATCTTGCTTTTCGACATCCGAGTTGGATGGACTGCTTACAATGAGTCGATCAATGCACAGATAATTTCGGCGCCGCGAGGTGGCGTTTCGCCATTTCCGGAACGGGTCAGTTACCAAATCTCGGGATCGCTCGGCACGCCCGGAGCTGAGAAATAACGGACGTAAATCAGCGGAAAGCGGACATGAGGCCGCCGACGCGGAGGACAATCACGATAATGTATCTGAACGGATGCGTTATTAACTGAAATGGTTGTCCAAAACCGTTTTGACCGCTGGGCGCGTCTCCATACGCTGCATATGCGCCATGGTCTTGGGAAGCTTTGTTGTGTCCACCTTGTCGCCGTCCAGCCACCGCGAGACAGTGTAGAGATAAGGGTCGCAAAGGCTGTATGTCTCGCCCATCACCCAGGGGCCTTCGAACATCTCGCTTTCGATCAACGCGTAACAGGCGCCGACGGTTTGCGGAACCTTGCGCTGCATTTCGGTGATGGCGGCGGGGTCGTCCGCCCAGCGGGTTCCGCGCTGTTTGTGCGCATGGGCGACATGAACGGTGGCGCACAGATAGTTGTTGAAGGATTGCAGCCGCGCCAGATCGAAGATGTCATCCAGCGGCGCTAGTCCGGCTTGGGGGTAGCTTTGGGCGATGAACAGAAGAATGGCAGGGGTTTCGGTCAGGATGCCCTGCGCCGTCTCCAAGGCCGGGACCCGTCCCTTGGGGTTGATCGACAAATACGCCGGTTGACGCTGTTCCTCGGCCCTAAAATCGATCCGGATCGCCTCGTATTCCACGCCAGTTTCCTCCAACGCGATATGGGAAGCGAGCGCACAGGAACCAAGCGAATAGTACAGTTTGAACATATTGCTCTGCGGGAAATTGGTCGGTTGCAGAGAGTATAGGCCCGACACGGGAAATTGGGCAATGGAACGCGGTTAAACACGTCCGAAGTGCGCTGTTTCAACTCGCCAAGGCAATGGCGCGTACCGAAAATCGGCAGCAGGAGGTCCGAAGCCGGGGGCAGAGCGGACGTGAATCGAACCGAGTCGCCACGGCAAGAAGTAGCCAGAAGGCGACATTTGACCTATTTGGTTTGTCATGCAGCGACAGCCGATGCGGCCTGTCGGCGCATAACGGTGACATAGAGCGTCCCGACGATAATCAAATTGATCAGGCCGGCCAGTGCGGCGTTGGCGTAAGTCACGGTGTAGCTTCCCGTCAGGTCAAAAAACACACCGCCCTGGTAGCCGCCCACGCCGTGTCCTATCCAGGCGAACAAACTGACGACGCCGAGCGCGGTGGCGCGTCGCGACAGCGGTGTCATTACCCGCACGCACACGATGATTCCGGTCATCACCCCGGCATAGCCGAAACCATAAACGAAGGCGAAGGGATACAAGGTTGCGAGGCTGTCCATCTGCACGAAAAAGAAGACCAGCACGGTCTGCCAGCAGGAGGCCAGCCAATAGGCGCGGAGCGGCCCGATCAGATCTGCCAGCTTGCCGAAGGCAATGCGGCCGAACACGGCTGCAAACAGCGCCACGAACAGCACACTCGCCGCGTCGTCTAGAGCAATACCCCGATCCTGCGCCAGCGGCACCAGATGCATCAACGGCACCGACATGCAGATGCAGCAGAAGATCACAGCGCTGCTCAACCAAATTAGCACGACGGTCGGCGACAGCGGTACCGACAGCGCATCATCCTCTGCCGGCTCACCGGAACCGGTCGACGCTACCGACACCGGCGGCTGCCGGATCAGCAGCGCTAGCGGTACCAGAACGACCAATGCCAACACACCCATGATCGTTAGGGCATCGCGCCAACCGGCGGCACCGATCAGCAGGGCAGCGCCATAGGGCACGGCGCCCTGTCCCAGCGCCTGGCCGGCAGTGGCAAAACCCAGAGCCAAGCCAACGTTGACCTTGAACCAGTTGCCGACGTTGGCCAGTAGCGGCACCATGATCGCGCCGCCGCCGAGAAATCCGGCGATAAAGAACAATGCATAGAACTGCCACAGCGCGTTCGCGTGCGCCACCAACAGCAAGCATCCGCCCAGCACGGCCACGCCGAGCAGGACTATCCGGCGGACGGTACTGCGGTCCGCCATCCAACCCATAACGATGCCGCCCAGCGCCAGGCCGATAACGCTGGCGGAATAGATTAAGGACAGGGAGCCCCGTCGCCATCCGAACTCGGCCGCCAGCGGCTTGATAAACACCGTGATAGTATTGGTACTCAGGCCGACAGCCGCCGCAAGTATGATCGACGAAGCGGCAACGATGATCCAGCTGTACAGCGGTTCAGTTTCGGAATCAGTCCTTGCAGTCATTCATTGGCCTAAACTGATATTTCCCAATTATCTCGGTTTCTGTTGCGACGTTACCGCACCGTTATTCGCGATTCAATTTTCGACGGGATACGTCGAAGTAATCCCTTCCCTATCTACGGATATTTTGGTCCTCAACATTACCCGTGAGGGGATACAACCAAACTTTGTCGCCCCTGCCTCGGCATGTCCGGATACCACAAAATTAGCGTGGCACTATTTTTCCCGAACCCCTCTCTGCCAACATCACTGAGACACCGGCCCCGCTTGGAATTACTGTAGGGCGGTGGAGGTGAATACCAATGACCGCAGAGAGAGAATCGATGACATTGCAAGAGATGGGCGCTCCGGCCCTGGGGGTCGAGGAGCG
>JAKZTB010000338.1:0-24939 GCA_047517345.1 Alphaproteobacteria bacterium
TCCCATTCAAACATCATCTTCAATCGCTCGTTCATGACACAGCTCTCGTCCCAGGGCATGACCACCTCCTTGGTCATGCAGTTCACCTGTTACCCATGTCGCCGGTCTATTCTGTTACCTATGTCACCGGTTCGGACCTCCTAACCTTCCCCCCTCAAGGGGGAAGGGACAAAAGGGAAGCGCGGCCAACCAAATTTCCCCTCCCCCATCTTCCCGGTCGGGCCGGTGGGGGAGGACGGCGGACCGATCAAGAAATCTCGTTGTGCCCGGTGTACAGCAGTTGGGTCGCGGTAGCGCGCCGTGTAGTATCGCGGCGTTTTTTGCAGTTGAAGCTTCTGAAGATGAACACCAGCGAACCACAGGTTTTTCTTGTCGGAGCCGGACCGGGCGATCCGGACCTTCTGACGGTGCGCGCCTTGCGGGTGCTGCAACAGGCGGAGATCGTCGTCTACGACCGGCTGGTCTCCGAGGCGGTGCTCGCGTTGGTGCCGGAGGCTGCGGAGCGCATCTTCGCCGGCAAGGCGTCGCGCCAGCACGTCATGCCGCAGGAATCCATCAACGAGGTGCTGGTGACCCAGGCCAAGAGCGGCCGGCGTGTCGTGCGATTGAAGGGTGGCGACCCCTTCATCTTCGGGCGCGGCAGCGAGGAAGCGCTGCATCTGGCGCAGCACGGCATCCCTTTCGAGATCGTGCCGGGGATCACCGCATCGATGGGCTGCGCCGCCTATGCCGGTATCCCGCTGACCCATCGCGGCCTCGCCAAGGGCGTCCATTTCGTGACCGGGCACATGGCCGACAATGGCGAGCTCGAGCTTGACTGGGACCGGCTCGCCGATCCGGACACGACCCTCGTGATCTATATGGGCTTGATGAAG
This sequence comes from Alphaproteobacteria bacterium, assembly GCA_047517345.1. Lineage (GTDB taxonomy): Bacteria > Pseudomonadota > Alphaproteobacteria > UBA8366. The sequence continues at coordinate 876 of JAKZTB010000338.1, forward strand.
ATCGACCGGATTTGCCGAAATCTGATCCAGGCCGGCCTGCCGGCCGACACGCCGGCGGCGGCGATTCAGAACGGGACGTTGCCGACGCAGAGGGTCATCGTCGCGACCCTGGGCAAATTGCCGGATGAGATCGCTACGGCCGGCCTGTCGGCGCCGACCCTGTTCGTCGTCGGTGCGGTGGCCGCCCTGTCGGAAACGCTGGGCTGGCGCGATGGCGGCGAGATAATGGAGGTAGACCAGGCATGAACGCACCGCGACCGAATGCGCCCTTCACCACATTGCGGTCCTGGCTCGACCGGCTCGAGGAAACCGGGCGGTTGGCCCGCGCGAAACCCGGCGTGCCGCTGGAATTTACCCTGGCGGCGATCGCCAAGCGTTGCGATGGGGAGAAAGCCACCTTGTTTCCTTCGCCGGGCGGCCACGCGCTATCCGTCGTTTCGGGCCTTGTCTCGACGCGGCCGTGGATCGCGGAAGCGATGGGTGTCGACGAGGCCGAAATGCTCGACCGCTACCGCGACGCGGTTTTGAACCCGGTGCCTTGGAAGGAAGTCGCGGCGGAAACCGCACCGGTGCAGGAAGTCGTCGTCGACACGGATATCGACGTCGCCAAGGATTTGCCGATCCCGGTGCATAACGAACACGACAGCGGCGCCTATATCACGGCGGGTCTCGTTATCGCGGCCAATCCGAAGACCGGCGTCCAGAACGTCTCGATCAACCGCATCCAGATCAGCGGACCGGACCGACTCGGCATTCTGATCCTGCCGCGCGACCTGCACCGTTTCTACGACGCGGCGGAGGAAGCGGGCGAGGCGCTCCCGGTCGCGATCGCGGTCGGCGTCGACCCGATAACGCTGCTGGCGTCGCAGGCGATCCTGCCGATCGACCGCGACGAGCTGGAAGTCGCCGGCGCCTTGCAAGGGGCGCCGCTGCCGGTCGTGAAATGCCGCACCAACGGGGTCCGCGTGCCGGCCGAGGCGGAGATCGTGATCGAAGGGCGGCTGCTGCCCGAAGTGCGGGAAGAGGAGGGTCCGTTCGGCGAGTTTCCGCAATATTACGGGCCCGCCGGCAAGCGGCAGGTGATCGAGATCGACGCCATTACAAGGCGAAAGGACGCGCTGTTTCACACCATTGTGCCGGCGGCGATGGAGCATCTGCTGCTCGGCGGTATTCCGCGCGAGGCGTCGCTGATCGCCCATCTGCAGCGGACCTTCCCGAGCGTGCGCGACGTTCATCTGTCGCGCGGCGGTATCTGCCGCTACCATTTGGTCGTCAAGATCGCCAAACGCTGGGACGGCGAGCCGAAGAACATCATGATGGGCGCCTTCGCCGGCCACGCCGACATCAAGCAGGTGATCGTCGTCGACGAAGACGTCGATATCCTCGATCCGGACGCGGTCGAATGGGCCGTCGCGACCCGGTTCCAGGCGGCAGAGGATCTGATGGTGGTCGCGGGCGCGCAAGGCTCCCGGCTCGATCCGTCGGGTACGGACGGACGGGTCGACAAGATGGGGCTGGACGCCACCAAGCCGCTCGGCGCCGATCCGTTCACCTTCACCGTCGTGCATGTCCCGGGCGAAGATGACGACGCGGTCGATGCCTGGCTGGAAGAGGGGTAGCGCCATGAAGGATTCCAAGTCGCATAAGCCGCCGCTGGCGGGAATCCGGGTGTTGGACTTCACGTGGATGCTGGCCGGACCGTATATGACGATGAACCTCGCCGATCTGGGGGCCGAGGTCCTGAAGGTCGAGGAGCCGCGTCACGGCGACGACACGCGGGGCTTTCCGCCGATCACTGAAACCGGTGAGAGTTGTTTCTTCGCCGGAACGAACCGGTCGAAGCGAAGCGTCGCCATCGATCTGAAAACCGACCAGGGACGGGACGTCGCCCGGGCGCTGGCGCAGCGCTCCGACATACTGGCGGAGAACTTCCGGCCTAGCGTGATGGCGCGTTACGGCCTGGATTACGAAACCCTGCGGCGGGACAACCCCCGCCTGATCTACTGTTCGATCACAGGCTACGGTCACACCAGCCCGTTGCGTGAGGCCGGCGGCTACGACCCGATCGCCCAGGCGGAAAGCGGGTTGATGGCGATGACCGGATATCCCGACAACCCGCCGGTCCGCGCCGGCGGCGGCATCATCGACACCTTCACCGGCGCGATGGCGGGGCAGGCGGTACTGGCGGCGCTGATCGCCCGGGGCGCGGACGGCGAAGGCCAGTTTGTCGATATCTCCCTGCTGGATTGCGCGCTCGGTTCCCTGACCGCCGCCGGCCAGGGCGTGCTGACCGTGGGCAAGAACTGGGGGCGCGTCGGCAACAGGTCTTCGGCCATGGCGCCGATGGATATTTACGAATGCGCCGACGGTTCGCTGCTATTGATCGCCGGCAGCAACCGACAATTTCGGATGCTTTGCACGGAAGTGATCGACCGGCCGGAACTGGCCGAGGACCCGCGATTCGCCGACATCGTCAGCCGCGTCGCCAACCGGGACGCCCTGGACGAGATCATCATCCCCATCCTGAAGAAGCGCACGCGGCGGGATTGGATCGACCGCATGCGCCCGACCGGGATCGCGGTCGGTAATGTGCGCCAACTGTCCGACGCGCTGGCCGCGCCCGAGGTGCGGCAACGCGGCATGGTCGCGGCCGTCGATGACGCGGCCGATGGCGGCGGCTCGACCATCGCATTGCCGCTCTTCCTGTCGCGCAACAAGGTCCGCCCGCCGATCTCTTCGCCGCGCCTCGGCGCCGATACGGACGACGTGCTGGCTACGGTGCTGGACTATTCGCCGCTGGAGATCCAGGCGTTGCGGGATGCCGGCGCGATCGGCGGGTGAGCGGCCGGATTTGTGCCCGGTTTGTGAAAGAAGACATTTCGATTTAAGATTTTCAGGAACTCGCTGCGATGACCCGGCCGGGAGAACAGGAGATATTTAATGGCAGCGGCACAGAGCACAATCGAGGTAACGCCGGTTTCGATTCATATCGGCGCGGAGATCGGCGGCGTCGATCTGACCAAGCCGCTGGCCCCGGAAACCGTCAAGGAAATCCGCGGCGCGCTATTGAAATGGAAGGTGATCTTCTTCCACGATCAGGACATCGATCACGATCAGCATTTGGCATTTGCCAAGCAGTTGGGCGAACCGACCATAGGACATGCGGTCTTCGGTCATATCGACGGCTATCCGGAAATTTACTCGATCGCTAAAAAACGCGCAGCCAATCAGTTTGGCGCCCCGAAGATGGTCGCACCCTGGACCGGCTGGCACGCCGATATCACGTCGGCGATCAACCCACCCGCGATCTCGATCCTGCGCGGAGTCACGCTGCCGACCTATGGCGGCGACACCGAATGGACCAATCTGGCGGCCGCTTATGAGGGCCTGTCGGAAACCTTGCGCGGCTTTGTCGACGGGTTGCGCGGGTTACACTACACAGCAGCACCTTCGGTCGAGCCGGGCACCAAGGCGTATGAGGATTATTTGAAACGCCGCAAGCTGGTCAGTGAACACCCCATCGTCCGAGTTCACCCGGAAACCGGTGAGCGCGTGCTTTATGTCAGTCCCACCTACCTCAAATCGATCGTCGGTATGGCGCCGCGGGAAAGCCAGTATTTTACGGAGCTGCTGTGGGAGCATGCGGTGCGCCAGGAATTTACGGTGCGGTTTCGCTGGAAGGCGGGAGACATCGCGATCTGGGACAATCGGGCGGCCTGCCATCATGCACCGACCGATATCTTCGAAATGGAAGGAGACCGCCAACTTTATCGCATCACCCTGTTAGGCGACGTGCCGGTCGGCGTCGACGGCACGCCTTCGAAATCGATCGAAGGCGATCCGATTGTTGCCTGGGCTGTCGAATAGGCGGAATGTGAGTCAAGAAGCGGCATACGAGAGGTTGGCCACCGCGCCGGCCGAAATCGAAATTGCACCGATGACATTGCATATTGGTGCGGTGATCGGCGGGGTCGACCCGACAGCACCGCTCACGGCGCAAGCGGTCAAAGAAATTCGGGCGGCGCTGTTGAAATGGAAGGTTATCTTTTTCCGCGATCAACATCTCGACCACGATCAGCATCGCGCTTTCGCGCGGCGGTTCGGCGAACCGACCGAGGGGCATACCGCGTTCGGCCATATCGACGGCTATCCAGAGATCTATTCCGTCGACACGCGGCGCAAGGCCAACAATGTCGGGACCGGCGAGAAACCGGGCCGGCCCTGGACCGGCTGGCATGCCGACGTCACGACGGCGATCAACCCGCCTGCGGCATCGATTCTGCGCGGCGTGACGGTACCGCACTATGGTGGCGATACGCGATGGACCAACCTGGCTGCGGCCTATAACGGGCTTTCGGAGACGTTGCGCGGCTTCGTCGACGGGCTGCGCGGGGTTCACCGCTTTTGCCGCCCGAGGAAGACGCCGCGACAGCGGACCCGGCCCTGATACGGCAGATCACCGGGCAGGTCAGCGAACATCCGCTGGTCCGGGTTCATCCGGAAACCGGCGAGCGGGCGCTCTACGTCTGTCCACAGTTTCTCAAATCCATCGTCGGTCTAGCGCCGCGCGAAAGCGAACAGCTTCTCGAATTGCTGTGGGAGCATGCGGTGCGTCAGGACTACACCGTTCGTTTTCGCTGGAAAGCGGGTGATATCGCGTTCTGGGACAACCGCGCCACCTGTCATCTAGCGTCAAGCGACATCTTAGAAACCGGCGCCGAGCGGCAGCTTTACCGGATTACACTGGTGGGCGATGTACCTGCGGGCGTCGACGGGATACCATCGATATCAATTGACGGCGACCCCATCCTCGCATGGGCCGCAGAGTAGCAGGAGTATTGACAATATGAGCAACGTAGCAGCATTCGCGCTGGCCGAAGCGCCGAGCGAAATCGAGATCAATCCGGTGAGCATCCATATCGGCGCGGAAATCGACGGCGTCGACCTGACCAAGCCGCTTTCGTCCCAGGCGGCGAAGGAAATCCGCGCGGCGCTGCTGAAATGGAAGGTGATCTTCTTCCACGACCAGGATCTCGACCACGACCAGCATCTCGCATTCGCGCGCCAGTTCGGCGAGCTGACGATTGGGCATGCCGTGTTCGGCAATGTCGAGGGCTTTCCGGAGATCTATTCGGTCGCCAAGCACCGCAAGGCGAACCGGTACAAATCCGGTGCGAAGATGGAGAAGCCCTGGACGGGCTGGCACGCGGACATTACGGCGGCGATCAACCCGCCGGCGGCGTCGATCCTGCGCGGCGTGAACATCCCGCCCTATGGCGGCGATACGCAATGGACCAACCTGGTCGCCGCCTATAACGGGCTTTCGGAAACCCTGCGGGGATTCATCGACGGTCTGCGCGGCGTGCATCGTTTCGCGCCGCCGCAAGGCACGGAATCCTCCGAAGATTATAAAGAGCTGCTGCGCACGCGCGGCCATGCGACCGAGCATCCTCTCGTCCGTGTGCACCCGGAAACCGGCGAGCGGGCGCTGTATGTCAGCCCTTCCTTCCTGAAATCGATCGTTGGCCTCGCGCCGCGCGAAAGCGAACAGCTGCTCGAACTGCTGTGGGAGCACGCGGTGCGTCAGGACTATACCGTCCGTTTTCGCTGGAAGGCCGGCGATATCGCCTTCTGGGACAACCGTTCGACCTGCCACCTCGCCCCGTCCGACATCTTCCAGGTCGACGCCGACCGGCAGCTCTATCGCACGACCTTGGTCGGCGACGTACCCGTCGGTGTCGACGGCAAGGAATCGACCCCTCTCGAGGGGCAACCGATTCTGGCCTATGCGGCGGAGTAGGCGAACGGCGCGCGGCCTTAACTTCCGGTCGTAACGGTCTCGCCCTCCTCGTCTTCGTTTTCGAGGAAGGTTTCCAGCAAGTTCGGAGCAGGATCGCCGCTGACGACGAGCGCGCCGTCCTCTTCTTCACCTTCGACGACAGTTTCGAGTAATGCCGGCGCATTATCGGTGGACAGGCTTGCTGCGTCCTCGCCCTCATCTTCCTCCTGTTGTACGGAATATGGGGCAAAAATTTCCTCGAAGGTGCGGCCTTGCGCCAGCTGCGAGACGATATGACCGAACGATTTGAACGGCGAATCCTGTGTTTCGTTCAGCGCCTGGAACTGGGCAATGAAGCTTCGTGCCCGATGAGCAGGTGAATTCGCAGACTTCCCGGGACCCGCTGAGGTCTCGTTGTCTTCGGAGTCTGCCGGCAATGCCGCCGGACCCAATTCGACGATAAAAGCCGGATTTTCGCCGGTTTCCGCCGTCGCCGAACGGTTGGCGCCGCGGTCTGCTTGCGACGCGTGACTTGGCGGTCCTGGGATTTGCGGCGCTGCGGGATGACGACCGTCGATTTCTATATTCCTACCCCTAGCTTGCTACGACGATGAGTCTTGCGTTCAAAACCCAAAATCTTCCTTGCAATAACCATGCAACAATCCGTGGATTTCAAAGCGCGCACGTTTGTCGTAATTTGCCGCCGCTCCATAGCCAGGTACAATGATCTGCGGACCGCGCTCTTGCCGCTCGGCAAAATTCGAAGGAGACGACCCCCATGGACATGATTTTCAGTGAAGAAGACATGGCGTTCCGCGAGGAAGTGCGGCAGTTCTTCACGGATAATTTGCCGGAATCGGTTCGCGAGATCGTGCGTCGGACGCCATCCTATGTCTCCAAGGAAGATATGATGGCTTGGCACAGGGCGCTGTACCAGAAGGGTTGGATCGCGCCGGCCTGGCCGGTCGAGTTTGGTGGCACCGGCTGGAACTCGACGCAGCGCCACATCTTCGAAGAAGAGTACGGCGCCAACGATGCGCCGCGCCTCAGCGCGTTCGGCATCACCATGGTTGGGCCGGTTATCTACACGTTCGGCAATCAGGACCAAAAGGACCAATACCTGCCGAAGATCCTGAACGGCGAGGAACTGTGGTGCCAAGGCTATTCGGAACCGGGATCGGGTTCGGACCTGGCGTCGCTGCAGACCCGCGCGGTGCTCGACGGCGACGAATATGTCGTCAACGGCCAGAAGATCTGGACCTCCCAAGCGCACAAGGCCGACCGGATTTTCTGCCTCGTGCGGACCGACCCGGATGTGAAGAAGCAGGAAGGCATCAGCTTCCTCCTGATCGACATGAAAACCAAGGGACTGACGGTGAAGCCGATCATCTCCATGGATGGCGGCCATTATCTGAACGAAGTCTTCTTCGACGATGTGCGCGTGCCGGTCGAGAACCGCATCGGCGAGGAGAACAAAGGCTGGACCTACGCCAAGTTCCTGCTCGGCCATGAGCGGACCGGGATCGCCGGTGTCGCCAAGTCGAAGCAGAAGGTCAAGAAGTTGAAGCAGATTGCCGAAATAGAGCGCGCGGAAGGCGGCTCGCTGCTCGACGATCACGCGTTCAAGTCGCGCATATCGAAGGTCGAGGTTTCGCTCTCCGCGCTGGAAATCACCAATTTGCGCATGATGGCGAGCCTCGCCGGCGGCGGGCATCCCGGGCCGGAATCCTCGACCCTGAAGATCAACGGCACGACCATAGAGCAGGAACTGAACGAACTGCTGGTCGAGGCGATGGGCTACTACGCGCTGCCATACGGGCCGAGCGAGGTGCGCCCCGATGTGAACGAACCGCCGGTGGGCCTGAGCTACAGCGTCGGCATTATGAGCGAGCGCCTGCTGCGCCGCGCGGCGTCGATTTACGGCGGCTCCAACGAGATCCAGCGCAACGTCATCGCGAAGGCAGTGTTGGGGCTTTAGCACATGGACGATCAGGACTTTCAGCCGCGCCGCAGTTTCATCTTCATGCCGGGCGTCAGCCCGGACATGTTTCCCAAAGCGTTGGCCACCGGCGCGGATATCGTCTGCATCGATCTGGAAGACGCGATCGCGCCCAACCACAAGCAGGACGCGCGCGCGCGGACCATGAAGCTGTTCGAGACGCCGCAGGCGAAGGACGGGGTCGAACGGATCATTCGGATCAACTGCCTGCGCACCGCCGACGGCATGGCCGACGTGCAGGCGGCGGTCGCCAACCCGTCACCGCCGCCTGCCCTGATGCTGCCCAAGGTGGTGTCGCCGGACGAAGTGAAGGCGCTCGACGAGTTGTTGACCGAACACGACATGCCGACCCGGCTGCACGTCATCATCGAGACCAATCATGGCCTGGAAGCAGCCTACGATATCGCCCAGTCGAGCGACCGCATCGACGCGATGTTCTTCGGCGGGGTGGACATGGCGGCGGAGTTGCGCGCGGCGGGCAAGTGGGAGACGCTGCTCTACGCCCGCTCGAGGGTTGTGCATGCGGCGGCGGGCGCCGGGTTCGATGTGATCGACGTGCCCTATCTCGATCTCGATGATATCGAAGGCATGCAACGCGAAGCACAGCTCGCGGAGGAACTTGGCTTCACCGGCAAGGGCTCGATCCATCCCAAGCAGATCGCACCCCTGAACGCGATCTTCAGCCCGTCGGAGGAAGCGATCGCCCATGCGCGCCGTGTCATCGCGGCGTTCGAGGAGGGCGATAGCGGCTTGGTCGTACTCGATAACAAGCTGATCGAGAAACCGGTGCTGCGCACGATGTACCGGACGGTCCGCGTCGCGGAGAAGATCGCGGCGCGGCGCTGAGGCAGCCTTTATCCCTAATTGTCATTCGGTTGGCTGAAATAATTTGCTGGTCTTTGCCTGGTAAGGTGTCAGGCATCGCATTTCGAAATGTTTGGAAACAACCCGACTAAACCAAGCCGTTGATCGTCTCGTCTTGACGAAAATCAACATCAGCAATTTGTGCATACTATGATAGTGTGTTATAAATTACCGCTATATAAAGGGGTAATCGAGCAACTCAAATTACTAGATCATAAAATTCAATAATTATTCTTGTTGTTGCTTTTGAACGGTTTTCGTGGGGCTGGAAAGTGAAGGTGAGCCATACCGACGAATATCGTACGCAAAACCGTTGGATTTATTTCAAGTCTACTATTCTTCCTATCTCCTTTGGCCGCATCAGCGGCGTGGATCGATCTAGCGCCATTGCCGTTGGCGATGAGCGATCTGTTCGCGCAACCCCTTGATGGGCGCGTTTATGCGGGACAGGGAATTGGCACGACCCCGGTCGGTCGCTGGGAACGGTATTCTCCACCAAGCGACAGTTGGGATTCGCTTTCCGGCGTCGGTGTAATCTATCAGCGTGCGTCCAGCGTTGCGGATGGAAAAATATATGTGGCGGGCGGCGTTGAGAATGGCGGTCCGTTGAATCGGGCGGAAGTTTTCGATCCGACGACAAATATCTGGTCGTCGATTGCCACTATGCCGACGACGAGGGCTCTGGCAACCGCCGCAACTGCTGATGGGCAAATTTACGTCTTGGGTGGCTACGCGTCGTTTGGTGCTTCTACCGCGTCGACCATCAACGAGCGCTACGACCCTGGTACCGATTCATGGCAGACGATGGCGCCGATGCTGAGACCTCGGCAGGGTGCATCCGCCGTTGCGTTAGGAGGCAAGATCTATCTCTTTGGTGGAATAGATGGATCGGGTCTACCAAATACATTCTGGGACATCGTCGATGTCTACGATCCGATTGCGGATGCTTGGCAGGAACTTTCGACGAGAATGCCGACTCCGCGCTCCGATGCTGGCGCCGCAATACATGGCAATCGGATATTTCTCGTCGGCGGTACCAATCTAAGCTCAAGTTTTCTAACAGCTTTTGAGGCGTACGATCCAGTTGCAGATACGTGGTCGTCGCTCGACACGACCAATCTCCTGCCACGTAGTACAATCGGCGCGGCCGTGTTGGACGACATATTCTACGTTGTTGGCGGAAACGGAATTCAGGATGGACAGGCAAGGACACTCGATTCTGTCCAAGCGTTTGACTTGGTTACGTCTGTCTCCGAACCAGGAACGCTCTCGATGATCGCGATCGGTTTCGGTGCGTTGATAGTGTATCGCAGGCGGTTCCGATTTCGATGACGCCGCTTGTTGCCTGACGGCAATTTGCGAATAACGCCCAGCAATCCGTTTGCCGGCAAGTTGAGCGTTCTATCTACTATTCTTTGTGGATGACCATGTAGGTGTGGACGTAGTCCATGCCTTGGCCTGCCGGGCTTTCGCGGACGAAAGTCTCGTAGGAATCGTAGTACCGGTCGATGATCTCGGCGCGTTCCTCGATCGGGCGCTCGGCTGATAGGCCGGCGAAGAAAACGCTCTCGCTCCAGGAGCGCAGGGTCGGGATATAGTCCTTGGCGAACTTGGCCGGATTGCCGTGCTGTTCGTAGTCGAGGCGGTAGGGACAGTCGATCACGCGGGTTTCGATGTGGTCGAGGCGCAGCCCGGCCTGGTACACCGGGTTGTCCGGATCGACCAATGGCGCGCTGCACTCCTCGACGTCGCGGTAGTATTGCGGAAACGCAGTGGCTTCGTATTCGGCCATCGTGATCGCGCCGTCCTCGGCGAGTTCCCGCCACAACCGGTCGAAGGTATGGAACATGTTCACCCCTTCGGTGCCGCCGAGATAGCGGCCTTCTTCGTCGCGGCAGAAATTCAGCAGCACGAGACGCCCGCCGGATACCAACTCGGCGGCGCGGTTGCCCAGAATGCGCTCCCAATCGGCGCGGCCCTGATCGGCATAGGCGGCGCGCTCCGCACCTTCGGCGCCGACCATGTGGACATGGTTGCTGATCGGTCCCGGCCGCTCGCTGATATAGTGCGATGCGGTTGCCGAAAAGCCGAAATGCAAGGACCCGGCGGGAAAGATGCGTTCGTGGAACGAGGTGCCGGAGGCGAAGACGAACAGATTGTCGATATCGGCCGCATAGGCGGGGATGCCGGTTTGCCCGTGCACGATCTGGAAGACCTGGCTGAAATCGTTTCGCGGCAGGTCCGTGTAGGTCATCGTCAGGGGGCGGGACGGCGCGCGCCCGCGTACGAAGCTCAGCGCCTTGCCGATCATGTCGATCGAGGTGCCGCCGTCGGCGCACCCCATATCGGCCATGGCGAATACGCTACCGTCGTCAGGGATATCCATCGACTCCAGCGCGCCCAGAATTAGCGGCGCCGTGCCGTCTATGACGATCTTCGCGCCCGTCGTCGCCAAAGAATAATAGCCGCTGCCCTTCATCCGGATATCGTCGGCGGTATTCGCCTTATCGTTCATATCGTTCCCCCTGAAAGCGTCTCGTTTTTCGGACATGCCCCCGCGCTGCGCAGCGACCGCTCCGTACTTTCCGCCAGGACGCCGAAACCGTACGTGGCGAGCGATCGCCATTCTGCGTCGTCGGCAGTCCAGCCGTCCCGCATCTTCCCCCTGTCGTTTTCGGCGATTTCGTCGGGCGTGGCAATGGCGACGCCGGCATCGGCAGCCGCCGCGCGTACCGCGTCGGCGTAATCCGGATAGCGCGCGGGATCGACGCAGGTCAGCGTGACGGCAGGTTCGGCCGGCTGAATTCGTGCGGCCAAATCGTCGAATGCGGTATCGGATTCGATCCACCACGGCGCCTCGCCGCCCGGCAGCCCGACAATCGTCCGGTCGGGGCTATAGATGTCCGATAGATCGGTCGCGTCCCCACCTTCGCTCCGGAAAGACAGCTGTGCCGCCAGGCCGCGCTTGGTCGCTTGTTCGGCCAGTTGACCGAGCCAACCGCAATCGCCAACGTTCAATGCCGTGATTGTGGCCTTTCCGGTATTCCCAGTGGCAACCGTCGCCCGGTCGAGGAGCAGCGGCCCGGCGATCAGGCTGGTCAGTCCGCCGGCGTCGATGGTGCCGTCGTCGATCAGGTGTAGCACGGTCGTGTCGGTGTTGATTGTCGGCCGGCGTCTTTCGAAATAAGACACGCCGAAACCGTGGCGGAAATCGGCCCATTGCATCATGCGGATCGCGGCGTACACGGCACCGGCGGAAACGCCCGCGACACGCAAGGCGCAACCATACCAGAACGATGTTTCCGTATAGGAGAGACGCATATCAGCCAAGCTCCGGCCGCAGCGGGAAAATCCAGTCGCCTTCGTTGCCGGCGGCGATGTCTTCGGGCAAGGGGGCGCCTTGAAGAAAGGTGCCGCGAACCCAAAGGCGCGATTGCGGGTCGAGTTTCTCCATCCCATATGCCGTCAGCAGGAAGCGGATCAGATGGCAGGGCTCGAACGCCGGTTCGAGAATGTTGGCGCGGACCTCGCCATAGTCGAACCCTTCGGTCGCCTGAACCCGTTCAACGGCGTAGCGCAGTTCGGGGCGTGCGAGCAGCAACAGATCGACCGTTCGATCGGGCGGTGTGCCTTTGACCGCCGCAAATAGGTCTTGCACGGCACCGGCGACGTCGACGAAGGTTTCGTATTCTTCCTTCGGGTCGTTGCCCCGGATGCCGTGTCGGGGTTCCAGATTGTCCTCCGACAAGTACCAAAAATGCCGGCGGGCGTCGGGCGCGCCGAGATCGAGCGACAGCGCCCAGGCATAGCGGGTCTCGATCGCGCGTTTCAGTTCGCCAAGTGTCTGCGCCGGGTCCAGGTCGTTCGCGGCGGCAACGGTTTGCAGCATCTGAACCTGCGCCTCTTCGGAAAGCGCCGGATAAATCTCGATCAAGGCCGAAAGCAGCGTTTCCACGGCTTCCGGATGCGTGTTCTCGCGCGCCCAGTCCGATAGCGTTCGCCAGGGCAAGAGCGGCCAACTTTGCCGCATTGCCGAATAGCGGTTGACGATGCGCCGCAAATCGTCGACGAGCCGCGCGCTGCCCGCGAATATCCCGGCGCGGACTTGAATGCCTTCGTCGAAATAGGCGATCGCGCGGTTCAGTACCCGGTCCAGATTCTCGGCTTCGGGGCTGTCGGGCATCGCCGGCATTTGCATCGCCGCCGCGACGACACCCTCGCGCGCATGGACCCAGGTATGGATACGCCTCGGATGCCGGATTACGAAGGGGATCAGTCCCAATCCGGAGGCGTTTCCGACGCCGATAAAACGTTTCACCTCGCGATGTAGCGTCACCGCGGAAGGACTGCGCCGGGCGGCGATATGTTCGACAAGATCGTGGCTGAAGGTGCGCCACAGATAGAGCGTCAGCAGGTCTGCGTGATAGGGTTGTGCGACGGCCTCCTCTACAGGAATGCCCTGGAAGCTTGTGGAGCCATGCCGGCCGTTGCCCCAATAGCCGTTGTTTCGCAGCAGATAGCCCGCCCGCATGACGCGGTCGACATCCGGCTGCCGACCTTGGGCGAGGGTTTCGGCGACATAATCGAACATGCGGCCGCTCCGGTTGACCCGGGTCCAGCCGAGCGTCTCGATATCCGCGCGGCCATACAGGAAATCCGCGAACTGTCCGCGTTGCGCGGCGATGCGCGCCGCCGTCATTTCGCCGAAACAGAGGAACGCTTCGCCGTCGTAGTGGTTGGCGATGATCCGGTCGGTGCGGTCTTCCTCGATCAGTTCGTCCGAGAAAACGACGAAATGCAACGGTTTGCCGGCCGTTTCTATCCTGTAGACCGCGGTGCCCCGGCCGCGATCGTCGAGTTCGAATTGCGAACGCGAAATACGCCAGCGCTCGGCCGCCATGCGCCGGACCAGGATGCGGAGAAACGACAGCCGCGACGCCTTGAAGGCGCTCAAGGCTTCCGGTGTGGCGATTTCACCCGGGGCGCGTAGCGCGGCAGCCGCGCCGGTATCGATTCCGGCAGCGTGGTGAGCGGGCTTGCTGGCCATTCTATTCATGTCAGCGAAATTCTAGACGTTGGCGGGATTGTTCGTAACAGTATTGCGCATTGTGCCGTCGGCAGAGTCTGTTTGCCGACGGTAGCGCCGACCGAAACTAGCTGCTTGTCGTGCTGATATGTCAGTTGTATTGTACGGACAAATTAAAACAGGGTGGGGCAGACCCATACGCCAAATTCGCGTATTCGGAAACGCTACCGGGAGAGCGCGGGAGGTTGACCAATTTTCAGCAATGGTCAACACTCGCGAACAGGGATTGAAATGGGCCTGCAAAAAATTTCGTTAGGAGATGGAAGCGGCAGATTTTGCCTTTAGTCTCAAACCAGACCACAACAGGGAGGAACAAAATGTTAAAGAATGTCATAAAAACGGCGGTCGGCGCGGCCGTCGGGTTGGGCATGATGGCGACGGCCGGTTCGGCTCTCGCGCAAGCCGAATGGAGCATGGCGGCGCCTTGGGGCGGCGGCGTGCTTCTGGCAGACGCCAAGAAATTCTCCAAATTGGTCGAGTATCTGACCGAGGGCCGGGTTAAAATCACAGTGTTCCCAGCCGGCACGCTCGGCAAGGCGCTGAAAGTGACCGAAACGGTCAGATCCGGTGTCGCCCAGGCCGGTCACAACTGGATGGGCTACGACTGGGGCATCGACAAGACGACCGTGATCTTCGGCGGTTACGTCGGCGGCCTGACCGAGGAGGAATTCTTCCTCTGGCTTTATGAGGGCGGCGGCGCGGAGCTGTGGAAAGAATATCGCATGGAGAAATTCGGCGTGGTGTCGATCCCTTGCGGCACTTTCCCGGCGGAAGTTTTCCTGCATTCCAAGCGTAAGGTCACCAATCTGGCCGAATATAAGAACATCAAGCAGCGCACCGCAGGTGCCTGGGCCGAAGTTGGCGGCATGCTTGGGGCCTCGACGGTGATCCTGCCGGGCGCAGAAGTCTATGCAGCGCTCGAACGCGGCGTCATCGACGCCACGGAATGGAGCTCTCCATCGATCAACGAGCCGGTCGGTTTCCACAAGATCGCCAAATTCATCATTTTCCCCGGCGTCCATCAACCGGCCGCCTCGCAAGAATGCGAGTTCAGCAAGTCGGCTTGGGGCGCGATTTCCAAGCGCGATCAAGATTTGATTACGCAAGCGGGGGAACTGGCTCACTTCCGCACCTGGCGGGATCATGCCTACCAGGATCTATTCGCCTATCGGCGTATGGAAAAAGGCGGCAACACCATGTTGCGTCTCGAACAGAGTTTCATCGACGCAGCCCAGAAGGCGGGCAATGAATGGGCCGACAAACAGGCCGTGGGCAATGCCTGGTTCAAGAAGATGTTGAACCATCAGCGTCAGTTCCAGATGGACATGAGTGTCTATTCGAAGATGCGGTCGGGACCGGGCACACGGACGCAGATTGGCAGCATTCTAAAATAGCCTGGTAAACGTCAAATTCGAGCGGGGGCGCCGCCATGCGCCCCCGCTCCTTTATCCATTTGTACAATTTTTAGATTTGGGACGCTGGCTATGGAAGCAGTGCTGAGCAGCCTGTCCGAGGCACACGCGCTTATAATCTCGAACAAGCCGAATGGTTTCGGCGCGGTCCTTGGACTGTTCGTTGGAATTTTCTATGTGACGACCGCGATCATCGCGGTGGGGGCCGTCAGAGCCGTGATCCAGCGCGATGTCTGGGCTTTTATCCGACCTGTCGAGAAGATCACAAAATTCTTTGGTTCCGTGAGCGCCGCCGTTATCCCGCTACTCGCCGTATTGATAGGCTATGAAGTCATATCCCGGTACGCGTTCAATGCCCCGACATCTTGGGCATTCGAGATATCCTACATGCTGATGGGGACAATCCTGATGCTGGCCATCGCGTTCTGCCTGCAGTTGCGGCGGCATATCCGGGTGGACTTCGTGTACGACCACGTTTCGCCAAAGACACGCGCCATGATCGACTTCGCGGGTTTTGTAATCTTCCTGCTGCCGATGGTGATCTGGTGCTCATGGGGGCTGTGGCTGTATTTCCTGGAAGCCTACAAGGTAAACGAGGTTTCCGGTGAATCAGCCTGGAATCCAATTATCTGGCCTTTCAAGTTCACTTTCACGTTTGGGTTCTACCTGCTCACCGTCCAAACGATGGTCGAGGTCTGCAAATGCGTTCTTGTGATGATGGGACGTGATGTGCCCGAACCGGATGCGGCGGGAGGCTTCAAGTGAGTGTCGAGTTTGCCTTATTGATGTTCCCGGCGCTGTTGGTGCTGATCTTCCTGGGATTTCCTGTCGCCTTCTCGCTCATGGGCATTGCCCTGATGTTCGGTTTGATGCGGTTCGGCGAGTCCGCGATCGGCCTGTTCGTCGCCAAGGTCGACGATGTTGCCTCCAACTACGTGCTGGGCGCGGTGCCGCTGTTCATTTTCATGGGCTCGTTGCTGGAACGCTCCGGCGTCGCCGAGCGCCTGTTCGAAGCAATCCACATGTGGACCCGGCGGTTGCCGGGCGGTCTTGCGATCGGCACTGTGCTGCTATGCGTGGTATTTGCCGCCGCGACCGGCATCGTCGGCGCCACGGAGACCGTGGTCGGCTTGCTGGCGATTCCGGTCATGCTGCGATACGCCTACAACAAATCACTTATCTCCGGCACGATCTGCGCCGGCGGATCGCTCGGCACCATCATTCCGCCGTCGGTGGTCGTCGTCATCCTCGGCCCTGTCGCCGATGTCTCGATCGGCGACCTGTTCGCCGGCATGATTATTCCCGGGTTGATGTTGGCCGGTTGCTACGTCGTGTACATCCTGATCCGGTGTATAATTCGGCCGTCGGATGGTCCGCGGCTGCCCCCGCAAGACGATGAACCGTCTTTCCTACAGAAGCTTTGGATCACCGCCACCGCCCTGATTCCACCGATGATGCTGATCGGTCTCGTGCTGGGGTCGATCCTGGGCGGGATCGCGACGCCAACGGAGGCGGCCGCATGCGGTTCGATAGGCTCGCTTGTCATGGCTTTTTCCTATCGGACCCTCACCTTCCCCATCCTGCAGGAGGCTTTGTACAAGACCATCGTCATTACCGCGATGATCCTGTTGATCTTGATGGGCGGCACGATGTTCGCGGGCGTCTTCACGGCGGCCGGCGGCTTGATCGGCGCGCAGCAACTTATGGAAGTGTCCGCGCTGACCGGCTGGCAGACACTGTTTATCCTGTTGCTGATTGCTTTCGTGGCGGGGTTCGTGCTCGACCTGATCTCGCTGATCCTGATCGTCATACCGATCGCCATGCCGGTCATCACCGCGTTCGCATTCCCTGGGCTCGATGCAGGCGAGGTAAAGATTTGGTTCCTTATCTGCTTCCTGATCATGATCCAGACCAGCTATCTGACGCCGCCCATGGCGCCGGCGATCTTCTACCTGCGTGGTATAAGCCCGCCCGAGATCACGCTTGTACATATGTACAAAGGCGTCGTGCCGTTCATCTGCCTGCACATGATCGTCCTGGCGTTCGTTTTGACCATTCCGAATTTGGCGCTGTGGCTGCCGACAATCCTCTTCCGAGGCTTTTAGTGGACACAATCTAGCCTATAGTACCCATACGATCCCGTAGCCCGGCTTCTCGGCAGGAGAAGGCTCGCAGGCGATGCCGAAGTATCGGTAAGAGACTTCGACGCACCGAGAATCCGGGATACGGGACCCGGAGGGCGGCTTCCCGAGCCCAGCGGCCGCGTTGCGCGACACTTGTGATGGGGCCCCGCATCACGGCGTATCGCGCGCCTAACCGCTGGGCTCGGAAAGCCGTCGTAGGGGTACTATAGGTTAGATTGTGTCCACTTGCGGGGAGGTCTCGACATGGCAGGCGTGAAGGTGAAGGTGGGCTACGAAGTTCATCCCGACGCGCATGAAATGCTGAAGACCATCGTCGAACGCTACAAGCTGCCCGACGAGTCGAAGGCGTTGCGCTGCCTGCTCGACTATGCCGCGACGGATGGCGACTGGGACGAGATCTTCGCGAAAGTTCGATGCCGCCGGTGCGGCTGACAAAATAGTCGCGCGTTGTTAGCCGCCTGCCGCGTCGTATTGATGCGCGACCAGTTCCATCTGGTCCTCGCTCCACTCTTCCTTCTGTTGCACCGCGAAGAGCGAGGTGTATCCGCCGGACCAGTCCGGCGACAGGATGCAGGGACGCGGGTCTATGAAGGCTTCGCGCGCTGCCTTGCCACGGACGATGGCGCCGGCGTATTGGGTCTGCAGCGGGTTGGCCATGTAGGTAAAGGCGTCGGCCGAAGAATAGACATTGAGAAGCAACGGGCGACCCTGGTCGGACAGGTTCGGTTTCGAACCGTGAATGGTCCGGCAATTATGCACGGTCACCGATCCAGCCGGGCCCATCAGATAATCGGCCTTGTCCACGTCGACCGTTTCCAAATCGCTGTCCGAGATATTGCCGATCCATTGATCCTTGTCGTTGTATTGATTGAACAATGGCCCCTTATGGCTGCCCGGAATGACGCCCAGCGGCCCTTGTTCCGGGCCGACATCGTACAGATAGGTGCCGATCGTCAGGGGGCTGTAGTTGGTATGCGCCCAGGATTGGATATCCTGATGCCACTTTACCTCCTCGCCGCCCTCGGCCCATTTGAAATTGAGCTTCGAATGATGGAACTTGACGTCGGGCCCGACCAGATCGGCGGCGATATCCGCAATCACCGAGTTGGCGGTGAATTCCCAGTAAAGCGGATCGTGCTCTACCGGCGAGGACAGGCGGCGCAGCCGCGGCGCATCGGCACTATGAAGGGGTTCCAGGTCGAATATCGCGTCGGATTGGTTGACCGACCGGCTGCGCTCGACCATCGCTTCGGTCACTGCCCGCAGTCGCGTGATCGTCTCCATGGGGACGACCGATTCGAGCAGCACATAGCCGTTCTCGAAGTAGAATTCCCGTTGCTCAAGTGTCAGAACATTCGGGGCGTGATCCCGTACGCGTTCCGGATACATGGCGGTATCTCCCGCAAGTTGTCGCCGAAGTTTATGCTGACTGCCTTTCCATGGCGACTTCGCTTGTACTATATTACTGATATATCAGAGCGGCAAGGGGAAGCACCGATGGCAACTGTACCGGCCAATGACACCGCAGAATACGCGTCGCTGACCGATCTGGCCTATCAGCGGATCGAAGAGGATATCGTGATGCTGCAGCTGGCGCCGGGCAGCATCGTGTCCGAGGCGCAGCTGAGCCAGCGCGTCGGTATCGGCCGCACCCCAATTCGCGAAGCGTTGCAGCGTCTGGCGCTTGCCGGGCTCGTCTTGATCCTGCCGCGCCGCGGCATCCTGATCTCCGAAATCGATATCCGTTCGCAGCTGCAACTGCTCGAAGTTCGCCGCGAGGTGGAGCGGCTGGTCGCGGGCAACGCGTCGGAACGGGCGACGATTGCGGAGAAGGAGAGATTCCGGGCTATCGCCGACGAAATGGAGCGCGCTGCGGAAACCGATGACGACCGCGCCTTCCTGCGCCTGGACAGAGAATTGAACGACCTGTCGGTCGAGGGCGCGCGCAATGCGTATGCCGCAAAGGCGATGCAGCTGATGCAGCCTTTGTCGCGCCGTTTCTGGTTCATTCACTATCAGGAAGTCGCCGACCTGCCGCTCTGCGCCCGGCTGCACGCCGAAGTCGCCCGGGCGATCGGCGATGGCGACCGGGACCGCGCCTGCGCCGCCTCGGACCGACTACTCGACTATATCGAAACCTTTACCCGCGCGACGCTGGACTCGCCTCCGCGATAACGCTGCCGCATGACAGGAAATTGCAATGACACCCGAAGAAATCCTATCCCACGAACCGAAAGTCCTGACGCAGGAGCAGCGGCAGTCCTATTTCGACGCCGGTTTTCTCATGGTGGACAGGTTCGTGTCCGAGGAATGGCTCGAACGGCTGTGGGACGTAACCAACCAATTCATCGACGAGAGCCAGGACTGGACAAAGTCTGACGGCAAGTTCGACCTTGAGCCGGATCACAACAGCGGCAACCCGCGCCTGCGCCGCCTGACTCAACCCGTCGAACATCATCAAACCTATTGGGAATTCGCCAGTCGGGGGCCGATCGTCGACCTCTGTGAGGATCTGCTGGGCCCGAACGTCAAGTTCCATCACTCGAAGCTGAACTTTAAATATGGCGATGGCGGCGAGGAGGTGAAGTGGCATCAGGACATCCAGTTCTATCCGCACACCAATTACAACGTCCTGGCCATCGGATTGTTCTTGTCAGAAATCGACGACAAGATGGGCCCGCTCGGTATGGTCCCCGGCAGCCATAAGGGCGAGCTGTTCAATCAGTACAACGACAAGGATCAATGGGTCGGCGCGATAGATAACCAAGATCTTCACCGGATACCGCTCGATAAGGCTGTCTATTGCAAGGGTGCCGCGGGTACGATCACAGTGCACAATGGGCGCACGGTACACGGATCGATGCCGAACAATTCGACGAAGATGCGTCCTTTATTGATTAACGCTTTTTCCGCGGCGGACGCCTTGCCGATCACGGCGCATCCGAGTCCGAGCCGTTACAACGGGTCGATCGTTCGCGGTAAGCCCGCCCGCTGGGTTCAGTTCGACCCCAGGCCCTGCCTGATCCCGCCGGACTGGTCGGGCGGCTACAGCTCGATCTTCGCCTTGCAGCAGGAGGAAGACGCGGCGGACTAACTAACTCTCGCGTACGACCGGATTGCTCAAGGTGCCGATACCGGAAATATCAATTTCGCACACATCGCCGTGTTTCATCTGCGGCGACTTGCCTTCGGTGCCCATCCAGATGACATCGCCGGGATAGAGCGTCAGATATTTCGACATGGCGCTGATATAGCGTTCGACCCCATAGAGCATGTTGTTGGTCTCGAAGCTGATGGTTTCTTAGCCGTTCAGGCGCACGGTGGTCTGGAGACTCGCCAGATCGACATCGGTTTCGATCCACGGTCCCATGGGTTTGAACGTGTCCGTGTTCTTGCCCCGCCACATGGTGCGGTCGCCGCGCTGCCAGGTGCGTTCGCTGACATCGTTGCCGATCGTGTAGCCGAACACGCAGGACAGGGCGTCGGCCTCCGACAAATGTTTCGCCTGTTTGCCGACGATCACGACCAACTCCGCTTCGTATTCGACCAGGTCGGTCGCGTCCTTCGGGATCACGATCGTTTCGCCGTGACCGATCAGCGCGTTGTTGGCACGGTAGCCGATATCCGGTTTCTCGGGGATATTGGGTTTCGCGCCGCGCGCTTCGGCCTGTTCCATGATATGCGCCACATAATTCAACCCGGCAGCATAAAAGGTTTTCGGGATGACCGGCGGCAGTAGCTTGACGCTGTCCAGGGTGTGGGTCTCGCCCGTGGGCGCCCCACGGTCGAGGATTTCACCCGCAATGACCTCGATCCCGTCGGCTTCCACGATCCCGCAGGCGACGGCACCGTCCTTCTCGAACCGTACATATCGCATGGTGCCGTCTCCTTCCCGTTCGGTATTACATGTTGATGCCGCCGAGCGTCGGCATGCCTTTTTGCACCGCCGGCCGCGCGCCGATCGAGTCGTACCAGCGCTTGACGTTCTTGAACTCGGCGAGGTCGACCTTGTGCCGCGGATGTCGGTGCGCCCACGGGTAGGTCGCGATGTCGGCGATCGTGTATTTGTCGCCGGCGAGATACTCGTTGTCCTCGAGCCTGCGGTCCATGACGCCGTAAAGACGGTGCGATTCTTTTACGTAGCGCTCGCTGCCGTAAGGCACCTCCGTGTCGAGGCCGAGGAAATGGTGCGCCTGGCCGAGCATGGGACCGAAGCCGCCCATCTGCCACATCAGCCATTCAAACATGGCCACGCGTTTGCCCGCGTCGCTCGGAATGAATTTTCCGGTCTTTTCGCCCAGATAAACCAAAATCGCGCCGGTTTCGAAGACCGAGATGGGATTTCCGTCGGGGCCGTCGGGATCGACGATGGCGGGGATCCGGTTGTTCGGCGAGATTTTCAGGAAATCCGGCTGGAACTGCTCGCCCTTGCTGATGTTGATGGCATGCTCCTCGTAATCGAGGCCAACCTCCTCGAGCATCACGGAAGCTTTGCGGCCATTCGGCGTGGCCCAGGTGTACAAGTCGATCGTCATGGAAAATCCTTCCTGAATTTACGAAGGCGCGGCGAAAGCGCGCCGATTGAGGCTGTCGCCAATCGCGGCGAAAAGTTATTTGTCGTGCTTGCCGCCGCCGAGGCATTCCGGCGATGTCATGACCCGACCGCCGCGGGCGGTCCATTCGTCCGGCGTCATCGTCTGCATGGATAACGCGTGCAGATCTTCTTTGAGTTCCTTTTCGAGAATCCCGTTCACCTGCTGGTGACGCTTGACGCGCGAGACGCCGTCGAAGGCGTCGGTCACGATCACGACCTTGAAATGCGATTCCGAGCCGGGCGGCACGCTGTGCATATGGCTTTCGTTGATCACCTCCAGATGTGCGGGGGTCAGCGATTCCGCCAGTTTTTGCTCGATGGACGTCTGAACTCTCATAGTCTTGGCTCCTATCGCCAGCCGATTGCGGCGCTATTTTATGAACTCGGCGAGATTCTTGCGAATCTGCGCTTCAAACGTTTCGTTGAACTTGCGCATCACGTTTTCCGTAAGGGCGAACCAGACGTCTTCCCGTTGTGACAGACTGGCGTCTTCCGGGACGGTCTTGCTTTGCTGCGCGACGGTGCTGGCCTGGCCCTTGATCTTGCGATTTGGATGGACGGCGTCGATCGCGACCTCGACACGCGTGTCGTAGCGCCAAGCCTGATCCGTCGTAAAGGCGCCCGAAACGCCATTTTTTATCTTCAGTTTGGTCTCCGTCGCCGTCGCTTGCCGAATGACGATTTTCGCCTGTCCGACCGTTCCCGCCGCAACCAGCCGGTCCGCGATCCAACGTTCGGCGGCCCTCGCCGGCGGCACCGGGAAATCGTGCCCGATATTGGGTGCCGCGATCGGTGGCCTGTAGCTTGGAGCGTAGACAATTTTGGCGACGTCCAATTTGATCGGCGGCAGATGCGAGAAGGTAATCTCCGGGTACGGTGCCCGTGGGACGGTCGTCGCGCAGGCGGTCAGCACGGTAACCGCTAAGATAATACCAACGAGCTTTGGTATAACGACAACAGGTCGTGCCCTGAACCGCATTATAGATCCTTCCATTATAGGTATTTTCAATATGCGTGGCGGGCCGTGCCGCTTCAAGTCGCGTGTAGGGGACTCAGGGTGGCAGGGTCGAAATTTTGTTCGGCATTGCAAAATTGGCAGGTGACGACGATACAGCCGTCAATCGTCATCTCCTCCCGTTCGATGTCGCTCAACATCGAAACGGCTGCCTGCATTCGCGTGCGCGAACACTTGCAGGAAAATTTCAGAGGCCGCGTTGGGAACACGCGCACGCCGTCTTCGTGAAACAGCCGGAAAAGTAGGTCGTCGGCATTCAGTCGAACGTCGCAAAGTTCGTCCGGCGTACAGCTTCCCATCAGCGCCAAAGCCTTGCGCCATCCTTCTTCCAGGCGCTCGCGCTCGAAGGGTTTCTCGTCGTCGGGGAGACGTTGCAGGATCAAGGCGCCGGCGCGCCAGCCCTGAACGGGATCGTGCCGGCAGGAAAGCTTTACCGCCGCGCTGAATTGGCTGGATTGTTGAAAATAATGGTGTACGCAATCCGCCAAACCAGCGCCTTGTAAATCGACGATGCCTTGATGCTGTTCGGTATCTGGCCCTTGATCGACGGTAAAGGCAAGCCGCCCTCCGCCGATCAGCCGTGGGATTGGCGCCTCCGTCGCCCCGTCGGGTATCTCGTCCCGGACGTCGGCAAAACCGCGAATGTCGCCGCCGGTCGTCACGTCGGCGACGAGCAGTTTAACCGGACCGTCGCCGCGCGCTTGCAGGCTGAACACACCGTCGAATTTGAGCCCGGCGGACAGGCCGGAGACAAGCGATAACGCCTCTCCCAGCAGTACAGCGACAGATTCCGGATAGTCGTGCGCCGAAAGCGGTGCGTCGAGAGCCGGGCCAAGCCGTACGAGACGGCCATGCAACCCGTTCGCGTCGATCATGAAGGGCCGTATGAAGTCGTCAGCGTTGCCGGAAAGGGCCGTATCGCTCAACTGAGACACCAGGCGAGAATGCCCTTTTGGGCGTGCAGCCGGTTTTCGGCTTCGTCCCACACGACCGACTGCGGTCCATCGATCACGCTCCCCGTGACTTCCTCGCCGCGGTGCGCGGGCAGGCAATGCATGAAAATCGCGTCGTCTCTGGCGCCGGCCATCATTTTGTCGTCGACTTGATAGGCGCGCAGCAGATTGTGCCGGGACTCGGCCTGGGAATCGTTCATTGAAACCCAGGTATCGGT
>JAKZTB010000339.1:0-10692 GCA_047517345.1 Alphaproteobacteria bacterium
GGCATGGAAGGCCCTGATCAGCGCAACCGACACACCGGCCAACGACAACATCAGTCCACGTGCAGCAGCCATGGCAATCGCTGCCTGAACTCAACGAACCAAGCCGCAGACATCACTGCCATGCGAGACTCGCACCCGTCCGAAGCCAACCGCGTGACCGTTCGTTCGGATGCGGGAACCGACCTGACGATCGATGTTACCGATACAAGAGGCGCCGGCGTTTGGGGATATTGCGATCGTCCCGGTCACTTCGCCCACTGGCCCGGCGGTCTGGTGCTGTGTTTCCCCAAAGCGGGCGCGGTGAACGGCACGCTGGTCATGGATGCGGGCGATGTGAACCTGACGTTCAAACGCTACCTCGAGAGCGCGATAACGTTCCAGATCGAAAACGATTACGTGACCGATATTGCAGGTTCAGGAGTCGATGCGGACCTGTTTCGCGAATACATCGCGGCATGGGGCGACCGTGAGGCCTACGCCGTCTCGCATGTCGGTTGGGGGATGAACCCGGCCGCACGCTGGGACGCCCTGACCATGTACGACAAGCGGGATATCAACGGCACCGAGCTGCGGGCATTTGCCGGTAATTTCCTCTATTCGACCGGCGCGAACGAAGCCGCCAAACGCTACACGCTCGGACATTTCGATTTGCCGATTCGAAATTGCACGATCGGCCTCGACGATAGGGTCGTTGTCGAAAAAGGCCGCTTGCAGGGAGCGTTAGCGTGACTCAAGTGCCGCATCACATCGAAAAGGGATCGGGCGAGGTCGTTCTGTTCCTGCACGGCGTCGGCGGCGGCGCGCATAGCTGGACACGTCAGATCGATAACTTTTCGACGAAATACAAGGCGGCGGCGTGGGACATGCCGGGTTACGGGAAAAGCCCTCTAAACGGCGGCATTTCCTTTCCACAGCTGGCGGACTCGTTGCTGGCGCTGCTCGACGAACGAGGTTGGCATAAGGTCCATCTGGTCGGCCATTCGATGGGCGGCATGGTCGCGCAGGAATTCGCCGTCGCGCACCAGGACAGGATCCATTCCCTTACCTTGGCCGCGACAAGTCCGGCATTCGGGAATCCCGACGGCGACTTTCAGAAAAAGTTCGTCGAAGCGCGTTTGGCGCCGCTGGCCGCCGGCAAGACCATGGCGGATCTCGCCACGGAATTGGTCAAGACGATGATGTCCGCGGACGCCGATCCGGACGGCAGGCAATTGGCTCACGACTGCATGGCCGATGTCCCCGCCGAAACTTATCGCGCCGCCGTCGAATGCATCGTTACGTTCGAAGGGCGCACGAACTTGGCCAACATCCGGGTGCCCACATTGGCGCTTGCCGGAGAGGCCGACAGCAATGCGCCGGCGGCGATGAAGAAGAAGATGGCCGCGAAAATTTCCGGCTGCCGTTTCGTTTGTTTGCCGAAACTCGGTCACCTCGCCAATCTCGAGAATCCGCAAGCCTATGACGATGCGCTCTGCGACTTCCTGTCCACCGTTTCGAACTAGCGCGAAGAACGCCAAAAATGCCGAAATCCTTCGAGTGGCAAAAGCTTGCCGGCAAGAACGACGAAATCGAACAGGTCGTCCGGACGCTGGGTCAGGAGAAATTCGCGCCGCGCGCTGGACGCTATGACGAGGAGGCGTCGTTTCCCTTCGAGAACTACGACGATATGCGCGACGCCGGGATTCTCGCCATGACGGTGCCGAAATCGTGCGGCGGCTTGGGCGTCGATTACGAAAATTATGCGCTGCTCGCCGCGGAGATGGGCCGATGGTGCGGCTCGACGGCACTGACATTCAACATGCACGCCTGTACGCCGCTTTGGACCGGCCACATCGCGGACGATCTCGACATGCCGGCGGCCGACAGGAAACAGCACCAGAAAAACCGCGAACTGCATTTTTCCCGCATCGTCGATGATGGCGCGATCTTCGCCCAGCCGTTCTCCGAGGGCTCGGTGGCGGCGGCCGGCAAGGCGCCGTTCGGCACGTTGGCCGCGAAGGTCGACGGCGGCTGGGTGCTGAACGGCAAGAAGATTTTCGCCTCGCTGTCGGGCGCCGCCACCTATTACGGCGTGCTGTGCACGGAGGACAAGCCGGACCTGTCGGTCCGCGACACGCTGTTCATGGCAGTGCCGGCAAATGCCGAGGGCGTTTCCGTCGTCGGCCCGTGGGATCCGGTCGGAATGCGGGCGACCGTTTCGCGGACCCTGCTACTGGAAAACGTCTTCATCCCGGACGAGCAGATGCGCGGCGTCTACCATCAGGCGGCAGTGCGCTGGCCGCACATGTTCCTCACGCTCTGCCCGACCTATATGGGCATCGCCCAGGCGGCCTACGATTTCACCGTCACCTATCTGCGCGGCGAAATCGAAGGCATTCCCGTCAAACGGCGGATGTACCCGACCAAGCAGATCACCGTCGCCGAGATGTGGATCAAACTGCAGCAGACATGGGCGCTGTTCAAACAGGCGATCGGCGAAGCGCGGGTCGATCCGACGAAGCAAGACCGGCTTCGCGCCTACGCCGCGCAATTCGCGGTGATGGAGAACGCCAACGAGATGTGCCGCCTGGCGATCCGCACTTGTGGCGGCCAGTCGATGCTCAAATCATTGCCGCTCGAAAGGATGTACCGGGATTCTCGGCTCGGCTCGCTGATGTTGCCGTGGACCGCGGAGCTATGCCTCGACCGGCTGGGCCGCGAAACGCTGTATGAGCCGGGCGAAACGGACGGCGATTGATGAACCTATCCCAATGGATCGAGCATTGGGCGGATTTCCAACCGGACAAGACCGCGATCCGATTCGAGGGGAAGGATATCTCCTACGCCGCGCTGTACGAGCGTATTCGACGCGTTGCAGCGCTGTTGCGGAACGGGTTGGCCGTCGAAAGAGGCGACCGGGTCGCCTTTCTCGGGCTGAACTCGCAGGACATGCTGGTGTTGATGTTCGCCTGCGCCAGGCTAGGCGCGATACTAGTCCCGATGAACTGGCGGCTTGCACCGCCGGAACTCCTCTACATGCTCAAGAACGCCGGTGCGAAAATCCTGTTCTGCGAAGCAGAGTTCGCGCAAGGGATCGAGCCCGTTGCCGATGAGCTAACCGGCTGTCGGATCGTAGCGATGGACGGCGAATTCGACAGCTTGGTCGAGAACGCCGAACAGGATGCATTTGACGCCGATGCCGGACCCGACGATCCGGTGCTGATCGTCTATACATCGGGCACCACCGGACGCCCGAAGGGCGCGGTGCTGACGCAGAACGCGTTGACCTTCAACGCGGTCAGTTCGATCTCCATGCACGACATGACGAGCCGCGACGTCATCTTCACCAACCTGCCCCTGTTTCACGTTGTCGGGCTGAATATCCAGACCACGCCGGCCCTGCACGCGGGCGCGACGGTGGTTCTGCACTGCCGGTTCGACCCCGGCGCGACGGTGCGTGTCATAAACGAAGAGAAGCCGACGCTGATGATCCTGGTGCCGGCGATGATGGCCGCGATCCTGCAGCATCCCGGCTGGGAAGATACTGATTTGTCGCGCCTGAGGGCGATCACGACCGGGTCCACGTCCGTACCGCTTTCGCTGATCGATGCGTACCTGGACCGCGGCGTGCCGGTTATCCAAGTCTACGGCGCGACGGAGACGGCTCCGATTGCTATTCATCAGCGAATCCCCGATGCATGGTCCACCAAAGGGTCGACGGGACGCGCGGCCCTGCATTGCGAAACAAAGATCGTCGACGCGGCCGGCAAGACGCTGGGGGCGTACGAGAAAGGCGAAATCACCGTTCGCGGCACCAACATAATGGCCGAATATTGGAACGACCCCGACGCGACCGCCGAAGTCTTGGAAGACGGCTGGTTCCGCACCGGCGACATCGGGCATATCGACGGCGACGGTTTGTACTATGTCGACGACCGGGTGAAAGACGTGATCGTTTCCGGATCGGAGAACATCTACCCCGCGGAACTCGAAATGGTACTCGATCGGTGCGCCGCTATCGCCGAAGCCGCGGTCGTCGGACGCGCCGATAGCAAATGGGGCGAGGTTCCGGTCGCGATCGTCGTGCGGAGAGGGGGCGCGGACCTGACGCGCGAGGATGTCCTGGCTTTGTTCGACGGAGAACTCGCCCGGTTCAAGCATCCGCAAGACGTTATTTTCACGGATACGCTGCCGCGAAACGTGATGGGCAAGGTGCTGAAGTTCGAACTCCGAGAGATTATCGGTCGGCAATCCACGGAAGAGGACCATCCGAATTAAGGTCGTCACCAAGCAGCGCTATCGACCCTTGTACGGCTTTAGATATTGCGGCAGCGGCGTTTCGGGATTCAAACGAGGGTCGGCGACGAGTTTGCCGTAGGCGTGGTGGGCAAGAACGACACCGGCCCGACAGTCGATGTTGGCGTAGTCTTCTTCGTCGTCGACGGGCGGACCGGTCTTCGTGCTGGCCCAGCGATACAGCACCTTCGTCGCGCACTCCAACGTCGTCCTCTTCGTAACGACGGTCCTCTCCCTATTCACGCTTTAGGGTCTGCCCATTTTCTAAAAAGACATAAAGAAGCGGTATCCTTCCGTTTGCTCCCGCCAGGGGTCACCGCCTAACATAGCATCGCCATTGGGAGGACACGTTGGCGGGGTACCACGTTTACATCAGCGTATCGGGCGAAGATCGGATTGCGCGCTACGGCATGGATTCGGACACGGGCGCGCTGGACTTCGTCTCGGACATCGCGCTGTCCGGCAGACCCGCCTACGCTGCCGTCGATCCGGAACGCCACTACATGTATGTCGCCCGCAAGGGATCGCTGCAGATCACCAGCTTCGCCATTGATTCCGAAAGTGGCGGCCTCGCCGAAATCGGTACGATCCCGACAAAAGCCGACCCCGCCTACCTGTCGACCGACAAGACCGGCCGCTTCCTGTTCTCCGCCTCCTATTTCGACGGCATCACGGCAGTGCACCGCATCGGCGAGAACGGCGCGGTCGTCGAAACCCCGATCGAGTGGCTCGCGACCGGCATGCGGGCGCATTGCATCGAATCCGATCCGTCGAACCGCTACGTCTTCGTACCGCATATCTTCCGCAAGGACGCGCCGAACACGACATTCCAGTTCCGTTTCGACGCGGAAACCGGGCAACTGACGCCGAATACGCCGGACCGCTGCGACCCGCCGGGTCCGGACGGACCGCGCCATTTCTGTTTCCACCCCGACAAGCCCATCGTCTACTTCTCGAACGAACAAGGCTGCAGCGTCGGGACGTACGGCCTCGATCCTGAAACGGGAACATTGAGCCATATCCGCACCGTGACGACCCTGCCGGAAGGCTGGGACGGCGAAAACAAATGCTCGCAGATCCGCATAACGCCGAACGGTCGATATCTTTACGCCCCAAACCGCGGCCATGACAGCATCGCGATATTCGCGGGCGAGCCCGAAAGCGGCGAGCTGTCTCCAATTGGTTGCGCGGCGGCGGAGAGAATTCCCCGCGCCTTCCAGATCGATCCCGACGGCCGGTTCCTGCTGTCCGCCGGACACCAATCCGGCCGTCTCGCGGTCTATCGTATCGAGGATGAATCCGGTCAGTTGGAGCGGATCGCAACCTATCCGCTCGGTACGCTGCCGATGTGGATTACGATCCTGCCGGCCTAACAACCGATCGGTACGCTAAATGAATTTCCAGACCAAGATCGCCATCGACGTCCGCGACGACTTGGCGGTATGGCAGAAACTGAACGTTACCGCCTTCCTGACCAGCGGCATCGTCGGCGCGCACGGGAAACTGCTAGGCGAACCGTACATGGACGCTGCCGGCAACAGCTACAACGCGCTCGCCATCCAACCGATGATCGCGCTCAGCGCCGACGCGCAGCGCATCAAGACAATCTACAATCGGGCGATGGACCGCGGGGTGCGGATTTCGCTCTACATCGACGACATGTTCGAAACGGGACATGACGCGGCGAACCGCGCCGCCGTCAAGAACCGCGATCCCGAAGATATGAAGATTGCGGGCCTCGCCTTGCAGGACGACCGAAAGCTGGTCGATAAGATCACGAAGGGCGCGAAGCTGCACTCGTGACGGCGCCCGCGCCTTCCTAAGTTATATATCGGCCAGCAGGCTCGGGTTGGCGTCCGTTTCGCCGCGTTCGACCTTCTTGACCGCCGCGATCAGGATCTCGTTCGCCGGGGTCGCGATGCCGGTTTCCCGGCCCTTCTGCACGACCAGGCCGTTCATGTAGTCGATTTCGGTGCGGCGCCCCTTCATCATGTCTTGGCCCATGGACGGACGGGCGTTCGGATTGCCCTTGTTTGCCGTGGTTATGTAATTGTCCTCGACAATCTGGCGCGCTTCGGAATCGCCATCCGCGGCGGCGACATAGATGTCGCTCTCAAGTCCGCCCAGCTTCTCCAACTTGAAACCGGAAGCGCGCCCGACGCGGATGCATTCCGATATCAGCTTCATCTTCACGTCGCGCAGATGCGGGTCGGCGGCGATTGCGGCGCCGCCGAGACCTGTGCTCGCCGAGACGCCATTGCTGCTGCCATTGAGGCACAGCTTGCTCCAGCGTTCACCCCAGATATTGGTCGTCACCATGGAACTGTCCGTGTAGCCGCACAAGCGCGCGACTTCGCGGGTCCGCTCGGTTTCTTCGCCATGCACCTCGCCGGCCCGGAAGACCGTGTGTGCGTTGCCATGCACCGGCACGTTGCGGTTGACATGGGCCGGGCCGCGCAGCTCGACCGAAATCTTTGCCGCGATGCAGCCGACGACCTTGCCCCAGCCGACAATCCCGGCAATGAATTCCTCGTTCATGCAGTTCTGCAGCGAAACCACGAACCCGTCCGGCGCCAGATACGGCTTGATCAGATAGGTCGCCATATCCGTCTCGTAGGACTTCATGCAGACGAAGGCGATATCGATCGGCCGGCCTTTCGACAGGGATTGCACGTCCGCGAAGTGCATCGCGTTGACCGGCACGGTGAATTCCTCCGCCTCTGTGACACCCGTCAGGTGCAGACCGTCGCTGCGCATCTTCTCGACATGTTCCGGCCAACCGTCGATGAAGGTGACATCTTCGCCGTTCTTCGCCATATGGCCGCCGACCTGCGCGCCGACCGCGCCGGCACCAACGATTGCGATTTTCAAACCCATCTTTTCCTCCAATTCCTGACCCGTGCTCCGCGACGACGCCTAAAGACCGGCGACGTTCTTGGGATCGGGTTCAATTTCCCCGCGCTCGCAGCGCTTCACCAAATCGACCATCGCCGCGTTCAGTGGTGTCGGGATGCCGACCTCCGAACCCTTTTCGCAGACGAAGCCGTTCATCGCGTCGATCTCGGTCTTGCGGCCCTTGATCATGTCCTGCCCCATGGACGGGCGGGCGCCGTCGCCGCGGTTCGCGATGTCGGCGAAGAGCAATTCTTCGATTTCCTGAAGCGCTTTTTTGTCGCCTTCCGCAGCCGCGTACCATTGTTCCGCCGTCGTGCCCTTCTTGGTTTGCACCGCGAATCCGAGCGCCCTGCCGACCCGCAGGGTTTCCGCGGTAAGCCGGATATTGACCGACCGCGCGCCGTCGTCGCGGACCATGTCGTTGCCGCCCAGCCCCGTACATGCCGACAGGCCGTTATGGCTGGAATTGATCACCAGCTTGGTCCAGCGCTGACCCCAGATATTCGTCGTGACCATCGAGCTGTCGGTATGACCGACCAGTTCCGCGACTTCCTCGACCCGATCCGTGACCCGGCCATGCAACTCGCCGGCGCGGAACACGGTATAACTGTCGCCGCGGATCGGCACCTGACGGCGAACCAGGGCAGGTCCGTCCAAGCCACAGCTGATACTGCTGGCGATACAGCCGATGACCCGATGCGCGCCGACCACAGCCGCAATGGCTTCCTCGTTGATCGCGTTCTGCAAGGAAACGACGAACCCGTCCGGCGCTAGATATCCCTCGATCAAGGACGCCGCGAACTGCGTTTCGTACGACTTCACCGAGATGAAGGCGATGTCGATCGGCCCTTCCTTCGGCAGGTTGGACACTTCGCAGATATTGATCGCCTTGACCGGCACCTCGTGGCTTTCCGCCTCGGTCGTGCCGCGCAGACTCAGCCCGTCCGCGTTCATCTTCGCGACATGCTCCGGCCAGGCGTCGATCAAGGTCACGTCGGCGCCGTTGCGCACCATATTGCCGGCGACATAGCCGCCGACCGCGCCGCTGCCGACCATCGCAATTCGCTTGCTCAAAAGAATTCCTCCCGTCGTGTCTTAATGTTGATTGGCGTCAGCTTAAACGCTGGACACCGCGAGCGCCAAATCGCTCAGTCGCGGAACAGCGCGCGCCCGGCGCTGATCGCCTTAGAGCCGTCCGCCGCGATCACCTCATAGCAAGCGCCCTTGTCCGTCGATGCGTGGCGCACGGTAATGTCGGTGCCGGGAATGACCATGCCGGTGAAGCGCCCGGTAAAGCGGGCCAGCCGCGTTGGATCGCCGCCGAGACGGTCCGCCACGATCTCGCGCACGGCCAGCGCCCAAGTGGCGGTCCCGTGCAGGATGATGTCGGGCAGTCCCGCCGCGAGCGCGACCTCGCGCTCCGTGTGGATCGGATTCCAGATATCCGCACACTCGGTATAGACATGCGGCAATTCGCGGGCGATAGGGATCACTGTTTCGGTCCAGTTGCCGGAGGGCGTATCTTCCGGCCAGTCCGGCGCTTCCTCCAGGACGCTGTCTTCGCCATTCACATCCACACCTCGGTTGATTCCGGTCGTGTAAGTGGTCGCGACCGGCTCACCGTCAGCGGTCGCGAGATCGATCCGGGTTACCGTCAACGCGCCCGGCTTGATTTTCTTGATCGCCACAAGTTGCCCGGAGACACGCACTCGGTCGCCGGGACGCATCATGCGGTGGAACTGCGTGTCCTGGACGGCGTGAACGCCGCGCTGGCGCTCTTCCGGCGTGCCTCCGAAGGCCTCGGTCGTCCGCACGTCGCGCGAGGCCGGCCATTCGAGCGAGACCACCATCGCCGGTGGCGCAACGATCCCGCCGGGCCGCGCATCGTCGAAATAGACATCCGCGGTCTCACCCATGCCGGCCGCATAGGCCAGGCAGTTACGCACGTCGATTTCGACGTCAAAGGGGTCGACGAGGCTACCCGCGGCGGCGGCGTTAATCGGCATCGGTGTGTCTCCTCGGAAGAATGGGCTGACCTAAGCTTAGGGCGTAACGTTGGGCTGTCCAACCGTCTCAACCAGCAACGAACCGCCTCAGCATATCGGTCGAAACCACCAAAAACTGGCGCAAATTGTCGCATTTCGGTGCACAAGTTGGCGATAGATGCTGCGATGCGCAATAATGTGGCAACTGTTTGAAAGACTGGGGTGGAATGATGTCCGAAATCGCGGCGACGACGCCGGAAAACCTGAGCTACAAGCGTATCGGTGTGAAGCCCATTGCCGGCGCGCTGGGCGCCGAATTCGAAGGCGTAGACATCGCCGGCGGTATCGACCCAGAGACCCAGGACGAAATCTACCGTGCCTGGCTGGAAAACAACGTCATATTTCTCCGCAACCAGAGCATCACGCCGGCGCAGCAAGTCGAATTCGCCCGTCAATTCGGCGAAATCCACCTGCACCTTTTCAACAAGGCGCTGGACGACCATCCCGAGATCACGGAACTGCTGAAGACGCCGGAGATGAAATCGAACGCCGGTGGGCGCTGGCATTCCGATCAGATGTACACGCCAAATCCGGCCAAGGCGACGATGCTGTATGCCCGCGAAATGCCGGAAGGCCGCGGCGACACGATGTTCGCCAACATGTACCTGGCGTACGAAACCTTGTCCGACGGGATGAAGGCTTCGCTGCGTGGCCTCAAGGCCATCCACAACGGCGACAGCCGCCGCCACCCCTCCGGCAAGACCCGTATGGAACGAGTCCAGGCGGGAACGATCCACATGCCGCAGATCGATCCGGGCGACGCACAGACGATCTCTACGCACCCAGTCGTGCGCACCCATCCGGAAACCGGCCGCAGGCTGCTCTATATCGGCGGCCATACCGAGCGGTTCGACGGCTGGACCGAAGCGGAAAGCAAACCGCTTTTGGACTACCTAAAAACGCACGCGGGGCGGCCAGAATTCACCTGCCGCTTCCATTGGACGGAAAACGCGATGGCCTTCTGGGATAACCGCTGCTGCCAGCATTTCGCGATCAACGATTACGACGGCTACCAACGGCGCATGCACAAGATCATGATCAAGGGAGACACGCCATTCTGATCGGCCTTCAGGCATCGGATTAGGGTGAGTCGAAAGGCAAAATTCCGGACAAGGCGCATCGCGCCGCAGATTCGGGAACCAGTCGGCGCCAGAGTTCATTTCGGGGCTGGGCCCCGGCTCAAAGGCCGGGGCGACAGGATCGCTTGGTTACGGCGCCGCGCAGACCACGTGCAGCAGCGCCTGCCGTTTGTCCGCGCGCGTCACGGCCTCC
Organism: Alphaproteobacteria bacterium; assembly: GCA_047517345.1. Classification (GTDB taxonomy): domain Bacteria; phylum Pseudomonadota; class Alphaproteobacteria; order UBA8366. The sequence continues at coordinate 10,488 of JAKZTB010000339.1, forward strand.
GGTCGTGAGCGAAGCTGCTTAAGCCGGATTAGGCATTCTCGGTTTGGGGTGACCTAACCAATTCCCGTCATCCCGGACAAGGCGCATCGCGCCGCAGATCCGGGAATCAGACGGCGCCAGAGTTCATTTCGGGGCTGGGCCCCGGCTCAAAGGCCGGGGCGACAGGATCGCTTGGTTACGGCGCCGCGCAGACCACGTGCAGCAG
>JAKZTB010000340.1:0-27547 GCA_047517345.1 Alphaproteobacteria bacterium
CTCTACAATGCCCAGTGGATCGTCGAAAAGAACGGCTACCTGAGCCCCGCTCAAGCTCGTCAGGCGTGGCACGCCGCGATCTCAATCAGGCCCGCCGCGTGAGACAAACTTGTGTCCAAGGAACCGGGTGCGCTACAGCAGCCGCAAAATGAGCGAAAGCGGAGGTTGGACCTGCGTTACCAGATATGTGACGCCTCCCGGCCATCTCCGGGCCACATGCCGCGGTACGTCAGGTGCCCCCTTCCACCCCTGAACGGGCCGAAAGTACCCCAAGCCCCCCTAATCTGACGCGGGAAATTACCCAATACAAAGTTTCTTCGCCGAAACCGTGACAGTCGGCGGTGTATCCGAATACCGCTCCCAAATATCTCAAACGCAGAACACGTCGATCATCGCCGGCACGTAGTCGTTCATCAGGACGACCCTCTTACGCTTGATGCGCCAGTCGCCGTCGACCTGGACCAGCTCATCGCTGCGGCGGCCGAAAAATACGTGCTGCGTCCGGTTGCGCACGAAATAGACGTGGCAGGTCCAGGCCGCGTGCAGGGTCATCGCCGCCGCCGAAGCGCCCTCTTCCAAAACCGCGCTCGAGATCGTGTGCGTCGTGCGCGGCAGCGGGTTGAGCGAGGGGGCTTCGCCGGAGCGGATGCGCCAGACCCGGTCCTCCAGCCCGGCGCGGGACTTGAAATAGAAGATCGAAACCTCCCGCATCGGGTCGTTCGTCATCTCGGTGTCGGTCTTCCAGGCCGGCGCCCAGAACTCGCACTCTTCGAGGTACAGCGCGAGCCAGTCGTCCCAGCGGCGCTCGTCGAGATAGAGACCCTCGCGCGCCAACATTTCAGTTCCCGCGGCAAGCAGTGCCGCCCTGTCGTCCCCATCTTTCATTCGGCGGCAAGCGGCCGGTTACTGGACAGGCGGCGCACCCACTCGCGGTAGCCCCCATGAAAAACGACCTCACCCTGCAGGCCGTATTTTCCTTGCAGGCTGTAGGCGGGACGGATACCGAGCTCCGCCGCATTTCCGTCCGGCCCTTCCGCAACCTTAGCAATGCCGCGCTCGAAGCTTTGCAGCCAGTCGGTCGGCATGGAGTCGAGGCCTAATTGGCAGTCCTCGTAACAAACCGTGTCGTCCGGCGTCGCCAGGCCGGAGACGTTGAAGAAGTCCTCATGCTGGCGGATGCGCTTCGCGCGCATCGCATCCGGCTCGCCGACCGGACCGAGGCTCCAGAGATTCATCTCCGTGCGGTCGACCGCGAACGGCGTGAAGGTGCGCAGGATCAGCGAGGTGCTGTCGGCCAACTGCAGGTTCGGGAAGATCGTCAGGTTCCGGGCGCGCAGCATCCATTTCGCGCGCGTCTCGCCGACCCGGTTGCGGACCTCGTCGATCGAACCGTAAAGCGGCTGGTCGCTTGGATTGGGATGATCGGCCCAGATCACGCCGTGACCGTTGTCGAAGGTAAACTGGCCCGCCGCCATGGCGAAGCGGTTCTTGAAATTCGGCGAAACGACCTGGCGGTTGCCGCTTTCGCCGGCCTCGCGCCGGTAGACGATCTTGGCGAAGCCGCGATGGGTCGAGGTCAGGTGGTACCCGTCCTTGCCGTTGTCCATCTGCAGCTTCCAGTTGGCCGCATAGGTGTAGCGCGAGCGGCCGGGAATCAGCTCCATCTTCGGTCCCTGATCCATGACCAGGTCGATCATCGTCTTGGCGTCGCCGAGATAATCCTCCAGCGCCATCACGTCGGGGTTGAGGCTGACGAAACAGAGCTCGCGGTAGCGCTCGAAGCGCGGCACCGGGATCAGATCGTGCCCGGCTTCGTCGAACGCCTCGCCGTACTCGCCAAATTCGCGGTCCTTGATGTCGGTGTTCGCACCGTCGGAGCCGTAGGACCAGCCGTGATACTCGCAGACATGGATCTTGCAGTTGCCGCTCTCCGTATGGCACAGCGTCGATCCGCGGTGCCGGCAGGTGTTGTAGAAGCAATGCAGCGCCCCCTGGCCGTCACGCGTGATCATGACCGACCGGCGGCCGACGCGCGTCACGTAGAAGTCGTGCGGTTCCGGGACCTGGCTGTCGAGGCAGACGAAGACCCAGCCGCCTTCGAAGATATGCGCCATCTCCAGCTCGAACAGGTCCGGATCGCGGAACAGATCGCGATGCACCCGGAACGCGCCCCGCTCGGGCTCGTCCCGTACATAGTCTCTGATGTCCGAAAAGCGCATGCCTTCGGTCCCCGTTGCCTGCGTTGCGTTTTCAAGCTTAGTCGACGGAACGCAACTCCGCTAGGGTTCGCCCTGAAGCCTCAGTAAGGGAACGGCGCGTTTCAAAGTGACTGAACGATCTCCACCACCTCCCGCGACCTTACCACCCGGTCTTGCCAACAGCGGTCGAACTCGGCGACAAGCGCTTTTATCGCGTCGGAACCCTGAATCGCATTGGCGGCCGCCAAATCGGGGAATTCATAAAGGCGAGATGGATCGCTGGATCGGCCGCGCTCCAGCCTCGTTTGGCGCTCAACGCCTTGAAATCGCGCAGCGCATCCGGCAGATGTTCGGTCTCATACCAATGGTCAAAGGCCTCCCGGTCTGCTTCGGCGACTTCGGCGCGGACGATCAGATAAGCTGTCATGAATTTCCTCCCAGAATTGAGGTGGCAAGAAAGCTGCTATCATACCGGTGATGCAACGCAATCACTAAAACGTAAAATTTGGAATGGAAGATTCCGGCGATCACGATTGGCTCAAACAAGGCAGCACATCAAGCGACGAGGTGCTGCGGATTTACGACGAGTGGGCTATCGAATATGACGAGACCTTGGCCAACTGGGACTACCGTGCGCCCACACAGGCCGCCGCCTATCTCCGCAAGGCAATATCGGTAGACGCGGAAATATTGGATGTCGGTTGTGGGACCGGGCTGACGGGGATAGCGTTGCGGAGGGCTGGGTTCACCGGTCCGCTGGATGGAATCGATTTGTCGCCGGAATCCCTAACGCAAGCAAATATTTGCGAGGTCTATCGTTCGCTCAAACCTGTCGACCTGCAAAAGCTCCCAATCCCGCATGCCGACAATTCATACGACGCGCTGATCTGCGTCGGCGTACTGACCTACATTCCCGAAAGCGAAGCGGTGGTCCGAGAATTTGCCCGCCTCGTGCGTCCCGGAGGCGCCATCCTTATCACGCAGCGCGAGGACTTGTTTCGGGAACGCGGCTACGATGCGATGTTCAAGAACCTAGCTGATGTTGTCGGCGACATCACCGTCACCGACCCGCTGCCCTACTTGCCCGACAATCCGGATTTCGGCAGCGAGATCGGTGTGATCTACGCGACGATGAACGTGTTATGAGGGGATACGCCGCTAATCTTTAAAGGACGGATCCGGCCCGCTGGAGCATGTTCCGGGCAGCCGGAAAGCGCAAGGATACGGTTGTGCCTTTGCCGGATTGGCTTTGTAAATCGAAGACGCCGTCGTGCAACTTAGTGAGTAGATTCGCCAACGGCAGGCCTAACCCTGTCCCTTCGGATTGATCGCGTGTCGATGCTTCGATTTGGCGGAACGGTTCCAGCGCTCTGGCAATATTTTTCGCTTCGATTCCGATGCCGGTATCGCAAACTTGAATTGCTATGTCATCATTGTTTTCCACCCAGGCCCGCACCGTTACCCGGCCTCCCTCGGGTGTAAATTTCACGGCATTGGACAGAATGTTGAGCACAATCTGCTTTAGCTTCACATCGTCCGCCAGCATCGGCGGCAAATTCCGGCTGTACTCTGCCGCTACGGATACATTTCCCGCGCGCGCTGGTTCCCCCACAATCGAAAGGCATATATCGAGCATGCCGGGAAGATCGACGGGCGCTTCATCGAGCGACATGTGACCCGATTCCACTTTGGATATGTCCAGGATATTCGAAATGATATCGAGAAGATGCCGGCCGCTCGTATTGATTCCCTCGACATACTCCTTGTAACGATTATCCCCTAACGGGCCGAACAATTCCTCGCCCATAACATCCGAGAATCCGATGATGGCGTTAAGCGGCGTACGAAGTTCGTGGCTAATATTGGCCAGAAATTCAGACTTGGCCAAATTCGCGATGACCGCTTCTTCCCGTGATTGAATCAGGGCCTCTTCGGCGCATTGCCGGTTATATTCCGCGCCGGCGCGCTGACCGACGAGACGGAAGAATTCCTCGTCTTGGGGGTCGTCCTCGAACGGCTTATCGCAGATCGCAAATGCATGCGCCGCCTGTACACCGCTAGAATTGAAAATCGCCTCTCCGCGATAGGATACGGCGCCAATCTGCGCAAGTATCGGAGGGCCGGGGAATCGTTCAGTCACACGATCGGGATAGAAACGATAAGGCTCCTCCCGGTTTGAATTATACACCTCGCCGCACGGGCTATCGTCGATGCTATAGGTGAACGTCTCGGAAGGACCCTTCGTATCCCAAAACGATAATACTTCTACTGTGTTGCCGTCGTCGAGCAAACGGCCAAACCCGGCCCAGCGGCATCCCAATCCAATAGTCAGTGCGCGAGCCGCGACATCGAAAAAATGCGAGCCGGAGGATTCCTTGCTGGCGAGGAGTTCCAATGCGGCTTCACGCTGGGCCACCTTGCGCCCTTTCTATCGTTGGATTATATGGTGCACCATATTTCCAGCGTTCGCCTAACAATTGTTTAAGAACGTAACTAATTAAGCGTTAACCGTTGTGCTCTCATAGGGTGCGCCAGGGTCGCGCTCAATCCTTAAACGACGGATCCAACCGTTCCGCGAGGCGCAGGCACGCGGCCCAGTCCTTGCCGCCTTTGAGAAATCCGCCGGCGTCCTTGAACTGGCTGTGCGCGTATTCGCAGGCTGCCTCGTCGGGCACGAGATAGTTGCCCTCGCCCGCCGACAGCGCCGCGATCTGGCCCTGGCAGGCCATTTCGAGCCAATGGTGGTTTACCGTGCATTCGGCGACGCTTCCGCCGCAGACCAGCGCGCCGTGGCTGCGCAGCAGCATGAAGCTGCCGCCGTCGAGATCCTTGAGCAGGCGCCCCGTCATTTCCGGATCGAACTCGAAGCCGTTGAAATCGTGATAGCGCATCTCTCCATAGAATCGCATGGCGTGCTGGTTGATCGGCAGAAGGCCGAGCTTGTGTGCGCAGACGCCCATGATGTTCGGCGTGTGAGTATGCAGCGTGGCGTTCAAGTCGGGACGCGCCCGCAACAGCCCGGCATGGATGATCAGGGCGCCGCCACGGATCGTCTCGACATCGCCGGGGCTCAGCACGTTGCCCTCGAAATCGGTCTTCAGCAGCGACGAGGCGGTCACCTCCACGAACATACAGTCGGTGCGCTTGACCAGCATATGGCCCGGCTCGCCCGGCACGCGCAGTGCGAAGTGGTTATAGGTCAGGTCGTTGACGCCGTAATGCGCCAGTACCCGGTGCCCCGCCGCGAGCTCGACCCGCGCCTGCCATTCCTCGGCACTGACCTGTCCGCGGATACCTTTTCCCGGCTCGACGAGTTGGATCGCCATCGCAATTCTCCCTTTTATGTCCCGAGGGATTGAACCGCCCTGCTCCGCCGGTGTCAAATTGAGCAGAAGTCAAACACACGGGGAGCGGAACATGGGACGGTTGAAAGGCAAGCGCGCGGTCATCACGGGCGCCGGGTCGGGGATCGCACGCGCGGCGGCGAAGATGTTCGTCGCGCAAGGCGCGCAGGTCGCCGTCGCGGAGATCGACGCGGAAAAGGGCGCGGCGAGTGCGGTGGACGCGGGTGAAGGTGCCGTCTTCATCCACACCGACGTCACCGACGAGGCCAGCGTCAAGGCGACCATGGACGAGGCGACCGAACGCTTTGGCGGGCTCGATATACTGTTCAACTGCGCCGGCGGCTCCGTGCTGGACGACAATTCGGTAACCGAGGTCGACATGTCGGTCTGGGACCACACGATCCCGCTCGATCTCAAAGGGCCATTCCTGTGCTGCCGGCACGGGGTGCCGAAACTGATCGAGAGCGGCGGCGGCGCGATCGTCAACGTCTCCTCCGTCGTCGCCCTGCGCGGCAACCATCCGGCGCATGTCTACGCGGCGGCAAAGGGCGGCATCATCTCGCTGACCCGCAGCCTCGCCGGTGTTTATTCCGAGCACGGCGTTCGGGCCAACGCGATCTGCCCCGGCCTGATCAAGACGCAACGAATTCTCGACCGTTATATCGAACGCGAGCGGCCGAATTCCCGCGCCGGTCCCGTCGATACGTTCGAAAGGTATCCGTTCGGCGTCGGTGAACCGGAGGACATCGCGATCATCGCGCTCTTCCTCGCCTCCGACGAATCGCGCATGGTCAACGGTGCGATCATCCCGGCGGAAGGCGGCATTTCGGCGTATTAAGGGGCGTCAACCGAACGTCTCCATGTTCGCGGCGTCGCCGGGCACCTGAGAATAGTTGAAGGTACCGCGTTGGCGCACCGCGTCGGCGCCGCCATAACGCTTCAAATGGGTCCGTTGATCCTTCTTCGCGCGACGATCCACCGCCTCCGGATCGACAATCGTGCGCAGCGCTGCCTCCAATTCCGCAAGGCGTGCGCCACCCGCGCCCGCCAGATCGTTTGTTTCGTGCGGATCGTTTTTAAGATCAAAGCGTTGCGGCGGCATATCAATGTGATAGATGATCTTGTCGCTGCCGTCGCGCAGCATGAAACTGCCGACCTTCGAGGACTGCGAATGGAACTCGCCGAAGCCGAGGCGTTCCCGCTCCCGTCCTTCCATGGCCGCCCATAGCGAAATACCGATCATATTCGCATCTTCGATGTTGAACCGGGCGCCCATCGCTTCGACAAGCGTCGGAAACAGATCGACATGCGAAACGGTCTGGCCAACCGATTGCCCCTCCGGCACACCGGGCCCGGCCATGATCAGCGGCACGGTCATCGAATGATCGTACAGCACCGATTTTCCGAACAAGCCGTGGTTCCCCGCCGCCTCGCCATGGTCGCTGGTGTACAGCACCCTGGTCGTCGACAGCAGGCCCAACTCCTCGACCGCCGCCATGACCTGCCCGATCTGTTCGTCGACGTGGCTGATAAGGCCACAGTAGCCGGCAACCGTGCGCCGCACCCATTCTTCGTCGAACGGTTCTTCGAAATTGTCGACCCTGCGCACATGATTGACCGCCGGGTGGTCCGGCCGCGTCGCCGCATCGAATTGTACCGGCAACGGCATACGGTCCAGCGGATATAGGTCGTAGAGACGTTTCGGAATCGCGAAAGGCGGATGCGGGCTGGCGTAGGATACGAATAGCAGCCACGGCCGGTCGAGCCGCGCGCCTTCCCGATTCAGCCAATCGATCGCGTGCTTTGTGATATCGCGGTCGTAGTCCTGATAATCCGCTTCGCCGACGCCGGAGCGCCTGTACATCTCGCGCGGTCCCGTGCGCGGCGGCACGCCTTCGTCCGTCGCCCGCAGCAGACCGATCAGCGCGCCCTTCCCTTCGACGATATGCATGGGAACGATCTCTTCGGTGAACCCGTTGTCATCGTCGCCCGAGCGAAAATGCAGTTTGCCGATGGATGTCACGGTCGCGCCGCTCTCGCGAACCCGGTGATGCCAACTCGTCACCGTGCCGTCATAGGCGAGCGCATTGTCCCAATAGCCGGTCTGATGCGGATAGCGCCCGGTCGCCAGCGCCGCCCGCGACGGACAACAAAGCGGGCTCGCACAATAGGCGTTGTCGAACCGCACGCCGCGTGCCGTAATCCGGTCGAGAATTGGCGTTTGCACGACCGGATGACCGTAGGCCCCGACCACATTGCGCGTGTGATTGTCGGACATGAAGAAGATCATGTTTGCGGCTTCGGTCATGGTGCTTCCTTCGGGCTCTATTCGAGGACCATACGCGGAAAGTAGAACGATACGATCCAGTTCGGTTGGTCGACGATCTCCGAGATGCGCAAGTCGGCGCAGACGCTGCACAGCATATAGGCTTCTTCCGGCGCCATGCCGTGGCGCGCGGTCAACAGGTCGATCATCCCGGAAACAGCCTCGCGAGCGCCGGCCATCAGGTCCGGCCCCACGCCGGTCGTGACGTCATAGCCCTTTTCGTCGAGGTGCCGCGTGACCGGGCCTTGTGTCGTGAACCGCGGAAACGGGGGTGCCGCGCCTTTAATCAGTTGCAACGTCACCGTCACATCCATCGGACTCTCGATCGCGGTGCCGCATACTTCGCCGTCGCCCTGTGCCGCATGGCTGTCGCCGAGTGATAACAGTGCGCCTTCGACCTCGACCGGCAGCGTGAGCACGCTCCCGGCGGCCAGGTCGCGGATATCCATATTGCCGCCGACCCGGCGCGGCGGCACGATGCTGTGCGTGCCCGGCTCCGCCGGCGCGACGCCAACTGTTCCCGCGAAGGGTTTCAAGGGTACGCGGCCGTATTTGCCGTACAGTGCCGGTTGCAAGGTCTCGGCATCGTAGGACCAGAGGTGCAGCGCCGGCTGCTCGAACCGATCGGCCAGCAATCCGAAGCCGGGAATGTTCGCGGTCCAGCCCCAACCCGATGGGCGGTAGCCCTCGAGTGTCACCTGAAGCGCGTCGCCCGGCATCGCGCCATCGATATAGATCGGGCCGGTTACCGGATTGACCTTGCCAAAGTCGAGCATTGCGATATCCGCGACAGTCGAATCGGGCGAAATCTGCCCACCGGAACTGTCGACCGTCTCGATCGTCACGGTCTCTCCAGGCGCGACCGTCAGGACCGGCGCGTTGGCGTTGTCCCAACCGATATGGTGATCGTGCCTGTGGATCGTGTAGCCGGATACCATGGCGGTTCCCCTTCTTGCCAGCCGCCATTGTCCGCCAAGTGCTTCGAAGCGGTCAACCGCGCCTAGCCTGGACTGCCTGGACAGCGTAGTTTTTCACTTCGGCAAGGGAGGCAATTCATGCGTATCGGGATGTTCACGGCCATGCAATGGTCGCCGGAGGAGGATCCGGCCACCGTCCTATCTGCGTTGCGCGAGCAGGTGCGCGCGGCGCGCGACAACGGCTTCGACGCGCTGATCATGGGCCAGCATGTGCTGACCGGACCGATGGGCATGTTCCAGCTGGTGCCGCTGCTCGGCCATCTCGTCGAGGACGCGGCCGGCATGCAGATCGGACCCGGCGTCCTGCTGCTGTCGATGATGAACCCCGTGTTGGCCGCCGAAGAAGCGGCGACGATCGACTGGCTGAGTGACGGCAACTACGTGCTTTGCGCCGGTCTCGGCTATCGGCCCGAAGAATTCCAGGCCATGGGCGTCGAAATGAAGCAGCGGGTCGGACGCCTGACGGAGGGGCTCGAGATCGTCAAACGGCTTTGGACGGAAGACAGCGTCACGCATCACGGCAAGCACTTCCAGCTCGACGATGCCAAAGCCAGCGTCAAACCCAAACAGAACCCGCGTCCGCCGATCTGGCTAGGCGGGGACGTCGAGCCGGCGGTGCGCCGCGCGGCGCGGATCGCCGACGCCTGGTGCGTCGCACCGACCCTGTCGACCGAGTCGATGCTGTCCTATCTGGAGGTTTTCCGCGCGGAGCGCCGCCGCACGGGGCAGTCCGAAAACGTCAGCTGCCCGATCATCCGGGAATGTTTCGTCGGCCGCGACGCAGCGCACGCTAAATCCGTCAGCCGTGGACCGTTGCTCTACAAATACAGCGCCTATGCCGCCTGGGGGCAGGGCGAGACCACGCAAGGCGACTTCGAGGACGCGTTCGAGGATTTCGCCCAAGGGCGTTTCCTGATCGGCGATTCCGAACAGGTGAAGGACGAGATCCTGCGCTACGGAGAAATCAGCGACCAGCTCTTGCTGCGCGTGCAATGGCCGGGCCTCGCGCATGACGAAGCGCTTGGCAACATCGAACGTATCGGCTCGATCATTGCGAATTTTGGCTGAATGGTTACCCGTATCCATTCGCGCGATTTCGTGACATCATCGCGCAGCATTTCTTTCAAGGAGAAGTGTTTATGGACGGAACGGCGCGCTGGAGTATTGCCGCCATCGTCAATAGGCTCCACCCCGCGCGGTTGCTTTACCTGTTTCGTGACCAATACAAGAAACCGGCGATGGGTGAGTCGGATGACGTCGCTATCGGCGTTCTTCGCGAGCAGGTCTATGCAAAAGCTATGCTCAACAGCGGATGAACCGACATCTAAGGTCGCCGTGCGCGATCGCAGGATGAAAAATAAGTCGCCGCCCATTCCTCGAAAATCCAATCTTTTGACTAACCGGTGTCCTATGCGAATTTCCAAGAACCACAGGTCATATTTTGGGCACCTGCGCGCGTCATCTATGAGGTGCCGGTTTTCTTTACACAGGGTCTCACTAGCGCACAGCGCCAATAATGTATTGAAATAAATCGAATATTTTCGGGTGGGCCCCCGATACTTTGCAATCCTAACCAATCCGGTGTCGGAATTTTTTACAGATTTGGCCCGTTTCGAGAAAGGAAATACACCAACCTATTGATTCCACGCCATTTTTTACAATGGAATGAAAATTGCTTAAATTATGCTGCATTTAAACAATTGCGAAGAAAGGAGATTGTCATGCAGAGAGTCTTTTCCAGTCTGGCTGGTATATTTCTTTTTGCAACGCCGGCCTTTGCGACGAACCTGCAGATTCCAGTACCAGAGCCCTCGACATTGGGACTCCTGGCGGTGGGCGTCGCCGGAGTCTTGATTGCGGCCCGCTTGCGGAACCGTAAATAGAAGGCCGCGGGTTAACGTTACTGCCCAGCCGAACGCGACAGCGCCCCGTTGCCGCGTTCGGCTGCAGGCAAACCATACCGGTAGGCTTTTGTGGAAGCATTTATTCTGGATAACGAGCGTGAGATTTTCACGGTCGGGTTCTTCGGTACCGTAGCGTTTGTTGCCTTTTGGGAAAGCATTCGGCCGCGCCGTCCCGGGACACAGCCATTGAAATTGCGCTGGATCGGCAATTTCGCGATTGCTCTCATCGACCTCGGCACAATTAAACTCGTCTTCCCTGTCGCCGCGTTGGCGTTCGCGTTTCTGGTCGCGGATTGGGAACTCGGTCTATTTCCGGTCCTCGACCTGCCAGCTTGGCTAGCCGTCCCGCTCGGCGTAATCTTGCTGGAGTTAGGACGCTGGTTACACCATTTCCTGCTTCATAAGCTACCCATATTGTGGCGTTTTCATCGAATTCATCACGCCGATCACGACTACGATTTCACGGTCGGTCTTCGCTTCCACCCGATCGAGGGCCTTTTCACCACGGCCTTTATTTTCCCCATTATCCTTTTGACCGGTATGCCGCCGGTCGCGGTTCTGATTGCGGAATTATTGGTCGGCGTCTCGGGCTTGATTGTCCATGCCAACGGCCAAACCGGGCCTTGGATCGAACGGTATGTCCGCCTGGTCTTCGTGACGCCCGACATGCACCGCATTCACCACTCGGTTATCCGGGCGGAACATGACAGCAATTATGCCGCCGTGTTCTCGTTCTGGGACCGGCTGTTCGGAACCTATACGGCCGCCCCAGTGGCCGGGCAGCAGGGTATGACAATCGGGCTTCCGGATTTACGCGACACGCAATGCCTGAAACTGGGCTGGATGCTGCTATCGCCCTTCCGACCGACGACACCGTCGCCACGCGAGACTCCGACAGTCGAACGCATCACGGCCGACCGAACCGACACACGTTAGATAGCCGCAATTCGTATCCTACGAGCCGCAAAGATTCGACCGCGGCACTGGACAGGCCGGCGCAAAAGGGGAGAATTTACCACACGTGGATTGGGGAATTGCAGTCAATGAGTTTTGAGAAACCCTATGAGGGGCTACGTGTCGTCGATCTGAGCCAGGGCGTCGCGGGGCCGTACTGCGCGATGCTGCTGGCCCGTCAAGGCGCCGACGTCATCAAGGTGGAACCGCTGGACGGCGATTGGTCGCGGATGTTGTCGCCGGTATATGGCGACAATACCGCTTACTCGATCGCCGCCAATATCGGCAAACGCAGTCTCGCCGTCGACCTCAAGACGGATGCCGGGCACGAGATCGTCGAACGCCTGCTCCCGGACGCGGATATATTCCTGGAGGGCTTCCGGCCCGGCGTCATCGACCGGCTGGGATTCTCATACGACAGGCTGGCCTCTTTGAACGAGTCGCTGATTTATGTCTCCATCTCCGGCTTCGGGCAGGAAGGACCGCTGCGCGCGAAACCCGCGATGGACCCGGTGCTACAGGCGTTCACAGGTTTCATGGCGGAGAACAAGGGCCATGACGGAATCCCGCACCGCACACCGACTGTTATCAACGATATGTCGACAGCGCTTTACGCGCAACAGGCGGTCGCCGCCGCACTCTACGCCCGGCGCGACGATGCACGCGGAAGACGCATTAATGTCAGTCTTTTGGAGGCGGCAACCAACCTGCAGACGATCCGGCTGATGAGCGGCTACCGCGACGGACCGTTCAAACCCGGCATGGCGCCGAACGGCGTGTTCGACACCCAGGACGGCTGGATACAGATCGTTATCATCCGCGACCACGACTTCGCCAAGTTCTGCGCTGTCCTAAGCCTCGACGGTCTCGCTGACGACCCGCGCTTCAACACAAAGGACGGGCGGCGGGCGAATGCCGATACACTTTACGCCTTGGTCCGTAAAACGTTGGCGACGAAACCGGCATCCCAGTGGCGCGACGGGCTTACCGGCGCCGGGCTGCAAAACGAAGTCGTGCAAACCTACGAAGAACTCGTACACCACCCCCATATCGAAGAAACAGGCCTGATCTCCTGGGTGAACCAGCCGGGTTCGGACACGCCCTGGTCGGTGCCGAACATCCCAGGCCTTCCCCGTCTCGATCCAAATGCCCCGGGAGACATCGCACCCCGGAATGGTCAACATACCCGCGAAATTCTTACGGAATTGGGGTATGACGCTGCCAGTATCGACAAAATGGCATCCGACGACGTTATCGGTATTTCGATATAGCGGAGACACATGCCGTGCCGACCGAAGACGACGTTGCGTTCCTCGAATCCTTTCGCGAAAAGATAACGGCTTTCCTCGCCGCCGGAGCGGCACCGACACAAGACCCTCTTTGGGGCGGGCGCGCGCTGATCAAAATGAAGGAAGCAATGCAGGACCCGGTGTTCCGGGAACTGCGGCAGGACCTAAACCGGATGAAGGGCCGCGCCGCGCAAATCCTCGAAGGCCTCGGCATCGGCTGCACCTTCTCGCAGTACCCGCCGCCGGCCGTCGGTGGCCCCGTCGTGAAGGTCCCATTGTTCGACCTGATAACGGAAAATCGATCTCTCCATACGCTCGACGGTACGGTGTTCACCGACAAAATCGACGAAGCGATCGGCCTATTGCAACATTCCGGCGATACCGAATTGGTCGGCGCGGCGGCCCCGGTCTTCCTCGTGAAGGATATCCGGCGCGCCATCGAGTTCTACGAAGGGAAGCTCGGGTTCCGTTGCCGGCATCGTGCCGGTTCGCGTTCGCCGCAAATCGCAATCTTGGAGCGCGGATCGGCAAATATATTGTTGAAGGTCGAAGATCGCGCGCGAGCGCGGGAGGCATACTTTCATACACCGGATACAGCCGCTTTGGCGGCTGACTTTGCCGAGTGCGGCCTTACCGTTCGAAATGTCACGGCTGACAATCTCGATGGGTGGCGCGGCTTCGAAATTATCGACCCGGACGGCAATAGGTTGATTTTCGGCAGTCTGAACTAAACGCCGATGACCTCATCCATCGAGCAAATCGGGGATACGATCGCGCAACAAATCGGTCAGCGCCGTCACGGACTTTCCCCGAACGCTACCGCGCCGCATTACGAGAACGACGGGCAACTGCGCCGTCACCGTGTCGACGGACACAAGACGCAACGTACCGTTGCGCAATTCCTCGCGTACGTTGCGTTTCGGCATCAACGCAATACCGAACCCGGCCTCCACCAGCCGCTTTTGCGCGGTCAAGCTGTCGACGGTGGTTACCTCGGCATCCGCGATCCCACATGCGGCGAGTTCCTTTTCGAGCAAGCTGCCGTAGGATTCGGGTTGATTGCGGTCGATCGGGAATCCGAGCCAGCGCTCTTCCTTAAAGGTCGTGAGGTCCTTGCGGCGGCGTGAGGCGATGCGATGGTCCGAGGGTACGACCACGTAGAGCCGCTCCGAGCCGAGATGGATCATTTCCAGCCGGTTGTCCGTGTCCGGGAAATATCGCAATCCGATGTCGGTTGCGCCGCGGCGCACCAAATCGCTTACCTCACGGCTGTTCGCGGTCCGGAGATCGACACGGTTTGATTCAAAGTCGGCCTGGAAACGTCGCAACACGTCGACAAGGTAGCCGTCGACAATCGTCCCCACGACCGCGAACGTCAAGGTGCCCTCCGCTCGATCCAAACCTTCCTGAACCGCGCGGCAACCATCCTCTACCGCGGCGAGTGCGTTTTCGGCATAAGGCAATAGCGATTTACCGGCCGCCGTCAGGGCCACCTGCCGGCCCCGCCGTTCGAAGAGTGCCGCACCCAGAGATTTTTCCAGCAGATCGATACGCCGGCTGATGGCCGGTTGCGATCTGTGCAGCACGGCGGATGCCCTGGTAAATCCGCCTGCCTCCGCGACGGTTACGAATGCCTTGAGCTCGTCCAATGTCATATCATCAGTTTTCCTGATGAAGTTTAGAAATTTTATGCTTTAGACAAATGAACTGCACTGCGGTCAACCTAACGGAAACCAAATTATCGGAGGCGAGCCATGACGGATCAGGAAACCAAAGCGAACGAATTTCGGGCGTTGCACGCGCGGCCCGAGCCCTTTCTCATTCCCAATCCCTGGGATGCCGGCAGCGCTAAACTTCTCGCCAGCCTCGGCTTCGAGGCGCTGGCCACGACGAGCCTGGGGGCGAGTTGCGTACACGGCACCACCGTTGCCGCGGCCGACCCGATTTTGGAAAACTGCCGCGCGATTTGCGAGGCGACCGATCTGCCAGTCAACGCCGATCTGGAGAATTGCTTCGCCGACGACCCGGCCGAAGCGGCGAAATTGATACCGCGCGCCTGCGAGGCGGGCGCCGTCGGCGCCTCCATCGAGGATGCGACCGGCGACCGCAACAACCCCATCTATGAATTCAATCTCACGGTCGAGCGCGTACAGGCCGCCGTCGAGGCGGCGCGCGGCCTCCCCCTGCCCTTCACCTTGACGGCCAGGGCGGAAGGATTGCTGTACGGCGTCGGAGATTTGGATGAAATTGTCAAGCGCTTGCTGGCGTTCGAAGAAACCGGCGCGGACGTGCTCTACGCGCCCGGCCTGAAGACGATCGAGGCGATGAAGGTCGTGATGGACGCGGTGAATAAACCGGTCAACATCGTCATGGGCTTCGCCGACCCGACGATCACACTGGACCAGCTCGCCGCGATCGGCGTGCGCCGGGTCAGCATCGGCGCCGGCCTCTCGCGCGTCGCGCTGAACGCCATGATGGGCGCGGCCCGGGAGATGAAGGCGGGCCGCTTCGGTTTCATCACCGACATGATCGGGGTTGGGGAGTTGCGCGGTGCCTTCGGCGACTGAGACCGATACCGCCTATTCCGTAGCCCCCCGCCCCCGCCGCGAACCGATCCGTGCGGTATTCGCGCACCGTGACCGGCGGATACTTTGCCGCGTCCCCGTCCCGCCCGATGCATACGACTTCGGCGTCGTAGTTCGGCACCACAAAGAAGCCTATCGACAGACGGCGGCTGCGGCTGCCCGCCTCGCGCGGCGGGATCGCGACCCTGTGCGGCGTCGAGCGCCAGCGGTCGTTTGTCCAGCGCATCATCAGATCGCCGATATTGACGATAAAAGTGTCGGGGATCGCCGGCGCCACAATCCAGTCGCCGGCACGGGTTTGGACTTCGAGTCCGCCGGGCACCGCCTCGTTGCGGAGAATCGTCATCATCCCCAGATCCGTATGCACCCCGCAACGCAGCTGGTCCGGCAGGAAAGCCTCTTCCGGCGCGGGGTAGTGCAATAGGCGGAGCTGGCACGAGTGGCCGATCAGCCGGTCTGTAAAGAAGCCCTCCGGCATGTCGAGCGCGACCGTAAAACTTTCCCCCAGTAGGTTCGCAAGCCGCAGCATGCCGTCGTAATAGGCCAGCATCGCCGCACGCAACCTTTCGGGCCGCTCCGGCCACAGGTTGGGCGCAAAGTCGGGATAGGCCTGATCGCAGGTGTAATAGGGCTCGTCCGGTATGCCGTCCGGACCGATGGCGAAAACTTCCTTGTAGTCGGCCGGCGTCACCCGGCCGTGCATCTTCGCCAGCGTCTCCTCGCCATAGGGTATGTAGCCGCGGTTCTGGTCGTTACGCGGCCGCCGGACGGCGAGTTTCTCCTCCAGGGAAAGGTCGAAGAAGCCGAGTCCCGCCTTATGCAGTACGGCCCCGTCTGCAGCCGGAAGGCCATGCCCGGCAACGACGAGAAACCCCAGCGTCTCAAAGGCTTCCGCGATGGCTTCGGCCACGCGCCGGCGCACCGCGGGATCGCCATCTCGAAACGGCGCCAAGTCGATGACGGGGATGTCTTGGCTCATGCTTCGCCCCCTCGAAGGTGCCGGCGCGCCGCCGGCCCGCAATCTCGACCCTAGTCGAGGACCTTCACGAAGGCGTCCCGCGAGACCTTATTCATGTTCTGGCCTTCCAAGCGGATCAGCTTCGTGGCGGCGGTCCGTTCCGGCGCGTGCAGCTTGCCGACGTTGTAATGGACCGCCATGCCCGGGGTCATCTTGTAGGTCTTGAACGGTTTTGCCTTGCCGGGCTCATCCGCCGTCGGCTCGGCAGCGCGTTCGTACTCGGTCATCTCCGTCTCGCCTTCGACCTGCCCGTAGATCGCCCAAGCCGGCCCGTGATCATGCGGCGGGCTGCTCTTCGCCCCGGTGTTGACGTGCGCCAGGATGCAGAAGCCGAGTTCCTTGTCTTCGTAAATTACCTGCCGATTGGTCGTGTTCTCAGGCGGGAAATAGGTATTGTAGACTTCGTCGTTCGTCAGAACCTTTTCCAGCCTTGCGACCACCTTGTCCAGCGCAGCGTCGCTCGGGCCGTCCTTCAGATACTCGCGGCAATCCGCGGCAAAACTCTCGATGACCTGACTCATAGGGACCTTCTCCTGTAGCGGGCTCCGCCGCGGAACATTGTCGGCGCGGACACCCTACGTAGCAAATTCGAATGCGCCAGTCTAGCGATACGGGCGAAACGGGGCAAGAAACCGGCGCACCTCGCTGGCGCGGCATGACCGCGCAGCTTGGATCGGGCGACGACGCCCTTATATGACCACTGACAGTCGTTCACGACCGAGCCCGTGCCATGCCCTACGATCCCGACGCGATCAACCTCGACGACAAGTTCGCCAAATTCTCCAAGCACTGGTCGCCGCACATAGTGGCGCAGATTAACGACTTCCACATCAAGGCGGTCAAGGTGCGGGACGCATTCGTCTGGCATCAGAACGACCATACGGACGAGCTGTTCTTTGTTCACAAGGGCGTGCTGACGATCAAATACGAAGACCGCGACGTCCCCGTGAAGGCCGGCGAACTGCACGTGGTGCCGAAGGGCGTGCAGCACAAACCGATTGCCGCCGAAGAATGCGAGATATTGATCATCGAACCGGCGGGAACAGTGAATACCGGCGACGCCGGCGGCTACCTCACGGCGGACGAGGAGCCGTGGATTTAAAAGATAGGCACGGCGGCAAGGCCCGAATCCCTAATCCGTTTGTAGATCCACATCGAAGGTGCGCAGGAACTTCGACGTCATGATGTAGGAGCCGATGGCGAGAAATAGTTCGACCATATCGGTGGGGCTGAGCTGTTCGGCGAGCGGATCGAAGATCTCGTCGCTTGGGCGGTCGTTGTGCACCACCTCGTCGGTGAAACGCAGCACCGCCTTTTCCAGCTCCGTGAAGGCATCCGAGTCGGCGCCTTCCTCCAAAGCCGCGTTCTTTTCGTCGCTGACCCCGACGCTCTTGCCAATGCGTTTGTGGGCGACGACCTCGTACTCCGAGTCGCACAGGATGCCCGTGCGGGTAATGGCGAGTTCGCGCAGGGCGGGGTCGAGGGCGCCTTTGAACCGGATCGCGTTGCCCATGCGGACATAAGTCTCGAAATGCCGCTCGGAATGGCCCAGCATGCGAAAGATGTTCCGGTGGCCGAGTTTGCCCAATAGCTCGTTGGTCCGCTCGCTCGCCTGCGCCGTATCCACATAATCGATGCGCGCCATCTGCGCCCTCCCCTCGTTCTATAGAATTCGTTAGCGCCCATAATAACGACGGACAGCGGCACGCAAAGCTTGGCTGTTACGCCTGCTTGAAGGCACGTACTGGCGTCGCGTCCGTGCTCGGCGGCGTATCGGCCTCGGTGAGCTCGATTTCCGGCCGGCCGATGACCGGGCTCTCGTAGGGCGCGTCGACGCCGAACGGCTTGTCGCCGGCGATGGTGACGCGTTCCATGCGACGGCGTTGCGGAAAATAGTCGTGGATCGCGTAGTGCAGCACGACCCGGTTGTCCCAGAAAACAAGCGTGTTGGGCTGCCATTGCAGGCGATACTGGACTTCCGGCTGATTGGCCAGCCCATACAGCATCTCCAGTAGCGGGCCGCTTTCCGACGGCTTCATGCCCTTGATGCCGATGGTGAACTGGCGGTTGACGAAGATGCTCTTGCGGCCGCTTTCCGGATGAACGCGGACCACCGGATTGGTGAGTTGCGGCCACCGGTCCTCCAGCTCGTGCAGCTTCCGGCGGCCCTCTTCGTCGCTGCCGAACAGGGTTCGGAACGGCTTGAAGTCGAACTCGCCCTCGAGCCCGGAAATGAAGCGCTGCGTGCGGTCGTCGAGCCCCTCGTAAGCGGCGGACATGCTGGCGAACATGGTGTCGCCGCCGACGCGCGGCGTAATCGTAGAGCGCAGCATGGTGCCGAGCGGCGGCGTTTCGCGGAAGGTTTCGTCGCTGTGCCAGATATCGGTCAGGCGCGGTGGGTTATCGCGATGGTTGTCGAGAACGATAAGTTCCGGCGCGTCCGCCATCGTCGGCGAGAAGGGATGGATGCTGAGCGGCCCGAAGCGCCGCCCGAAAGCCATCAGATCGTCCGCCGAAATGTCCTGGTCGCGAAAGATCAAGATCTCGTTCTCGAGGAAGGCATGATTGACCGCCGCGAACGTGGCGTCGTCGAGCGGCTGCGACAGATCTATATCCTGGATTTCCGCCGCCAAATTTCGTCCGAGGCGAACCACCGAAATCGTGTTGGGCAATCGCTGTTCTGCAGCCTGCGGCATCCCGCCTCCTTCGGGCGCGTCGCCCAAATCGCATCTGGAGCGTTTAGAATACACGCCGTGCGGGAACAGGAACAGCAAGGAAGCGGGTGTTAAACGTAGACAACTTCCTCCGCGTTCTGCGCGACGCCGTACATCGTTGCCAGGCCTTCGAACAGCTCGCTGAACTGCGTGGTGCGCATTTCCATACCGTGCTGTTCCACATACCATTTCCACAGATTGACGCTATGGGTCGCGACCGAGACATGGCTGGCCAACAACAGATAGGATTTCTCCGCGTTCGCGAGGAAACTCATGAAGGTCTGTGGCTTATCGTTTACGACGAAGGCGTCGTAGCTTTGCTCGTAAGCGGAAACAACCCGATGAGCCGTTGTATAGCCATCGCGCATTTTCCTGCGGAGGGAATCGCGTTTCTCTCGAATTTTGCGAATTTCCTCCGGCGGCAGCGAAATATGGTCGACCGGAAAGCAAAGCTGGTCGTTGCCAACCCAACGAAACAGGTCCTTCAGCCCGCCTAGCACTTCGTCGAACCGCACCTGGTAGTAGCAAACCGCCTTCCACGCGAAAAAACCTTCCGGCGCCCGTGCCGGCTCGATCTGCATGGCTTGAATAAAGGGCTCGATGCCCTGGATGTCCTTAGCCTCCCAGATCTTCAAAAGGAAACGTTCTACATACTGTTCGCGCGCCGAATTTTCCTTGCCGCCGCCAATATCGCCCAGGGCCTTGGAGACGAGCTTCGAAATCTTCTCGCGGATGGGCGCGCGGATCTTTTCCCATTCCTTCGCCGAGATCGCGTGATAGGCGCTGTTGATCGTGTGTTCGAGGTTCTGCTGTTCGCATTTGCTGCGGAACATGAACGGATCGAGGCTGTGCATGGAATTGATCAGCCTCAGGATATCCATATCCGAGTCGATCCTTTCCTGCACGTCGGCGGATGCACCGCCTTTCGATATCTTGTGGATCAACGCGTTGTAGAAGCCGGGATCGCTGTAATCCATCGACTCGCCACCGTCATAGACGTTGTCGAGATCGTAGGGAAAATAGACCAGAGTCGAGACGATAACCGGTTGCCGCGCGGTCTCCAGGGCGGGTTGATAACGCTTCAACAGAACCGAACTATTCATGATGCGGGTCTGGAACAGCCTGCCCACCGGATCGTCCGCGGCAATCGAATTGCCGATCGCATGACAATCCAGCGCGATCGCACGCCCCGTATCGATCATGTTGCGGAGTTGCTAGCGATCCATCAGGCAAGAACTTCTTCAGTTTCAATCGAGTGGCCATACGATGGCACAGCCAGCAACAAACGATACAAATTTCGACCGCTCCGATACAAATTTTTCCCGGTCCGGGCGTTTATCCCCTGGGCGGACTAACGAACATATTCAATTTACAATTAAGATTTCCTTTCGAGAACCTCCAATTTCCGGCTAAGCGATCAGCGAGGGCGTAATTGGTTTCGACACCAACAACAACGCTGTCAAAATCTGCTATAATATCCCTGTCAGTTGGGTACTGCCGCGAATTCAGGAAACACCCGACGTTGGCGGTGCCTTAACCCAAGGTTACGCAAGCTAGGAGGCAGTCAGCGCTGAAAAAATCGATATCGTAAGTTAGAACGGTAATGCCGCTGCGTTTCACCTGCGGCTGAACGTTTCCTTCCTATACGAATTCGCGAAACGCACGGCATTACCGCCACAGGCCTCGGAAACGAGGCGTCGCTGTCTGTGCTGGTCCGTTTTCCGAATTGCGAAGCCGTTCGATGGAAAGGAGACCGATCATGACCGTCATCGCAATGACCCGCGAAATGGGAACGCTCGGCAAAGACGTCGCCGCCGGGCTCGCAAAAGCGCTCGATATCGAAGTCGTCCATCATGAGCTCGTCTAGCATCACATCGCGGAACGCCTGAACCTCGGCGAGAGCACAGTACACCGTTTCCTTGAAGGCCGGTCACCGTTGTGGGAGCGCTGGAAAATCGATTTGGAGCGCATGTCTCGTTATACGGCGGACGAAGTCCTGCAACTGGCAAACAAAGGCGATGTTCTGATACGCGGTTGGGGTGCCGCACAGTTGCTGCGCGACGTTTCCCACGTCCTTTGCGTTCGCGTCTGCGCGCCGATGTCGACGCGCGTTTCCGTCATGATGGAGCGCCTCGGCGTGTCCGATGAACGTTCGATGCGGAACGAAATAGAACGAAACGACGACGCGCACAGCCGCACGATCCAGCGCCAGTTCGGGCGCAACTGGCGCGACCCGGAAAACTACGACATCGTTCTCAACACCGGTTTCCTGACGGTCAGAAGTTGTGTCAGGCTTCTGCGCGGACTTATGGAAGGCGGGGGCTACAAAGAGACTGCCGAATCGTGCGGGATGCTGGCGGACAAGGCGATCGAAGCCGATGTCCGCAGGTACCTGGATGCGAATGCCGCCGATACGCCCTTCGGCAGCGGAATCGATGTCTTGGTTGAAGACGGCAAGGTCGTATTGGGCGGCGTCGTCAGCGCCCCGAGCGGATTGGGTAGCGTTGTCGAGAAGATCGGATCGATTGCGGGCGTCGGAGAGGTCGAAAACAATGTTATCTATGTGCCGGTCAACAAAGGCGTGTGACGGGTTCGATTACGTTTCGAAGGCGTTTGCATCGCTCATACCCGTCCGGCCGACACACCGCCATCGACCATGTAGACGCCGCCGGTGCAAAACGAACTGTCGTCGCTGCTGAGGAACAGCATCAGCTTGGCGACTTCTTCGGGATCGCCGTAACGCTGCAACGGCGTGTGGCGCGCCATAGGACGGTTCGAGCGGTCGCCGACCGGCAGCCCGAACTGTTCTTCGATCGAGCTCATCATACGGGTATCGATCGGTGACGGATTGACCGTGTTGACGCGAATATCGTGCTCCGCCCCTTCCAGGGACGCGGTGCGCATCAAACCGACGACCGCGTGCTTCGACGTAACGTAAGCGGACATGCCGCCGACAGCGCGAATTCCGGCGGTCGACGAGGTGATGACGATGCTGCCCTTGCCGCGCGCCTGCATGACGGGCATGACGTATTTCAATCCTAAAAAAACGCCGCGTACATTGACGCCGATAACCTTGTCGAAAAGTTCTTCGGAATAGTCGGCGATCGATTTGATTTGCCCCTCGATTCCGGCGTTCAGAAGCGCGATATCGACGCCGCCGAAGCGCGCCGTCGCCGCGGCGACGTAAGCTTGCGTCTGCGCCGAATCGGCCACGTCGGCGACGGTGCAAGCCGCCTTGTCTTCGCCGATCTCTGCGACCGTTTTCGCCATCTCGTCGCCGTCGAGATCGACCAGCATGACCTGGCCGCCTTCCGCCGCGAAGAGGCGCGCCGCCGCGCTGCCGATACCGCCCGCCCCGCCAGTGATGATCGCAACCTTGCCGTCCAACTTACCCATAACGATCGCTCCCGCCTAAAAATTACTCTCATACAGCCCGCCGTCCAGATTCAGGCTATGACCGGTGATGTAGCCGGCCTGCTGGCTGCACAGGAAGGCACAGGCCTCGCCGAATTCTTCGGCGTTGCCGAACCGCTTGGCCGGAACTTCCTCCGCCAAGGACGCCGCTGCGTCTTCGATCGAGATGTTGGCCTTTTGCGAGTTGAAGGCGAGCGCGCCGCGCAGCCGGTCGGTGTCGATGTAGCCCGGCAGGATGTGGTTGATGGTGACGTTATGCTGCGCCACCGTCCGGGCCACCCCGGCGAGGAACGCCGTGAGGCCGGCACGCGCGCCGCTCGACAGGTCGAGGCCCGGCACCGGCCGCTTCACCGAGACCGAGGTGATGTTGACGATGCGGCCGAAGCGCTGCGTGACCATATGGTCGATGACCGCCTGCACCAACTCGATCGGCGTCGCGAAGTTCATGGTTACGCCTTCCAGCATGTCCTCGCGCGACAGGTCGCGGAAATCGCGGAACGGCGGGCCGCCATTGTTATTGACCAGGATATCGGGCGCGGGACAGGCCGCCAGCAGCGCCTTCTGCCCACCCATGGAGGACACATCGGCGATGACCGGTGTGACGTCGACGGTGGTCGCGTCGCGGATTTCCTCCGCCGTCGCCATGGTGACCGCCTCGTCGCGGCCGTTGACGACGACGTTGACGCCGTTCTTGGCCAACGCCATAGCGCAGCCCTTGCCAAGCCCGCGGCTCGATGCGCATACGATGGCGTTTCGGCCCGCTATTCCAAGATCCATGATCGCCTCCCTGCCCTGAACACCGTTCGGAACAGTAAAGCATCACCAACGGGGGGCGTGCACCCCCTACGCCATACCGATCTGCAGCGGAAATGTTTTTAGAATCGGACCTGGCCTGGAACGCAGCGCCACTTCCAGCTCCTGGCGGACGGGCGCGGAACCCGGATCGTCGAACAGATTGTCCATTTCGGTCGGGTCGTTGACCAGATCGTAGAGCTCGCCCGCGCCGGAGAGCATCTCGAACGTGCGCTTGTGGGTCGCAGTGCGCACCAGCCGCAGGTCGAGGTCGATGCCCGAGCGGGATTTGTGCACGAACCACTCGCTGTGCGCGACGGCGCGGGCCGCACCCGGATCGCCGGCGATCAGCGGCTGCAGGCTTTGTCCTTGCAAGTCATCCGGTGTCGCGAGCCCAGCCCAGTCGTAGAAGAAAGGCGTCAAATCGAGTGTGGAGACCGGGTCGCCGACGATCTTCCCCGCCGGGATGCCAGGCCCCTGCACGATCAATCCCACGCGCAGCACGCCTTCGTACAGGGTCGGGCCCTTCAGGTAGAGCCCGTGGTCACCCAGCATGTCGCCATGGTCGCTGGCGAAGACCACGATGGTATTTTCGGCCTGCCCATTTACTGCCAGCGCATCGAGAATGCGGCCGACATTGTGGTCGATCAGCGAGATCATGCCGTAATAGTTCGTCGTCATGTCGCGCAATTGCATGTCGGTCTGCGGCGGCACCCGCTGACCCTTCAGCCGGTAACGGCGGATTTCCGGGTCGTCGACCATCGGTTTGCCGGTCAGCGACGCTTCGTGCCACCAGGGACGCCGGTCGAGATCGAGTGTGCGGTGTTCCGGCAGTTCCACCTCGTCCGGGTGGTGCAACCGGCTCCACGGTTCCGGGCAATCGAAGGCGTGATGCGGGTCGGGAAACGATATCCAAGTGCAGAACGGTTTCGCGCCGTTTCGCCTGCGCTGCCACTCGATGCTGCGGTCGCCGATCCAGGTGCTGCTGTGCCACTGCACCGGCAGGGCGGAATGCCAGGTTTGCGCTGCGCCGGTATGCGGCGGCAATTCGACGGCCCACAGGTCGAGCGCCTCGCCTTCCGACACACCGCGGCTGAAAAAGAACCGCTCGTAATGCTGGCCGATAGGCGGGCGCTTGTTGTCGCGCGCCTTGTTGAGATGCCCGTGCACGATCAACTCGACATGCTCGAACCCCATATAAGGACCGCACCAGTCCTCGGGATAGGTCTGCGAACCGGCATTGCATTCCGGCGTGTCGGTCGGCTTGTACGTCGTCTTGGTCGAGAAATGCGCCTTGCCGAAGAAGCCGGTGTCGTATCCGGCGCGCGCCAAGGTCCCGGCAAATCCGGCCTCGCCGATGGCGGGGTCGAGATTGATGCCGTTGTCGGCGACGCCATGCGTATAGGGCAGCAGCCCCGTCAGCATCAAGGCCCGCGCCGGCTGACAGAACACGCCCGGCGTAATGCAAGTCGAGAACCGCGTGCCCTGCCGCGCCAGCCGGTCGAGATGCGGTGTCTTAACGGACCGCCCCTCGAAACCGAAACAGTCGCCCCGCTGCTGATCGGAAGAGATGAGCAGAATGTTGGGTTTACGTGACATATCCGTCGATCAGTTCAAGAAATTCAGCGGCAAGCCGGGACGCGGCCACGCCATGGCGATCAGACGGCCGGCACCGGACAGGGTAATGTAGGCCGTTTTCAAATCCGGGCCGCCGAAGCAGATGTTGGTCGGGAACGGGTCGGGCATCGCCAGGTCTTCGCACGTCTTGCCGTCCGGCGAGACGACCGAAATGTTGCCGGGGATCGACCCGATGCAGATATTGCCGCCGCTGTCGACGGCCAGTGAATCGAACAGGTGGTACCCGTCCGGATTGGCCAACAGCCGCCCGCGCGTCCAGGGTGCGGGGCCCGGCGCCTTCGAAATCTCGCCCGGCCCGGTCACGTCGAATTCCCAGACACGTCCGGTCGGCGTCTCCGCGGCGTAAAGCGTCTTGCCGTCGGGCGACAGGCCTATCCCGTTCGGCCCATCCATGTAGCGCACCAGCTGCCGGATCGACGAGCCGTCGGTCTTGGCGTAGAAGACACCACCCTTATCGCGGCTGTGCTCCCGGCTCTTGCCATGGTCGGTGAACCACAACCCGCCGTCGGCGTCGAAGACCAGATCGTTCGGCGCGCGCAGCGGCTGTCCATTGCATTCGCGGTACAGGACTTCGACGTCGCCGCTCTGCAGATCGACGGCCTCTATCCACCCAGTCCGGGCGTCGTCCAGCGCGTGACCCGGCAGATGCATGCCATCCCGCATGTGGAAGACCATGCCGCCATTGTTGCAGAGGTAGCACCGACCGTCCGGTCCGATGGCGGCGCCGTTCGGCCCGCCGCCGGTCTCCGCAACAACCGATACCGCACCGTCCGGCGCAACCCGCGACAGGCGGCCGGCGGCGATTTCGACGACCAGCACACTGCCGTCGGGCAGTGCCACCGGTCCTTCTGGGAAGCGGAGCCCATTCGCAATTTCCCTGTACTCAACCACCCTTATTCCTCTCCGATCCAACCGTTGATCGTACTGTTCCAGGCGTTGCCAATGCCGCGTTCGCGCAGTTCGTGCCGTGCGATTTCATTCTTCGTCATCGTCCGCGGGAACGAATCGACGAACTCGACATAGCGCGGCACCTTGAAGAAGGCGATGCGCGCCTTGCACCAGGCGACGAGTTCGGCCGGTTCCGGACGCTCGGCATCTTCCGCCAGCTGTACATAAATCTTGATATCCTCCTCGCCGATCTCCGAGGGAACGCCGACGGCGGCGCAATCGACCACCGCCTCATGCGGCGTGAGCGATTTCTCGACTTCGAAGGCGGAGACATTCTCGCCGCGGCGGCGGATCCAATGCGCCTCCCGGCCGACGAAAAAGATATATCCCTCATCGTCGACATAGCCCAGGTCGCCGGAGTGGTACCAGAGGTTCCGCCACGCCTCGAGTGTCTCCTTCTCCTTGTTCACGTATCGGATCATGTAGGTGTTCGGAACCTTGGGTCGGAACAGGATCTGGCCCTGCGTGTTCACATGCACCCGATTGTCGTCGGCATCGACGATCATGACCTCGGCCCAGCCGTGCGGCCGGCCGCAAGAGCCGGTGCGCCGATCGTGCATCCGTTCGCTGCACATCAGCACGCCCATCTCGGTCATCGAATAGACTTCCAGCATCGGCGCCCCGAACCGCGCCTCGAACTCGTCGCGCAGCTCGCGCCGCACCTGGCTCGACGCGATCCCGACGCCGACCCGCACCTTGTGGGACCTGTCGAGCTCCGACGCGGGCCGCCGCAGCAATACCGCCATCATCGTGCCGAGCGGATCGATGATCGTGGCGCCGTATTTATGGACGATGTTCCAATAGTTCGAGGCGCTGAACCACTTATCCATGATCCCGGTCATGCCGCAATAGAGCGGCCCGGTAATGGCGAATTGCTGCCCGCCAATATGGAAGAAGTGCGAATTGGCGTAATGAACATCCTCGTCGGTGGCTTCGGCGATTTCCACATAGCGGATCGCAGCGGCGATATAATAGAGATGCGAGACGAGGACGCCCTTCGGCATGCTGGTGCTGCCGCCGGTATAGACGATCGCCATGGGATCGGTGCTTTTTACATCAACGTCTGGCAGTGTTTCCGCGCCGGTCAGCAGGTTGCTAAGCGGGGCTGCCTCCGCAATGGCCTCGACTGCGCCATGCACGAAAAGGCGTGGACGGAAATCAAGCAGCGGCGCGGCCGCGTTGTAGGCGTCTGCCAGTTCTTCGTCGACGACCAGCAACTTCGCCCCGGTGTCATTCAAGCTGTAGGCAAGATCGTCCTTCACCAGCGAGACGTTGAGGGTGTGGGTCTGGTATGGAAAATCTAGGCATTGATTTAGTGCGTTTTTGTGTCGAGACGAACGGCCGAAAACGGCTATTCGTGACAATGGGCCGCTCCAAGGCAGGATTTTGTCACGACGGCAGGGTCGAGCAGGAGAAGGTGGGAACGCTCCGCACCGCCAGAAGCGG
>JAKZTB010000341.1:0-6308 GCA_047517345.1 Alphaproteobacteria bacterium
TCCCTCTATCCCTCCCTTGCCAGATCTTATTCGACAACGCGCCGATACCTGAGCGCCCGGGCTTTTGCCCCTGTTACATCCTGAGGAGCGAGCCCCGCGAGCGTCTCGAAGGACGCACCACGACGCCGTAGAGCGCCTGCGGACGGCGGTTACAGGTCTTGGTCCCTATGCGATCGCCCTCGTCTCAGACCGGCCCGTCAACGGTTGTGCCAGACCTATGAGCCGCCGACCGGTATAGGCGGGCAAGCAATTCGGGTCTGACGCGCAGGTAATAGAGCGCATGGATCATCACCCACTGTGAATAGATCCGCCACGGCTTGCGGCCGTCGAAGCGGCGCGATGAGGTGATGACCGGTGGCGTATCGATACAGATAGTTTGGCCGAAGGCTTCGAGCCGGCGAACCAGATCATAATCTTCCATCAGTGCGATGGGTTTGATGCCGCCGATTGCCTCATAAACCGTGCGCCGCAGGAAAATCACCGAATCGCCGTAATACAGCGCATGGCCGCGCAGCCAGGCATAATAACCGGTGAGCCAGGCCGCGAAGTCGGACGGGCCGTCGAACAGGACGCGAAAATTGCCGCCGGCAATGGCGGGATCGGCAAGGGCACCGCAAACGGCTCCCATCGCGCCGGGGGCCAGCACCGTATCGGCATGGAGGAAAACCAGCACATCGCCCGTCGCCTGATGTGCCCCGGCTGCCAGCTGCTGCCCGCGGCCGCATTCGGCCAACACAATTCTCGTACCGGCATCGCGGGCGATATCCGGGGTCCCATCGGTGCTGCCGCCGTCGCAGACGATGATCTCCAGGTCACTTTCCTGCCGGCGCAGCGACGCGAGGGTCGCCGGCAGCATCGAAGCCTCGTTCAGGGTCGGGATGATGATCGAGATCAGCATGGGCCGGCGAATTCCAGGCGTTCCTCGGGGGTAAAAAGGTACAGTTCTTCCATATCATCAACCCGCTTCCGCCATTCGTTCGCCATCCAGCCGGCCAAGCCGCCATAGGCCTGTCCCATGCCCGGACGCGCGAAGTGTGAGAGCGCGCCGCGGACCGCTTCGAACCACAGCGCGCGAATCCATTGGTAAATGCGCAGCTGCTCATTTTGGGGCAGGCATGGCAGCGTTGCCCGTAAATACAGCCTGCCGAACGCAATGTGGCGCGCTTCGTCACGCGCGATCACGGCGCTGATTTTCTTGAACAGCGGGCACGGCAGCCATTTGTCGATGGCCTGCTGAAGCCGCATGGATTCGCCTTCCAGGATGCCATGAAAGGCGAGGATGATCGCTTGCGGTGCCCCCTGCCAGGATGCCGCGCGGTCATAGATCCGGCCGAAGCCCGGTGGCCGGAAATCGGGCCCGCCCAGCTTGTCGAGGTAAAGACCGTAAAGCCGCGCGTGACGCACCTCGTCGAGCGCTTGCGCCTCGAGGAAGTCGCGGCCAATGGACATGTCGAGACGATTGCGGATCTGGCTGCACATACTGGCCGTGGCCAATTCGCCCACATGAAAATGTGTTATGGCCGAGGCGGCCAGTCGGCTGGGGAGCCAGATGGGTAGCCTGATCGGCGGATCCCAGTCAAAATCAAGCGGACTCTGGTTCTGCGCCGCGGCCGTCTTTGCGGTTAACGCCGCCAGTCGGTTTTCGAAATTATCGGGTTTCATGTCCCAAACCGGAGAGCCGCAAGCCTGTCATGCGTGCGAGACTGTCACCGCCAGTGTCATCCGTGTCGGCTGAAATTGCGATATATTTCAATGATTTCAAACTAGGTATTGATGGGAACGAGGTTTCGATATCGCGTTCGATGTTCCGCATCTCGGTATACCAGTGTCCGGTCGCGACCGTCTTTCCCCGCAGGACCAATATGGCGCCATTGTCGTAGTAGGGATTGGTGATAACACTACCCGGTCGGTGATTGCCGCCCAACACATAGGTCAGCGTATGGGTGATATGGGGGTACCCGAAAATCCATCCCAACGGGCCGAACACCGACGGTTGGTCGGCGTCGGAAAACCACAAATGGATCGCAATTGGGCGGTCATCCTTCCCTTTTGTCGCGAGATCCGTATGGGCAAAGGCCCGCTCAAGGCGCCATCGCCACGACAATGTTCGTGGGAGCCGCGAAGTTTCGCCTGCGACGTCCCGGTACAGGAACGCGACCGAATTGTCGGTCTGGACGGTCAGGCTACCGGTTCTGTCAAATACGAATGTCGCGGCCGGCCGGTTAGGGACATGGAGTTGTTTCCAACTGTCGCGTGACGCCAAAAGCTCGGCCGACGCCGTCGAACCGGCGAGGCAGGCGGCGGCGAAGAGCATGGAATGCCGGAATTTGCCACCAACCTGTCCTCGACTCGTATCTTTATCCGCAACAGCCGGCATGATGGCCCCAGCCCCGTCATTCTGTTGCACATATTGCCGTTGGTGTCGCGTGGCGCCAATCACGGGAATTGACATCTTCGTGACCGACGCACCGCCCGGTCTCAAAACGGGACCGACAACATCTCCAGCGTACCATCGCAATTGATCAAATCGACGCGTTTCCAGGCAATCTCGAAGGCGCCGTCGGGTTTCAGGCGCAGCAGGTGACGGCAATGGCCGCCATAGGTGGTTTGCTTGTCGAGCCGGTATTCCAGCATCATGAGGTTGGACCGGACCAGAATCTCGCCGTCCACAGGATGATCCTCGTCGATATGAATGTTCGACACATAATGACAGGTGCGGCTGGCCGGTTTCTGCGAATGAATTTTGGGATGATCGAGCCGCTGCAGACGGGTTTTCATCACCTCGCGGTCATCGAAAAAGATAGAGACGTTGTCGTAGGGATCGACCTGATCGGGCGCGGCCGGCACCCAGTAATAACCGTCTTCGGCGAATAAATTCATCCATTCTTCGAAGCGGCGTTCGTCCAGCAGACGTGCCTCGCGGATCAGAAATTTTTCGACGTCGGAATCCACGAAAATCAGCGCTCGCCGCACATATAATCCAGCCAGGCAAGATGCTCATGGCGGGCGCAAACCTCGGACGTACCGCGCCCTTCGTAATTTCCCAGATTATCGGCAACTTCTTCGTCCATGCCGCGCGCGAACACCACCCAGTCGCTGCCTACGGCCGCCAGCCCGTCCTGGCACCTGACCCAGACCTCCATGTCGTCCGACATCACCATCCCCGATGGCGAGTGACTGTTATTGTTGCTTCTGAGCGCCGCGCGCCACATCTCCTCCGGCGCGCCCTTCAGCTTGAGGGGAATGATGATGTTTTCGGTGCAATCGACCGAGATGGGGTTCATCACCCTGATATGCTGGGTCAGGTACTGGATCGACCATTGCGGATAGAAGATGCTGTTGTGCCGTGTCACCTTCATGGCGTCGGCGGCACGATCGCCGTAGCTGGCTTCCATGGCGGCCTTGTATCGCTCATGGACCGGACCGCTATTGGCTTTGTCCATGGGAAACATGCCCATGTATGTATGACCGTAGCGGTGACCACCGACGGGCAGCCCCTCCCATTGCTCGTTAAGCGCCGATTTTTCCTCCAGCAGCTTTACCTTGCCCGCCTCATCCTCCGCGGCGCCCTGACGCCGGAACTGCGTGCCGTCTTCGGCGGTGGTCGAGGCATGGGTGAACATGGGGTGGTACAGATCGTTCTGGTTCTCCATCTGGATTTTCCAGTTGGCCTTGAACCGGTATCGGAATACCCCGGCGCAGGCGTCGAGTTCCCCGTCGGGCGCGCGGTCGACCATGTCGTCGATGTGGCTCTTCATGGGCCCGAGAAATTCATCGAGATCGGGACCATCGGCGCTGAGGCTGCCAAACACGAAACCGCGATAGACCGCCCTGCGCGGCACCCGCGTGAGATCAAGCGCGCCGCTGCCGAGGAATTCTTCGGTGTAGCGTTTCGGATAAGGCGCGCCGGCATGGCTGCCGTCGGTGTGGTAAACCCATCCATGATAAGGGCACTCGAACCGCTTGCCGTTGCCTTTTTGCTCGGTGCAGATTTGCGCACCGCGATGGGTGCAGCGGTTGAACAGCAGGTGAACCTCGCCGTCGCTGTGGCGGCTCATGATCACCGGCTGGCGGGCAAGGGTCGTCGTGATGTAGTCGCCGGGATTTGGCACCTGGCTTGCATGGCCGACGATCAACCACGCGCGGCCAAAGATGCGCTCCATCTCCAGATCGAAGACGTCAGAGCTGGTATAGAAATCGCGATGCACCCGGTCGGGCTTCACAAGATCGCGGAGGGTCTCCGTATCATAATCCGTCATACCCGACCTTTTCGTGATGCCTGAACCCATGCCCGCAAAATTCTTCCACAACGGGCGAACAGCGTCAATCTACCGATCCTGGTAGTGAGGCTCAATTTGCGGCGACGCGGCGCCTAACCCTTGGCTTGCGTTTTGGCCCAGCTGTCGCGAAGACCGATGGTGCGGTTGAACACCGGCCTGTCGTCGGTCGCGTCGGGATCGAGACAGAAATAGCCCAGACGTTCGAACTGTACCGCTTCGTCCGCGGCCACCTGTTTTAGCGAAGGCTCCAGTAGGCAGTCCGGTAATATTTCAATCGAGTCCGGGTTGAGGTGTGCCAGAAAATCTCCGTCGGCGGCGGGGTTCTGGACGGTGAACAGATTGTCGTAGAGCCGCACCTCGGCCGCCACGGCATGCTTGGCGGATACCCAATGGATGGTGCCCCGGACCTTGCGGCCGTCCGGGGCATTACCGCCCCGTGTCGCCGGGTCATAGGTGCAGCGCAGCTCGGTCACAGTGCCCGCCGCATCCTTGATCACCTCGGTGCAGGTCACGAAATAGGCGAACCGCAGGCGGACCTCGCGGCCCGGCCCCAGGCGGTAGAATTTCTTCGGCGGGTCCTCCATGAAATCCTCGCGTTCCACATAGATTTCGCGCGAGAACGGCACCATGCGGGTGCCGCGATCGGGATCGCCCGGATGGTTGACCGCCTCAAGCTCCTCTTCCTCGCCTTCGGGATAGTTTTCGATCACGATTTTCAGGGGCCGCAGCACGGCCATGCGGCGTTCGGCGGTTCTGTTCTGCAGTTCGCGAACGCAATGATCGAGCATGGCCGCTTCGACCGTACTGTCGCTTTTGGAGATGGCGAGCCGGGCGATAAAGTCGCGCAGGGCTTCCGCCGGCACGCCGCGGCGCCGCATTCCGGCAAGGGTGGGCAGTCTGGGATCGTCCCAGCCGGCGACGTGTTTCTGCTCGACGAGCTGCGTCAGAAGACGTTTCGAAAGCACCGTGTGGGTCAGATTGAGACGGGAAAGTTCGTACTGGCGGGGGCGGCTGGGCACCGGCAGGTTTTCCAGCAGCCAGTCGTAAAGCGGCCGGTGATCCTCGAACTCGAGGGTGCACAGCGAATGGGTGACGCCTTCGATGGCATCGGTCTGACCATGGGCGAAATCATAGGTGGGATAGAGACACCATGTATCGCCGGTGCGCGGATGGGGGCTGCGCAGGATGCGGTACAGCACCGGGTCGCGCAGATTGATATTGCCCGACGCCATGTCGATCTTGGCGCGCAGCGCCTTGGCGCCATCGGCGAACTCACCGGCGCGCATGCGGTGAAACAGATCGAGGTTCTCAATCGCCGACCGGTCGCGGTGGGGGCTGTTCCGGCCTGGC
This sequence comes from Alphaproteobacteria bacterium, assembly GCA_047517345.1. GTDB lineage: Bacteria > Pseudomonadota > Alphaproteobacteria > UBA8366. Next base: position 5,631 of record JAKZTB010000341.1, read on the forward strand.
TCGGTCAGGGTGCCGCGGTATTCGCGCATCTCGTCGGCCGACAGATCATCCACATAGGCCTTGCCGGCTTCGATCAAATGCTCGGCCCATTGGTAAAGCTGTTCGAAATTGTCGGAGGCGAACTTGACGTGCCCTCCCCAATCGAAGCCCAGCCAGCGAACATTGTCCTGAATGGCATCGATAAATTCCTGCTCCTCCTTGGCCGGGTTGGTGTCGTCGAAACGCAGATTGCAGCGCCCGCCGAATTCCTCGGCGATGCCGAAATTGAGGCAGATTGATTTGGCATGACCGATATGCAAATAGCCGTTGGGCTCCGGCGGAAATCGCGTCACGACGCTTTTAACCGTGCCGCCGGCCAAATCCTCGCGAATTTGGTCGCGGATGAAATCGTGCGTTACGTCCGGGAACTCTGTGTCGTTCATGCAATCAGCTGTCGATTTGAGGTGTTACAAGCGCATGTCTGCCAGAATTTCCGCACCGAGCCAATGCGTTCCTGAGCATCCCGGAAAGAATATCCGATTTATCCGGGGCCGTTGACACTAGAGCATTTTCCGATCATTCTGGGTCATATCCTGAGTTGACGAAGAAGTTTGCGCATTCGGTTGGTGTGAATAGCTCGATGATCTCGGCGATGGCAGCCCAGAGGTCATCGACGGTGCGGGCGGCGGCCTTTCTGAG
>JAKZTB010000342.1:0-18897 GCA_047517345.1 Alphaproteobacteria bacterium
GGACAGGCAGTCCGACAAGCCTAAAAAGGATGTCTGGCTCCGGCCCCTGCGACGGGATTGGAAACGCACCCTCAATCGCTAAAATCGGCCGGGGCGAATGGAAACGCCCGCGCTGATTCCACGGCCTGAACGAACGCTTACCAACAAACCGTAGACCTTCCAATGCCGATTTGTGCGGCGGCATGGGCTCGCGTCTGCCCGGCTGCGGTGCGAATTAGCGCTATTGCCCGACCTAATCTCATGTCTCTGTTCTCAACCGTTAGCGGGGCAGTGGGCTGCCGGCAGGACTTAAACCTCTGTCGACTATCTGTCGTTTCGATTAGCGTCACATGCCGTCCCCGGTCCTAGTATCGGACCTTGCACACTCACCGCAACGGCACATATGCCTGTTACGACCATCGTGATGGTTAGAGTAATTAACGTGCCCTTTATCTTTGAAGACCCGGCATTCGATTTTGTCCGGGGAATTGTTCGCATCCCCGCATCCAATGATGTCGGAACGTACGAGTTCTAAATTTCCACCAAAACGCTCGATGACGTTTTTGGCTTGCCCGAATTGAGCCCAAATAGAGTTCTCTCGTTGTACCTGAAACACCGCGAAAAAATCTTTGCCGCTATACAGCTGGCCTTCGAAGACAACAGGTTTACCATCACAGATAGCGACTTCGACCATTAGCCTCATCTCCCGACGGTATCGCTGTCGTATTTGAGGAAAGTAGGCGAGCACCCAGCGCACCAATCAGCGCCGGAACCTGACGCCGATGGTGGTGTCCGGCACCCACAGCCTGGATATGAGCCTGTGGCTGATAGAAGGCCTGGAGCCGGTGTCGATTTTTGCGCTATCGTCCGACAAGGTGCTGTCGAAGGACGCCACGTTCGGCGTCTTCACCATGAACCTGTCCGCGGCGCGCGGCGAGATAGTGCAACTACCGCTGGCCTTCGCGGAACTACGGGGATGATTGGAGAGTCGGTTTAGGGGAATGTTCCCGGCCGGCGTGGATTGAACGACATCTGTTACCGTACCGCTGGCGAAGCGCTTCACTGCGGCAATATTCTCACCGACCGCCGTCAAATCGTTCGACGGCGATTTATCTGCGTCGAGACAACGAGAAACACAGCCCGTCAGCTGTATTGCGTTCCAATGAATTTGTTTGGGGCTCCACGAAGCTGTTTCGCGCCGACGGCCGCGAATTGACCTTGGCACCCGATCAGCGCGCCGACGATCAGCTTCCGTTCCAGCATGCGCTGGGCAGAGGCCTTACCGCGCGCGAGCGCTTCGGCGACCATATCCGCCGGCAACTCTCCGACCCGCCGTGTAACGAGACGGTCGCCGAGATCGCTGTCCGGATCCAACGACGTTGCGGGCGCGCGCTCGACCGCGGCGTGATCGCAATCGACCGCGTTGCCGATCAACGTCGCCGCGACATCGGCCGCCGCGGCATCTTGCGCCAGGACGGTTACGGCATCCGCGATGCCGAGCGAGAAGCTACGTCCGCCGGCGCCGCTTGTCGCAATGCCGCCGATACCGTCGCCGGCGGACAATCTGACGGCACCGTCGGGCGATGCCGCCGCAAGGCGCGACACGGCACCGATGGTCAAACTTTCGCCCGGCGGCAAATGAACCGCGATGTCGCCGCCATTGTTGACATAGGCCTTGGCGAGGCCCGGCGTCACGGCCATGGCGGCGAGAACCTCGTCGGCAACGGCACCGGCAACCGCCGCCATCGGCGTCACGAAGGTGGAACGGTGCGGTCGGACCGCCACCAGCATGCGGCGCGCCACGGCGCCATTAAGCACAGGGCCGCTATCGCCGACAGGCGTGCGCAATGCGGGTAGTTCGGAAACCAACTCGGACAACAACCCCTCGAAACGATGCGAGGCCTTGGCATAGGCCGCACGCACCGCGGCCGCGTCTCCGTCGGCGCCGATCACGAGGTCGATCGGGCCCTCGTTGAGGTGAAGCCGGCCGCCGGACAGCCGCGCAAGCTGAGCCGCGGGACCGGATCGGGTCATATGGCGCGCGGTCTCCATCGCAGCGCCGCTACTTCAATTCCCGTGACTGCAACGGCCAAGGGTTTTCCGGCTGCGATGCCGTGCGACGCGCCGTTTCCCGAAATTCCGCAACAACCTCGTCCAGCGGCGTAACCGCGTCGACATGCCCGCCCAACTCGGCGTAATTGGCACGCGACAGCGTGAATTCGATGGGCGCGACAATCGCTGGGGTCGGCACATAACCGAAGGATTTTTCAGGCATGCGGGCGACGTCGACCATCACGGTGATCCCGCCGCCCGGCCAGATATAGGCCGGCGCGCCGCCCAGGGTGACGCGCGTCACGCGCGCCCGGACCGAACGGGTCAGCCGCACGGGGTTTTCCGTCACGCCGGCCCGGAGCGAGCCGCCGGCGCCGGCCATGAACAGCACCGTCGCGAGCGACGGCTCGCAATTCTCGCCGATGCGCTGGACCACCGCCGCGAGTTGATCGGGCATCTCCTTCTCCATCGGCCGCAGCGCCTCGTCGAGCTCGCAGAAAATCGAATCCTCGCCGGTCGTGCTGGTCATCAACAGGCGCATGCCCGGCCAGGCGAACTTCGGGTCGATGGTCTCGATGATGCTCAGCGGATCGGTGATGTCGGTACCGCCCCAGCCTTGTCCGGGTTCGGCGACCTGGAAGTACCGGCCCGCCGTCGACCTGCGGCCGCGAATCCGGATTCCCGTCGGTTTCATGTCCAGCACCTTCCCGGCCTGATGTTCGGACAGGACACCGGTAATGTGGTCGTCGACCACCACCACCTCGTCGGCATGGCCGAGCCATTGTTTGGCGAAGATGCCGATGGTCGCCGATCCGCACCCGACCCGCATGCGTTGCTCTTCGACGCCGTCGACGATCGGCGGTTTGTCCGCTTCGATCACAAGCTTGGCGCCGTCGTCGATCTCGAGCTCGACGGGTTCCTTGTTGCACAGCGCCATCAGGGTATCGCAGGTAACCGAGCCCTCCTTCTTGCTGCCCCCGGTCAGGTGGCGTACGCCGCCGAGCGACAGCATCTGCGAGCCGTATTCCGCCGTGGTGACATGCCCGACATGCTGGCCCCGGGCCCGGACCACGGCGGTCTCCGAGCCGAGATGACGGTCGGTATCGATCTTCACCTTGACGCCGCAATAGCTGAAGATGCCTTCCGAGACGACGGTGACCGTATCCACGCCCTCAAATTCGCTGGAGACGATAAAGCGCGCCGGCTTGTAGTCGGGATAGGTCGTTCCCGCGCCGATCCCCGTCACGAACACCTGCTCGCCGGTGACCGGATTGCCGTCCCAATCCTCTTCGGCCTCGAGGAACGGCACCATGGCGCCGCCGTCGCGCGCCGTCCGCTCGGCCATGACCAGCGGGTCGGTCCGGATCAACCGGCCGTCCTGATTGGCGTATCGCGCGCAGGCCCCCGCGCGGCCCGGTCGGATTCGGCACAGCACCGGGCAGGCGTCGCAGCGGATGATCCCGTCTTCGCCTTCGCGCGCGCCGAACATTTCCGTGCGGTCTATCCCGGCCGGTTGTTCGCCCTTGGCCGGTGGCTTTGCTCGCTTCGCCATGGCGTTTCTCCTTGGTTCAGCCGTTCCGCTTTTGCAGTTCTTCGAAGAGGCGATGCGGCAATAGCGGCACGCGCGTCACTTTGACGCCCGTCGCGTGCCGTATCGCCCCGAATATCGCCGGCGCCGTCGGCACCAGGGCCGGTTCGCCGATGCCCTTCGCCCCATACGGGCCCAAGGGCTCTTCGTCCTCGATCAGGATGACGTCGATCTCCGGCACATCGCCGACGGTGGGTATCAGATAGTCGTGCAGGTTCTCGGTCCTTCCAGGGAGGTATTCCTCCATCAGGGCAAAACCGATGCCTTGCGCGATCCCGCCATAAATCTGTCCCTCGACCAGGTTCGGATTGATCGCCCGGCCGACATCGTGCGCCGCGACGATGCGGCGAAGGTTCACGGTTCCCAGCGCTGTGTCGACTTCGAGGTCGGCGACCTGCGCGGCGAAACCGTAGGTCGCGTACGGCACGCCCTGCCCGTTCCCGTCCAAGGGTTTCGTCGGCGGATCGAAGCGGCCCTCACCGACCATGACCGTGCCGGCCTCGTCCAGGCTTGGAAGCGCTGCCAAAGCCAGTTTGGTTTCGCGATCGTCTTCGCGCACCGTCGCAATTGCGCCTTCGAGCGCGATTTCGGCACCCTCGCCCGCATTGGCAAACCGCAATATACCGGCCCGCAAATCGCGACCGGCGAGATAGGCCGCCTTGCCCGTGACGAACGTCTGGCGCGACGCCGAGGTCTTGCCGGCATCGGGGGTCAAATCGGTATCGCCGTGCACCAGGTCGAAAGCGTTAGGCGGCAGGCCAAGCGCATCGGCGCATATCTGCAGCACGACGGTATAGGATCCCTGACCGATATCGACCGCGCCGTTGAACAGGGTCAACCGGCCCTCGCGCGACAGGCTGACGCGGACGGTCGACGGGTTTGACATCGACGTATTGCCGCAGCCGTACCACATGCACCCGACCCCGACTCCCCGACGTGTACTGCCGTTATCGGCCGCGTTCGCCGCGTCCGCTTCCTGCCTCAATCGCTGCCAATGCGGGCGCAAGGCATCGAGGCATTGGGTGAGGCCCACGCTCGCTTCGAGCACTTGTCCCGTCGCGGTCGGCTGTCCGGCCCGGATCGCGTTGCGGTAGCGGAATTCGAACGGGTCCATGCCGAGCGCCAACGCAAGATCGTCGTAGAGCTGTTCCTGTATTATCGCCGTCTGCGGTACGCCGAATCCTCGAAAAGCGCCGGATGGCGGTTCGTTGGTGTAGATCGCACGCGTCGCCATGCGCACGTTGCGAACAAAATAGGGCCCGCTGCCATGCACCGGCACGCGGTCGGCGACGGTCGGCCCCCAGGAGGCGTAAGCGCCGGTGTTGAAATCCGCCGCCATCTCGATCGCCAGAAGGTTGCCCTCCGCATCCGCCGCCGCCCGGCCTTGGATCGACGCGGGATGGCGCTTCGTGCTGGAAGCCATCGATTCGATCCGCGTGTAAACGCAGCGCACCGGCTTATCGAGTTTCCACGCCGCAACCGCCAAAAGCGGTTGAACCGACAGATCTAGCTTGCCGCCGAAACCGCCGCCGCAGGCCGTCGGCACGATGCGCACCGCATCCGCCGCAATACCGAGAATACGCGCGCAATCGTCGCGGTCCATATAAGGCGCTTGCGTGCTGGCGGCGATCTCGATGCGATTGCCGACGCGCCGCGCGTAACCGGCTTCGGGTTCGATATAGGCGTGTTCGACGAACGCTGTCTGCAATTCTCCGTCCGCCGTAACTGCGGCAGCCGCGAACGCTGCTTCGACATCGCCCTTATTGAGACTGCCTTGAACCAGCAGATTGTCGGGGTGCGATTCATGGACCGGTGCCGCGCCTTTGGACGAGGCGGCGGCCACACCGGTTACCGGGTCTTCGAGCGTCCATTCGATCGGTAATTCGGCGAAGGAAATCGCCTCCACCGCCGCACGTTCGCCGACGAGTGCCAGAACCGTCTCGCCGCGGAACCGTATCCAACCCGCGGCGAAGGCCGGCTGGTCCTTGATGTGCGGGTTGATGCCGAAACTGTTTGCGCCCGGCACGTCGGCAGCGGTCAGGATCGCAGCGAGACCGGGATGCGCCGCGCGGAAGGCGTCCAGGTCGCCGAACGTGAATGTCGCGCGGGCGTGCGGCGAACGGACGGCCCGCAGCCACAGCGCGTCTTCCGGCGCCGCATCGGCGCCAAACAGGTCGCTTCCCGAGACCTTGGCGTGGCCGTCGACCCGAGCCATTCGTGTGCCGACGCTGGGGCCATCTATGGTGACGGCATCGGAGGCGTCTATGAACCGGTGCGCCTCGACGACGGCGCGGACGATCGGCCGGTATCCGGTGCAGCGGCAGAGCACGCCGCCGAGCGCATCCTCGACTGCGGCCTCGTCGGGATTGGGATTACGGGCAAGCAACTCACGCGCCGCCATCAGCATGCCCGGCGTGCAAATACCGCATTGCGCAGCACCGTAATGCAGAAACGCGCGCTGCAGCGCGGTCAGCTTTCCCGCGGCACCGAGGCCCTCGACGGTGTCGACCGCCGCACCCGATACCTGGGCGAGCGGCACCATGCAGGCGCAGACTTGGCGCCCGTCGATCAACACGGTACAGGCGCCGCAGTCGCCCGCATCGCAGCCGGACTTGGTGCCGGTCAGGCCGAACTCGTCGCGCAACACGTTAGTCAGACGCCGGAACGGGTCGCCGCCGCAGGAGACCGGCTGGCCGTTCAAGGTGAACCGCGTTCCCGTTTCGACAGTGCGGCCGCTGTCGTTCATGCCGCAGCCTTCCTGTCCGCGCGCAGCGCGGCAAGGGCGCGGCGCACCAAGACCAGGGCCGCCGCCCGGCGGAATTCGCCGCTGCCGCGGACATCGTCGATTGGCGACAGTGCCGAAAACATTGCTTCATCGACGTGCGCGTCAAGCGGCTCTTCGATCGATCGGCCGGTTATCGCCGTCTCGAGCTCGGGCAATCGCCGTGCGACTTCGGAACAGGCGCCGACGGCAACGCGGGCGTGTCCGATCCGCCCCGATGAATCGGTTTCGACCAGCGCGGCAACCATCGCGATCGAGATAACGAGATAACGCCTCGCGCCAAGCTTGCTGAATGTCGAACGCGCTCCGCAACCACGCTTCGGGATCAGGATCGCCGCAACGAGTTCGTCAGCATGGCGAACCGTCCGGCGATTACCGAGAACGAATTCTTCGAGTGGCACCGTCCGATGCCCCCCTGCCGACCGCAGCTCGACCTCGGCATCCAATGCGAGAAGCGCTGGAATCCCATCGGCCGCGGGCGAGGCGTTACAAATATTACCGACCAACGTTCCGCGGTTCTGAATTTGCACGCCGCCGACATCACGCCCCGCCAAACGCAGGCAGTCGAACCAATTCGGCAATCCGGCCTCGATCAGGCCGGTCCAGGTCACCAGGCACCCGATGCGAAAGGCGTCAGCTTTCTCTTCGATCGAGGAGAGACCATCGACGGCCGTGAGGTCGAGAACATGCGCCGGCCCCGCCCGGCCCCAGGCAAAGGCTTCGGTCGCCGCGGGATAGACATCTGTCCCGCCGGCGAGGAGCGTCCACGGCCGCTTGGGTAGCAGGTCCAGCGCGGCCTTCAAACTCTCCGGCCGTTCGTAGGTGGGCGTCATCAGGCGAGCTTCCGCAGCAATTTTAGGAATGTTCGCCGCTCGGTTCGGGCGAGTGGCGCAAGGGTGGCTTCGGTAATCTCTTCGGCGCGCGGAACGGCCTTGCGCAGTAACTCAAACCCCTTTTTTGAGAGCCGCCACAGGCTTCGCCGCCGGTCGGTCGGGTCGGGTCGCGCGTCGACCAGGTCCCGTTCGGCCAGCCGTTTGACGACGCCGAGGATGGTCGCCGGGTCCATCGCCGTCAGCCGCCCGAGCCGGTTTTGCGACACTTCATTTTCGTCGCCGATCTTCACAAGCGCCGCGAATTGGGTCGGCGTTAGGTGAAATTCGTTCAGCCCTTCGAAAAATATCGCCGCGTGCCGCTGGTTGGCCCGGCGCAGAAGATGCCCGACCTGATCCTCGAGGACGTATTCCTCGTCGATTGGCCGCGCCATGTTTGCTGAATTCGCCTGCATAATTCTAAACTGCCTGTCGTTGCGACAAATTTCGCAACGTCTCCGTCGCGACGGTGTCGACGCCGGAAAGATCGGCGTGCAGCACAACGCCAAACAACTCGCGCACTGCCTCCGCCGTGTAGTAACCGCGCTCCACGTCGTCGAACACGAGTGCCGGATCGCGGGCGAATGCGTCGCCGAAACCGCCACCGCCGGGCGTCCCAACCGCGACGATATCGCCAACGCCAATTGGAATGTCCTGATCCTTGGAAAGATGCTTGGGCACATACGCTTCGCCGTCGCGATAGACGGTCACGCGGTTCGGCGCGCCGTCCTGTCCGCCATGCGCGCCCTGCGGGCCGACCCGCCCATGATCCATCACGAAAGAGGCCTGCGCCTCGCCGTGCCGCAGCTCGACCTTGTAATTGACTCCAAAGCCGCCGCGCTGCTTCCCGGCCCCGCCCGACCCTTCGCGCAGCGCGTACTCATGGAACAGCACCGGATAATATTGCTCCAGGACTTCGATCGGTTGGGTCTTGGAGATGCCGATGGTCGAGCAACCGTTGGTCAAACCATCCTGCCAAGCGTTGCCGCCGTACCCGCCGCCGCTCAACTGGTACATCACGTAAGGTCTGCCCTTGAGAGGATCGAAACCGCCGAGCGCGAAGTTACCGCTCGATCCTGCCGGCGCCGCCGTCACAATGTCCGGCAGAGGTACGACCAGGGCCGCGAATACCGCCTCGGCGATCCGTTGCGAAACTTCGGCGGCACAGCCCGAAACCGGTCGCGGGTATTTGGCGTAAAGGAACGTGCCTTCCGGTTCCTTGATATGCAGCGGCTCGAAGGTACCCGCATTGATCGGCACGTCCGGGAAAATGTGCTTGATCGCGAGATAGACCGACGAGCAGGTCGTCGCGATGACGCTGTTCATCGGGCCACGGCAAGGCGGGCTCGATCCGGTGAAATCGAAGTACAAATCCTCGTTCTTCTTCTCGATCGCGAGCGCGATTTTCAACGGCTCGTCGACAACCCCGTCGGAGTCGACCCAGGCCTCGCCGCGATAAATGCCGTCGGGAATATTCGCGATCTTGGCGCGCATCTGTCTGGCCGCGCGCTTGCGCGATTCACCGATCGCCGTCTTCACGGTATCGGCGCCGTACCGGTGGAGCAGTCTGGTCAATTGCCGCGCCCCGACTTTGAGGGCCGCGATTTGCGCCTTGATGTCGCCAATCCGCTGGTCGGCGATGCGGATATTGGAACAGATGATGGCGTAAATCTCGGTGTCCATCTCGCCGCGTTTGACCAGCTTGACCGGCGGCAAGCGCAAGCCTTCCTGCTCAACTTCGGTAGCGTTGGCGGAGAAACCGCCGGGCACCGCGCCGCCGATATCCGGCCAATGCCCGGTGTTGGACAGCCAACAGAATAGTTCGCCGCGATAGTAGAACGGCATCGCGAAACGCACATCCATCAAATGCGTGCCGCCGAGATAGGGATCGTTGACGATATAGATGTCGCCGTCCTCCGGCGGCAGCGCCCGGCCGTCGCGGATGAATTCGATCAGGGTCGTGGTCGAAAACTGCATCGTACCGACGAAGATCGGCAGGCCGCCCTCGCCTTGCGCAATCAACGCGCCGGTGTCGGCGGCGTAGATACCATCGGACCGGTCGTCCGCCTCCGCGATGACCGGCGAGAAGGCGGAGCGCGAAAAGGTCAGATCCATTTCGTCGCAAACCTGCTGCAGGCCCGCCTGGATGACACCCAGGGTGATGGGATCGATCGCACTCATGCCACCGGCTCCACATGGATCAAGAGATTCCCGTCAGGATCCGTTTCGACCCGGTTGCCAGGCTCGACGACGATCGTTGTGTCCATCTGCTCGACGATGGCCGGGCCGTCGAAGGTCGCCCCGATGGGAAGCCGATCCCGCGCGTAAATTGGCGTTTCGCGCCAATCTCCTTCAAACCAGACCTTTCGTGTTGCCACGCGGGCTTCGTCGACCGTAGCCCCGCGCCCCGAGGCGTCGATCAACATGCCCAGGTCGATCTGCGGACGAACGCCGATCACGGATGTTTTGAGGTTGACCAGACTCGCGCGAATTTCCGGAAGCTCGACCTGGAAGCGTTCGAAATAAGCGGCCTCGAAGATTTTCTGAATATCCTCCCGGGTGACCGAGCCGTCCGGCAACGAAACGCCGATTAAATGCGTCTGGCCGATGAACTGCATATCGGCGCCGTGATGTATGGCAATAGTTTCGACGCCGATCGTCTCGTCTTCGATCAGTCGGCGGCCTTCCTCGACCTGCTGCGCGAGGATTTCACGGACCGACTCCATATCGACATTGTCGAGCGGCCGGTTGACGGTTCGCACGAAATCGTGCCGCAGGTCCGCGACGACGCAACCGAGCGCATTGGTGATCCCCGGCCGGCCGGGCACCAGAACGCGGGGAATGCCGAGCTCCCGCGCCAATGCCGTGGCGTGCAACGGGCCCGCCCCACCGAAGGCGAACAACGTGAAATCGCGCGGGTCGTACCCTTTGGCGAGCGAGACCATGCGGACGGCGCCCGCCATGCGATCGTTGGCGATGCGGAGAATGGCCCCCGCCGCCGCTTCCGCATCGAGGCCGAGCGGTGTCCCGATACGGGACAGCAAGATCTCGCGTATCTCCTCGGCTGGTACCTTATCCGCCGTTGCAAGCAGTCCCTCGGGATTGAGCCTCCCGAGCAGGAGATTGGCGTCGGTGATCGTCGGTTCGTCGCCGCCCCGCCCGTAGCAAATCGGGCCGGGTTCCGCCCCGGCGCTGCGCGGGCCGACTTTAAGCAGACCGGCATCGTCGATATAGGCGATCGAGCCGCCGCCGGACCCAATCGACCGGACATCGACCATCGGCACATGGATCGGCATCGCGTATTCGAGCTCGAGTTCGCTGCTGACCGCCGGCACCGCGTCGAGCACGAGCGCCACATCCGTCGACGTGCCGCCCATGTCATAGGTAATGAGATTTTCGATACCGGCGCGCTCTGCCGTATAGGCGGCGGCCATGACCCCGGACGCCGGCCCCGACATGACGGTCTTTGCCGCCTCGCGGTCGACCAGCCGCGCCGAAACCATGCCGCCATTGCCGTTCATGACGAGGAAGTCGCGCCGAAATCCCCGCTTGCTGAGTTCGTCCTGCAGCCGATCGACATAGCGATGCAGGAACGGGCGGACCGACGCGTTCACGGCAGCCGTAACGCCGCGCTCATACTCACGGTATTCGGACAGTAGCTCGTGGCCCGCCGTTATGTAGTCGTTTGGCCAGATGCCGCGGAGAATTTCAACCGTACGCCGTTCGTGCGCCGGGTTGGCGTAGGCGTGCAGGAAATGCACGACCACCGACTCGCAGTCGGCCTCGAGCAGGCTACGCGCCGCGGCACGGACGGCATCTTCGTCCAGCGGCGTTACGACATTACCTTCCGCGTCCATGCGCTCGGCGACTTCCAGGCGAAGGTTGCGCGGGATAACCGGCTGAAATTCGCCGAACATCCCATACGGTTGCGGACGGGTGCGGCGGCCGACCTCGATCACGTCGCGGAAACCGCGGGTGGTGATCATTCCGGTCTTCGCCAACTTGCGTTCGAGAACGGCGTTCGTCGTCGTCGTCGTGCCGTGGACGATGGCGTCCACATCGGCAAGGTCTACCGCCGTCTGTTCCAGCGCATCGAGGACGCCGAACGCCTGGTTCTCGAACGTCGAAAGCGTCTTGACCACGCGCACGCCGCCGCCGGCGCGGCGGTCGACCAGCAGTAAATCGGTGAACGTTCCGCCAACATCGACGCCGGCCACCACACTGGTTCCTGCATAGTCGTTATGCGCATTCGAATCCAACGGAGGTGCCGCTCTTTTTATTTGTTTGTATACGAACAAGATAATATATTAGAATTTCGATTGCAAACACGACGTCTGATCGATGCTGAAAGGACGAAGGCGGCGCGGAACGGAGCGCCTTCCCGATCACTAAAATTACCGTTACTATCCGACGCCCAATGAAGCCGAAAAAGGAGTATCGGCTGAGGTCCGACTTTCGAACAATTCGATTCCGTGAGGGTACGGCCGCTGGGTCGCTTCAATTCAAGGTCAAAGCAGGGAGATGTTGCACATGAAAACAACCAAACAATCGATGCGGCACGTAACGATGGCGATGGCTGTCGCAGCCGCTGCGGGAATTGCCGGCACGGCGGCTCTCGCTCAGGAAAAGGTCTTAATGGCCGTACCCACGTTCCTGACGGGCGCGGGTGCACCGGCTTTCGGCGTGCCGGCACGAAACGGCGCCGAGGTTATTATCGAGGCGATCAACAAGGGCACCCTGCCCGCGCCTTACGACAACAGCGGCAAGGGCCTGGCCGGTCGTCAGATCGAGGCTTTGATCTATGATGAATTCGGTGGCGGCGTGAAGCAGGTCGCTGAATTCCGCAATAAGGTTCAGAAACAGGGTGTGGACCTGTTCGTTGGCTATATCTCGTCAGGCACCTGCGCCGCCATTACCCCGGTGGCCGAAGAATTGAAGATGCTGACGATCTTCCCGATTTGCGGCACACCGCGCATTTTCGAGGAAATCGATAAGAACCCGAAATATGTCTTCCGCACCATGGGCCATGCGACCGCCGATGGCGTGGCGGAGGCGTTGTACGTCAAGGCCAACATGCCCGACGTCAAGGGCTATACCGGGATCAATCAGAACTATGCCTGGGGCCAGGATTCCTGGCGCGACTTCGATCTGGCCATGAAGCAGTTGATGCCGTCCGTGCCGGTGTCCGACAAAACCCAATGGCCGAAAATCTTCTCCGGTCAGTACGGCGCGATATCTCCGCGCTGATGCTGTCGAAAGAGCCGCTGGTGCATTCCAGCCTGTGGGGCGGCGATCTGGAAGCGTTCATATTCCAAGGTTCGGCCCGTGGTCTGTTCCGCAAGAAAAAACTGCTGTTCTCGGTGGCTGATACTTCCGTTTATCGGCTTGGTAAGAAAGCGCCGGCCGGCGCCATCCTCGGCGCCCGTGGTCCATACGGCATCTTCGCCGCCAAAATCGATACGCCTTTAAACAATTGGTTCCGCAAGGTCTATCAGGATCGCTATTCGGTTCCCCCCGTTGGTGGTTCCTACCAGGCGGCTCAGGGCGTGTTGGCGGCCAAGTTCGCCTACGACAAGGCGGCGGCTGCAAACGGCGGCAAATTTCCCAGCAAGGATCAGGTTATAGCGGCGTTGGAAGGCTCAACATTCCAAGGTATTGCAGCCCCGGTCCACATGAACCGCTCCAACGGCCATCAGGCCGCCACCAAGCACATGATCGGCGTGCTGCAGTGGGACAAGGAAGCGGGCAAACCCATCATGACCAAAGTCACCGAATTTGGGCCGGACTGCGTCATGCCGCCCCCGGGCGTCAACGGCACGGAATGGCTGAAAGGCGGCATGAAGGGCGCCAAGTGCTAAAAGTGCACCCAACCGGGGGCGCCAAAGTCGGCGCCCCCGGAATTTTTCTTTTATGATTTTTCCAATATAGCGAGCCAACAGTGCAAGAACTAATCGTCATCTTGGTCGACGGTTTGGTTTTTTCATCCTATCTGTTCATGGTATCCGTCGGGCTGACGGTGATCTTTGGCGTGATGAAAATTCTGAATGTCACGCATGGCGCATTTTATGCCTTCGGTGCCTATATGTCGGCGACGCTGATCGGCGCCTACTACAATACCGATTTGCCGGAATTCGGCGGCTTCCTCGCGATCTTCGCGGCAGCAATTATTATCGGCGTGTTCTTCGGCATCACCCTGGAGCGGGGTCTGCTGCGTTTCCTGTATCATCGGGACGAACATATTATCGTGCTGGCGACCTTCGCCATGTTCCTGGTGCTGGAAGACGTCCTGTTGATGATCTGGGGTACCGATCCCTATTATGCCTATGAGCCCTTGGCGCTGCTTGGATCCGTAGATATCGTGGAACTGACGTTTGACGTTTACAGCCTTACTTTGATTGGCCTAGCCGTCATTGTCGCCGTGGGTCTGTGGCTTGGCCTGACCAAAACAAAATGGGGCAAATTACTGCTGGCGGTTATTTTTCACCGCGAGATCAGCCAGGCCATGGGCATTAATGTGACCGTCGTGTTCACGGTGACATTCGTTGTGGGCTCCATCATGGGGGCCCTTGGCGGGGCCTACATCGCACCGACGATTTCGGTTTCGCCCGGCATCGGGGTGGAGGTCATCATATTGTCCTTCGCCGTGGTGGTTATCGGCGGCATGGGCTCCATTCCCGGCGCCATAATCGGCGCCTTGCTGGTTGGCATCTCGCGGGCCGCGGCGGTGCATAAATTCCCCGAAATCGAATTATTTGTCATTTACGCCATCATGGCCCTGGTTTTGGCGTTCCGGCCCGAAGGCCTGTTCGCACCGGTACGGGCGAGGAAGATCTGATGCGGTATTTAGATAAAACCGTCGTCGGACTTTCCATCGCCTTCTTGGTGTTGTTGTTCGCCGATTTTTTCATGGCCGAGTGGATGCGTTTCATCGGCCTGCAAAGTCTGGCGCGCGGCGCCGTTGCCTTGGGGCTGCTGGTGCTGTGGCGGACCGGCCTGGTGTCATTCGGCCACGCGCTGTATTTCGGTTTCGGTGCCTATGCCGCCGCCATGTTGACCCTGATCGGCTTTCACGACGCCTTTTTCCTGGTCTTCGCGGGCACCTTGGCAGCCGGCATGCTGGCCTTCCTACTGGGCTTTTTGCTACGCCGCTACCGGGCAATTTTCTTCGCCCTGTTGAACATGGCATTTTCCATGATCCTCTACGGTGTCATCGTCAAGACCGAAGCCTTGGGCAGCACGGATGGCTTTTCCGTTCTCACCCCGACATTTCTGGGCTACGCGACCAAGGGCGAAGCGGTCCAGACCACCTTGTTTATCTTCACCTTGGTCTTCACCTATATCGTCACGGTCGGCGTTCATCTGTACCTGAAGACCACATTGGGCGGCATGTCCATGGCGGTGCGCGAGAACGAGATCCGGGTCGAATACATCGGTTATTCGGCCGAGAAAGTTATTCATGTGAAATATGTGTTCTCCGGCCTGGTGGCTGGCTTCGGCGGCGCCATCATGGCCTTGGCCATCGGCCAGGTCGACCCCGACAGCATGGCCAATTGGACGGTATCGGGCGAGTTTGTCTTCATCACAATCCTCTCGGGCATCGGCAATGTGGGCGCGACCTATATCGGCGCACTGGTGTTCGAATTGATCCGCACTTACGCGTTTGAATATGCCCCGCAGTTCTGGCAGTTCATCCTGGGCGGCAGCCTATTGACGATCATCATGTTCCTACCAGACGGCATCTGGTCCGTGTTCGGGCGCCTGCGCAAATCCGAAAAGGCGCCCAATCAATGACAGTCGTTCTGGAAGTTCGCGATCTGCAAGAAATCTTTGGCGCCGTGGTGGCCGCCAAGGATATCAATGTCACGGTCAGCGAACATGAAATTATCGGCATTATCGGCGCCAATGGCGCTGGCAAGACCACCTTCGTCAATATGGTCACGGGATATCTGAAGCCGACATCGGGCCATATTGAATTCGCCGGCCGGAACATCATGGGCCTGCCGCCCCGGACGATCACGAATTTGGGCATTTCCCGGTCCTTTCAGGTCCCCCAGGTCTTTGCCTCCGAGACTGTGTTCGACAATCTGATGATGGCCTATGCCATTACGGAAGAATCCAGATTGGGTCTGCTATCGCCCCTTTACAATGATGAACGCGCGGCGCGGGTCGACAGTCATTTGGCCCGTTATCAAGTCGCCGAATACCGGAATGCGACGGCCTCAACCCTGCCCCAGGGCATCCGCAAACTGTTGGATATCGCCATGGCGGCGGTCAGCAACCCGTCCATTTTGATGCTGGATGAGCCGACTTCGGGCATTTCGGTTGAGGAGAAATTCGGCCTGATGGACATCATCATGGAAGCGTTACGCCAAGACCGGACGACGGTGCTGTTCATCGAGCATGACATGGAAATTGTCGAACGCTATGTCTCCCGCGTTCTGGCGTTTTACCAGGGCGAGATCATTTGCGATGCCCCCGTGGCCGAAGCCCTGGTGGATCCCGGCGTCAGGGAATTTGTTATTGGCGAAGAGTATCACCGCACCCGCGCAGCGAACGGTAATGGCATCGAAAACCGGGGGCAACTTTGATGCTTAAAGTTAAGGGCTTGGACGTCAACATCGGGCCCACACCCATACTGCGCGGCCTGAACCTGGAAGTGCCGTCGGGCACCATGTGCGGCCTGATCGGACACAACGGCGCCGGCAAGACAACCTTTCTGCGCGCCGTCATGGGCGCCCTGGCCGCGAAGGCCGGCGCGGTAACGTTTGATGATCACGACCTGCTGAATTCCCAGCCTCACCGTCGTGCTCATATGGGTATTGGTTTCATGCCCGAGGACCGCAAATTGGTCCCGGCCCTGACGGTGGAGGAGAATATCCTGGTACCGGCCTGGGCCACGAGCATGGAAGGCTGGCAGGACCGGCTGGACTGGATTTACGGTCTGATGCCGGAGGTGGCGGAATTCCGCAAACGCGGCTCCATGGAATTATCCGGCGGACAACAGAAATTCGTTGCCTTCGCCCGTGCCCTGATGGTGGGCACAAAATTATTGTTGTTGGACGAGCCCAGCGAGGGCATCGCGCCGGTCTTTGCCCAGCGCATGGGCGAGATCATGAAAAACCTGAAGGACGAAGGGGAATCCGTGCTGGTGGCGGAATCCAACGACAAGCACTTGGCGAGCTTGCTGGACAGCACCTTCGTGATTGAGCGCGGCAGCATCGTATCAGGGTAACCTCGGATGACGGCCATGGAACTTTGGACCACGTCCTGGAGCGCCCCGCGCGGCATTCTGCGGAGCGCGAAGATTGCCGAGGAAGGCGGCTGGGACGGGTTGAGCGTTGTGGACTCGCAAAACCTGTCCGGCGATTCATTCGTCGTATTGGCGATGGCCGCGACCGTCACGGAACGGTTGAAGCTGCAAACGGGCGTCACGAATTCGATCACCCGGACGGCCGCCGCGTTGGCGACGGCGATCGCCAGCGTACAGTCGGTATCGCGCGGCCGGGCGGTGTTGGGCATCGGGCGCGGCGATTCCGCGCTGGCGCATCTGGGTCGCGCACCCGCCCGGCTGGGCCAGTTCGAGCGTTATATGCGCCATCTCCAGGCCTATCTCGGCGGCGATCGCGTGCCTTTCGACGAGATCGTCGATATTGCAATGGAGGCGGCCCCGCCGATGTCCGAACTGCAGCTCGCCGAGGCGCCGGAAAACAGCTATATCGGCTGGATCGCCGACAGCCAGGCAGGCAATCGCAAGGTGCCGGTCGAGGTCGCCGCCAGCGGTCCGAAGGTCGTCGCGGTCGCCGCGCGGACGGCCGATCGCGTGATGTTCGCGCTGGGCGCCTCGCCGGAACGGCTGCAATGGGGCATCGATCTGGCGCGCGAAGCGCGCAAGGAAGCGGGACTGGACCCCGATGCAATCCAGTATGGCGCATACGTCACTTGCGGCTGTCACCAGGACGTCGACACGGCGCGAAACCTCGTACGGGGCGGCCTGACCGTACAAACGCGCTTCGGCGTGATGCACGGGAAGACCAGCGGCCCTTTGAGCGACAGTCAAAAGGAAGTCATGCAAAACCTGCGGAACAGCTACAACATGAACCAGCATACGAAAGGCGATTCCGATCAGGCGGCGGTTCTCACGCCGGAATTCATTGACGAATACGCCATCATCGGCATGCCGGACCGGGTCATCGACAGGCTGAAGGAGCTGGAAGCCATCGGCATCGAAAAAGTCGTTCTCGGCGGTTCGCGGGTCGGCGAGACCGGCGATACGGAAGTGGCGCGCACCTTGATCGAAAAAGAGGTCATCCCCGCCATGCGAGCCGGCTAGCGGATACAATTTGTAGGTTTCAGTCAGAGCAATAGGGATAACGACCATGCGACTAGGAACTCTTTTGAAATACAGCGGATCCGAGGGCGGACCCGATATGGAGACGGTGCTGGAAGCGGAGCGACTTGGTTTCGATTCCGTCTGGTCCGGCGAAAGCTGGGGCGTCGACACTGTGACGCCGCTGACTTGGGTGCTCGCCAGAACCACGAAGCTCAAAGCCGGCGCCGGCATCATGCAGATGTCCGCACGTACGCCTGCCTGCGCGGCGATGACGATGATGACTTTGAACGCCATGTCGGGCGGCCGTTTCCTGATGGGCGTCGGGCCCTCGGGGCCGCAGGTGATCGAAGGCTGGCATGGCGAGCCCTTCGGCAAACCGCTGATGCGGACGCGGGAATACATCGCCATCCTGCGCAAGATCCTGGCGCGCGAAGCACCGCTGACCTATCAGGGCGAACACTATCAGGTGCCCTACGATGGCGCCGATGCGACCGGCCTCGGCAAGCCCTTGAAGAGCATACTGCACGGTGATCCGTCGACGCCGATCTACACCGCC
This sequence comes from Alphaproteobacteria bacterium, assembly GCA_047517345.1. Taxonomy (GTDB): domain Bacteria; phylum Pseudomonadota; class Alphaproteobacteria; order UBA8366. The sequence goes on from JAKZTB010000342.1 coordinate 18,157, forward strand.
TCCTTCTCGCCGGCAGGCCTCCGGACATCCGGCGAGGTGGCCGACGGCACGCTGCCGATTTACATGTCGCCGCAGCAAACGGCGTTGATCACCGATCACGTCAGGGAAGGCATCGACAAAGCGGGAAACGGCAAGACCATGGCGGATTTCGATATCTGCCCCTATGTGCGCGTCGCCATGGGCGACGATCTGCAGGTCTGCCGCGACAAGATCAAACCGGAGCTGGCGCTCTATATCGGCGGCATGGGCGCGCGGGCGAAGAACTTCTACAACGATTACGCCAAGCGCCTGGGATACGCCGACGCCGCCGTTAAAATTCAGGACGAGTTCTTGGCCGGACGGCGGACGGAGGCCGCAGCCGCGGTACCGGATGACCTGGTCGACGAACTCTGTTTGATCGGCCCGGCGGACCGGATCAAAGACCGGGTCCAGGTGTGGAAAGAAGCGTCCGACGATCATGCCGTGGGCGCCATGCTGTTGGGCGGCGCATCGATCGACGCCATGCGTGTCATCGCCGAGGCGGTGTTATAGAGCCCGTTTGAGAATATGTTGCTGTTTTCATTGGCAGTTGTCGAGTCGGATGGCAGGAGCGGCGCGCCGGGCGATGCCGGGCATCGGCCAAGGGCCGCGACGCACCAGCCGGCCGACAAGCGCCAACTCTTTGGGTGGCCTTTGTTTAATCGCTGGACTGCGTCAGCGCCCGCTTGCGATGCCGCCGGCATCGCGGCGCGAACCCTTCCT
>JAKZTB010000343.1:0-12828 GCA_047517345.1 Alphaproteobacteria bacterium
CGTGCCAGAAAACGCCGCTCGGCGGAGTCAGGCGGCTCTCATGACGTCGTCAAGCCAAGCTTGGAAACGACCCAAATCACCTTCAGCAGGTGCGCGCTCCCTCATCTCGCACCTTCAGCCCGGACAAAAAATTGTTCCTGCGGTTAGCTTCGTTCGGACATGATGCTCAGGATCGGCCGGAAACTGCAAAATTTATTCGCACGAGCATTTTCGGCGCTTATCGCGGGCCCTATTTAACCTTGGCGCCGCGGAAAGGCTTGTGGCAACCGCCACAGCCGAGTTTCCCCATCATGGCGAACTGTGCACTGATCGCGACTGGGTCGCCAACATCGGCAACCTTGGCGAGCTTCGCGCTTTCCGCCACCAGCGCTGCCGTTGCCGCCTCGAACCCTTTCCAGTCCTGCCAAATCTTGGGCAGGGCGCGAGTTAGCTTCTCGTCGAATTCACCGCGGCTCGTACCCTTCGGGAACAGGGACGGGATTTTGCCGGCGACCGCGTTAATATTGCGCGCACTGGCGGCCACGTTCTGCGTAGTGCCTGCGCCGTCCTTGACGAACTTCTTAATCACCAGGAAGGGCTTCAGGATGTCTTTTTTCATGAAGCCGACTCTCATCTCGATGGCGGCTTTTCCTTCGGCTGCAGCGGCCGGACCACCCGCGAGGGAACCGGCGGCCAGCACCAGGGCCGCAATTATCACACATGTCAGATTACGCATTTACCTAACTCCCTTTCCGGTTAAAGTACTGATCTTTAACTTGTTATATCGGGCGCCTGACCGCGTGGCGATTTGGGGGGAATGTGGCGAGCCGCGTTCATGGTGCGGTGCCTCGCCGCTGGGAAACAGTCAGGCGCCCGATTGTATTAACACTCTTGCAGGACATTTATTCCCCACGCGCGTAATTAATTTCTCGCGCGTTTGCGGCATTCATCTGTCGACGTTGTATCGGAGGGCTGGACGGAATTGCGGCACCGGGTTATGCCGTGCCGCATACAATCGCATTCTGGATTAACAATTCGAAGACGGACACGCCATGTTCACATTGAGCGACGAACAGCGCGATTTTCAGGCGCGCGCCCGGGACCTTGCCGAAACCGTGATCGCGCCGCGCGCCGCAGAAATCGACCGCAGCGAACAATATCCGTGGGAGAACGTGGCGTCGCTTCGCGAAGCCGGATTCGTCGGCATGACGATTCCCAAGGACCTTGGCGGCCGGGGGCGATCGTTCCTCGACGCGGTGCTGCTGATTGTCGAGATGGCCAAGGTGTGCGGCGTCACCGGGCGGATCGCGGTGGAATGCAATATGGGCGCGATCAGCACTGTGATGAAATACGGCGATGACGCGCAGCGCAAGGTGGCGGCCGAGGTTGTGTTGTCCGGCGACAAGCCGGCGATTTGCATCACCGAACCGGACGCCGGCAGCGCCGCCAGCGAAATGACCACGCGGGCCGACAAGAAGGGTGACGGCTATATCGTCAACGGCAAGAAGCATTGGATTACCGGCGGCGGTGTCTCGCGGCTGCATTTGATTTTCGCGCGGGTCTTCGAGGACGGATTCGAGCAGGGAATCGGCGGTTTTCTCGCCGTGCGCGACCCGGATGCCGGGACGCCGAAAGGGCTGATCATCGGCAAGCGCGAGCCGACCATGGGCTTGCGCGGCATTCCGGAGGTCGAAATCATCTTCGAAGACCTGGAAGTGCCGGCATCGATGGTCATCATTCCCCCCGAAGGGTTGCGGCGCGGTTTCGCCGGGCTGATGAATGCCTATAACAGCCAAAGGGTCGGGGCCGCCGCAGTGGCGCTGGGGCTGGCCCAGGGCGCCTACGAGAAAGCGCTCGCCTACAGCCACGAACGCGAGCAGTTCGGCCGGCCGATCCACGAGTTCCAGGGATTGCAATGGATGTTGGCCGATATGTCGATCCAACTCGCTGCCGCCGAAGCGCTTTGCTACAAAGCCGCCGGCAATGCCGGCGACGGGTTCCCGGATGCCAACGAAGCCGCGCAGGCTAAGATCTTCACCTCTGAAATGGCGATCAAGGTGACCAACGACGCGCTGCAGGTCTTCGGCGCGGCCGGTTATTCGCGCAACAATCCGATGGAACGCATGGCCCGCGACGCGCGCATGTTCACGATCGGCGGCGGTACCGCGCAGATCCTGCGCACGGCCGTCGCCTCGCGGATCCTCAATACTAAACTGCCGCAGACCCGCGACGGTTATATGAACCTGCCCCGCGCCGGCACGCGGTCGTAATGGCGACGGCCGCGCAGCTGGTCGCGCGCCGCCTGTACGAAGCGGGCTGCCGCCACGCCTTCGGCATTCCCGGCGGCGAAGTGCTGACAGTGATGGAGGCGCTTACGGCGGCGGGCCTCGAGTTCGTGTTGGTCAAGCACGAGAATTCCGGCGGCTTCATGGCCGAAGGCACGTTCCACATCACCGGCGCGCCCGGCGTGCTGTTGGCGACGGTCGGTCCCGGCGTGGCCAATGCGGTCAATTTCATCGTCAATGCCGAACAGGACCGGGTGCCGCTGATCTTCCTGACCGGCTGCGTCGACCCGGCGGAGGCGCAAACCTACAACCATCAGGTCTTCGACCATACGGCGCTGATCGGCAGCATCGCCAAGGCGAGCTTCACCCTGGTCGACGGCGCCGTCGATACGATCGTCGACAAGGCGGTGTCGATTGCCCTGGACGGCCGGCCGGGCCCGGTTCACATCGATATCTCGACGGCGCTTGCCGGCCGCGAGCAGCCGGACGAGGCGCCGACCCGGCGTGTCCGTCCTGCGCCCGCTGCGCCCGCGCCCGGACCCGATCTGGACTTCGCCCGGAATTTGTTGGGCAACGCGGAACGTCCAATACTGATCGCCGGGGTCGAGGTCTTGGAGCACGATGCGGCGGATTGCGTGGCGGCATTCGCCCGGGATTTTGCGATTCCGGTGATTACGACCTACAAGGCGAAGGGCGTCCTTCCGGAGGACGATGCGTTGGCGCTCGGCGGTTGGGGCCTGTCGCCGCTCGGCGATACCCACCTGCTGCCCCTGGTCGAGACCAGCGATCTGATCCTGCTGGCCGGCTACGACCCGATCGAAATGCGCGCCAGTTGGGTCAAGCCTTGGGACTCCAGGAAACAGGCCGTGATTGAATTCACGGGCGTGCCCAATACGCATTACGTCCATCAGGCGACGCTTTCCTTCGTCGGCAACGTCCGTTTCGGAATCGAAACGTTGCGCGAGGGCGTGACCCCGCATCCGGCCTGGTCGAACGGGGCGCCGCAGGAAACCCGCAAAGCCCTCGCCGCCGCCTTTCCGACCGACGAGGCATGGGGACCGGCCGCGATTTGCGACGAGGTCAACCGGCTGCTGCCCGACGATGCCATCGCCGCCGTCGATACCGGCGCGCACCGTATCCTGCTGTCTAGCGTCTGGCAGGCGAAGCAACCACATACGCTGATCCAGTCCTCGGCGCTGTGCACGATGGGCTGCGCCCTGCCGCTGGCGATGGGGGCGAAGCTGGCCGACCCGTCCCGCCCGGCCGTGGCGTTTACCGGCGATGCGGGGCTGGAAATGGTGCTGGGCGAACTCGCCACCTTGCGCGACCTGAAACTGTCGGTGGTGACGGTGGTCTTCGTCGACGCCTCGCTCGCCCTGATCGAGATGAAGCAGCGGGCCAATGGCATGGACAGTCTCGGCGTCGATTTCGGGCGCACCGATTTCGCGGCCGTCGCCCGCGCGCTCGGTGGGATCGGCGCCGATGTCGACAACCGCGCCGATCTGGCGCGTGCGGTCGGCGAAGGGCTCTCGGCCGAGACCTTTACGGTGGTCGCCGCCCATATCGACCGGACCGCCTACGACGGGCGGATTTAGTTCCACCGCGTTTACGGGAATTTAAGTCTGGTCTGCCAAGATCAGGCGCATGGAAATAAATCGGCTGACTGCGACGCGGCATGACCAATCGCCGCAACTCGAAACCGGCGGCCGCCGGATCGCGCTGCTGATCTGCGGCTGGTGCAATGTGGCGCTCGGCATGATCGGGGCGGTGGTGCCGGGAATGCCGACGACGGTGTTTCTGATCATCGCGCTGTGGGCCTTCACGCGCAGCTCGCCCCGCTTGCGGCGCTGGCTGTACAACCATCCCCGTTACGGCGCGGCGCTGCGCGACTGGGACCGGCACGGCGTGATCCCGTCGCGCGCGAAACGCTTGGCCGCCGCCATGATGACGGCCAGCCTGGTGATTATCGCGGCGCTGGCGGGCAGCTGGATCCTGCCGGCGGCGGCCGGGTCCGTCATGGCGCTGGTCTTGTTGTACATCGTGACCCGTCCGAGTTGTCCGTCGCAGGTTTCGCCGGCCGAAGGATAGAGCCTTTATCGGCTTGGCCGCCCCGGGATAAAGTGTGTCCGCCAATCGGCGTGAACACCGCAAACTCGGGAGCCTCCCACCGTTGAAACTGGATCGCGACGCAATCAAGCGCGGCGTCATCGAAAAAATGGTGCGCGCGGCAGAAGCGGACGGCTTCATGCATCCAATTTCGCCGGAAGAGCGCCGCGAATCGCTGCGGGCGATGCTGGCGGGGCACGAACCGGGGGCGCCAATTTGGGTCTTCGGTTACGGATCGCTGATGTGGAACCCGGCCTTTCATTACGCGGAGAAACGCGCCGGGCTGGTGCATGGCTATCACCGGAGCTACTGCATGTGGTCGCCGGGCGGCCGCGGGACGCCGGAACGGCCCGGTCTCATGCTGGCCCTCGATTTCGGCGGATCGTGCCGCGGCATCGCCTACCGGATCGCGCCGGAGGCGGTCGACGAGGAGCTCGAAATCGTCTGGTCGCGGGAAATGATCGGCCACGCCTACGAAGCGCGCTGGGTTCGCGTGCGGACGGATCGAGGCATCGTGTGCGCCCTTACATTCGTGATCGACCGTCGCTATATCCGCTATGCCGGCAAAGTGCCGCGCGACGTTCAGGCGGCCCACCTGGCGACCGCGACGGGCCGCATGGGCAGCACCATGGAGTATCTCGAAAATACCGTCGCGCATCTCGATGCCCTTGGCATCGGCGACGGACCGATGCACGATATATTGCAGCGCGCGCGGACCTATGACGGGCCGGCACCGCAGGGACGATGGGAGAACGGAAAATGGCAGGCGAAAAAATCGTGAAGAGCGACGCCGAATGGCGCGAATTGCTGACACAAGAACAGTTCGAGGTATGTCGCTTGAAGGGCACCGAGCGCGCCTTCACCGGCAAGTACGATCGCTGCAAGGACAGTGGCACCTATGTCTGCCAGTGCTGCGGCAACCCATTGTTCGCCTCGGAAACCAAATTTGAGTCGGGGACCGGCTGGCCCAGTTTCTATGCCCCCGTCGCGCCCGATGCGGTGGACGAGGAAGAGGACAACAGCCTCTTCATGCGCCGCACCGAGGTAATGTGCGCGCGCTGCGACAGCCATCTCGGCCACGTCTTCCCCGACGGCCCGGCCCCGACCGGCCAGCGCTACTGCTTGAACTCGGCATCGCTCGATTTGAAGCCGGACGGGGATTGAAGGCGTCGCCTAAATAGGCGGCGCCAGCGCAAGCCGCTTGGGAGCGTCATTTGCCAATTAGAACATCGTATTATTTTAGTCTTCTGGCGTTGTTCCTGGTTCTCGTAGGTTGCACGCCGCCGACAATCACCGACGCGACGTCGCCGTGGGTCGGCCCGCCGTCCGTCCGGATCCTGCGCGCGGATGTGTCGGTCCCGTCGCGCTGGCGACTGAATAACGTCTTCGTACGCTTCGCACGGCACTCCTGGCCGGGGCCGCAGGCGGCGAATCACGGTTCGGCGGCGGCGCAACCGGGGGACACGCGCTTTTTTGTCGTGCCGGCTGGCGTCCTGCAATTTCCCGTCAGCCACACGCTGTTCTTCCAATGGTTAATGGAATACAGCCTGGCCGACGGCGGCACAGAAGTGCTGACCGCACAGTCGCCGCTGCAGCGGCTGGTGGTCGGCTGTTCGCCGGCGGACACCCGCCTCAGCCTCGGCATGCCGATGGTCACCCACGTGGCAAGGCTCACCACAGCGACACCGCATATCGTCGCGCCGCTGCAGGGCTTTCCGGTGCCGGCCCATCTGAACGCCAGCATCCTCGGCAACGGCATGACCTTCGCCATCCCGCCGGGCGATATCCCGTCCGCTGGCGGCGTCGACTTGAACCGCCCGGCCCTGGCGTTCTACGCGCCGCGCCCGCCGGCGCCGGGCGAGACGGCGCAAGGCTATTCCGCCACGGTCTCGGACCCGATCCTGCCGGACCCGCCTTATCGTTTCATCGGCGTCGCCTACACGGCCCACTACGATCCTGCACTGCGGCCGACCGTCGGCTGCATCCCACCGACCGGTGGTTCGTGCACGAGGCCGGGTTTCACCTGCTCGATGGCGGCATGCTGATGACCCCGCCGAACGACAACGGCGTGCCCGGCAGCGCGCCGATGCTGGTCCCGCCGCCGGGGTTTCCGCCGCCCGGCGTGTGGCATCCGCGCTTTAGGGACCTGCATGTCTGGCTGCCGCCCGACGGCGATCCCTTGAACCCGATCACGACGATCTTCCGCCCCGGCGGCGTTTCGGGCCTCCCGCTGCCGGCGGGGGCATTCTTTTTGCCGCAGACCTTCGAATAGGAGGGCGGCAGCGCAGCGGCGAAAATACACAAGGTGCGACGACACTTTCGTTTCGACCGCCTGCGAAATTCCTACCGAGCCGTCAAACCGGCGGCAGCGTTTCCTGCATCGACTTCCGCGCACCGAACTTGTCCACCCACGCCGCCAGGTTCGGGTTGTCGGCGCGCCAGTCGAAACCGGGCGGGCGGCCTTGGCTGCGGCCGTGCAGGGTGCAGCCGAGGGTGAGTTGGGCCATGTCGAGCCGGCCGTCGAACGCGCCGTCCGACACCAGCTGTTCAAACACGCCGGAGAGGCGCAGGGCGCGGGATTTCTCGTGTGCGACGATGGTCGGCGATTGTTCGTCCTCCGGGCGGCGGACTTCGCGCGACCACACGGCGATGCCGTCCAGCATGCTGCGCGCCCGGGCTTCGAGGATGCGCGCATTCCAATCGGTATGCGGCGCCAGGACCTGCGGGTCTTCCAGCGAGTCGAGATAGGCGCAGATCAGCGCGGATTCCTCGAACATGGTGCCGTCCTCGGCGATCAGGGTCGGCACGCGGCCCGACGGGTTGATGTCGAGCAACGGCGCATCCGGCGTGCGCGTCACCGTGGGGACGATCTCAACACGGTCTTCGAAACCTTTCTCGATGACCAGGACCCGTACGATGCGGCCGTAGGGCGAGGTCAGGGTCGTCAGGACTTTCATCACAGCACCACCTCGATCAAATAGGGGCCGTTGGCGGCGAGGCCGGCGGCCAATTCGCGTTGCAGGCCCTCGCAATCGGTCACCTTGGCGGCTTCGACACCCATGCCGGTCGCCATCTTCACCCAATCCAGGTCGGGCCGCGACAAATCCAGCATGTCGAGCGCCTTGCGCCCGGGGTTTTTTGCGCCGACACCGATCAATTCGCCCTGCAGGATGCGATAGGCCCGGTTGGCGAAAACGAGGGTCGTGACGTCCAGATTGTAGCGCGCCTGGGTCCACAGCGCCTGCAAGGTGTACATGCCGCTACCGTCGCCTTCGAGGCAGATCACCTTGCGGTCCGGGCAGGCCACGGCGGCGCCGGTGGCGAGCGGCATGCCGAGGCCGATCGAACCGCCCATATTGTTCATCCAGTCGTGCGGTGCCGCGCCGGCTGTCAGCGGGTAAAAGCCGCGCCCCGTGGTCACTGATTCGTCGGCGATGATCGCGCCTTCGGGCAGCATGTTGCCCAGCACGGCGGCGATGGTGTCGGGGTTCAGTTCTCCGGAGGGCAGGTCGGGGCGACCCGCCGGCTGCGTGACCGCGCTGCCTTTCTTGGCGCCGAGCGCGTCCGCAACCTGTTCCAGCGCGTCGACCATATCCTCTTCCAGCTCGGCAAGCCGGTGGATCCGGCAGCCTTCGCGCTGCAGCTCGCTCGGCTTGTTGGGATAGGCGAAGAAGGCGATGGGCGGTTTGGCGCCGATCAGGATGATATGCTGGTAGGGCGCGAGCACGTCGAGCGCCTGCTCTACCGGGTAGGGCACGCGGTTGAGCGGCACGATGCCGGCCCCGCGCTGCAGGCGTTGGTTCGAGCCCTGCGCGATCAGCTTCGCCCCGGTCGCCGCCGCGATCCGGCCGGCCAGATCGAGCCCGTGCTCGTAGAGCGACTGCCCGGTCATCATCAGCAAAGTCGGCTCGCCCGAGCGCAGCACCGCGACGGCGTTCTCGATGGCGCTTTCGTCGACCTTGGGCCGGGCCGGTGCGGCGGGTGTCTCTGCCGGTCCGTCCGACGCGTCCCAGGCCGTGTTGGCGGGCAGGATCAAGGTGGCGACCTGGCCCGGCGGCATCCTCGCTGCGGCGATCGCCGCCGCACCGTCTGCCGCGACGGATTTTGCATCGGGCGAGGTCTTGACCCAGTGCGACACCGGCCGGGCGATGCCTTCGATATCGGCGGTCAGCGGCGCGTCGTATTCTATGTGGTAGGTCGCATGCTCGCCGACGATATTGACCATCGGCGAGTTGGCCTTCTTCGCGTTGTGCAGGTTGGCGACGGCGTTGCCCAGGCCAGGGCCGAGATGCAGCAGGGTCGATGCGGGGTTGCCGGACATCCGGGCGTAACCGTCGGCCGCGCCCGATGCCACGCCCTCGAACAGGCACAAATAGCATTTCATGCCGTCGACCTTGTCCAGCGCGGCGACGAAGTGCATTTCCGAGGTCCCGGGATTCGTGAAACAGACATCCACGCCGCCATTGACCATCGTCCGCACAAGACTTTCCGCACCATTCATGTTGTCGCTCCTATGAGAATCGGGTGCCGGCCGGCACGGCTTACCAATTGCATCGCGGGGCCGGACGTGTCAAACCGAGCGGACGATTTGGGCCGCATTACTCGGACAGGCTCCTAGAATGGGCGATTGGCTGACCGTGCATGTCGTAGCGTTGGTGCTGATCGCCGCGGTGTTCGGCGGCATGGCATTTTTCATGGCGGTGTTCGCGCCGTCGGTGTTCCGGTTTCTGCCGCGCGAGGCCGCCGCGCCGTTCATGCGGTCGCTTTTTCCGATCTATTTCCTGGCGATGGGGATCGTGTCCTCTCTACCCGCATTGGTCCTCTTAGCGATCCCGAGCTACCGGCCGGAAGCGCTCGTCATGCTCGCCGTCGCGGCGGTTTTCTTCGCGCAACGCTTTGCATTGCTGCCGCTGCTCAATCGGAACCGTGAATTGGGTGAGGATCGGCGCGCGAGCGCCCTGCACCGGCTTAGCGTGCTCCTCCATCTGGCGCAATGGCTGGCCGTCGCGGTGGCGCTGGTGCGCCTTGCGGCCTGAACCATGACTCCGGGTCTCATCATCGGCGCACCCGCGAGCGGCAGCGGCAAGACGGTCGTGACCTTGGGATTGCTGCACGCGCTGCGCAACGCGGGCGTAGCCGTCGCGTCGGCAAAGGCGGGCCCGGACTATATCGATCCCGCCTATCACACCGCGGCCTCCGGTGCGGACTGCGTCAATCTCGATTGCTGGGGCATGCGCGACGAAACGCTGGCCGGGTTGGCGGGCAATCTCGGAATGGGCGCCGAACTCGTCCTGTGCGAAGGCGTGATGGGCCTGTTCGACGGCGCTGTGGACGGCAACGGTTCGACCGCCGATCTCGCCGCGCGGACGGGCTGGCCGGTCGTCCTGGTGATCGATGTCGGCGGCCAGGCCGCTTCCGCCGTCGCGACCTGCGAAGGATTCGCGCGGCATCGCGCGGACGTTTCCGTCGTCGGCGTGATCTGCAACCGGGTCGGCGGTCCAAGCCACGAGCGCTTGTTGCGCGAGGCCTTCGCGGCGGCGAAGTCCGTCCCCGCGCTGTTGTGTTTCTTGCCGCGTGATCCGGCGCTGGCGTTGCCGGAACGGCACCTCGGTCTCGTCCAGGCGCGCGAGCATGACGGGCTCGACGCTTTTCTCGAATCGGCGGCGGCGGCGATCGCCCAACGCCTCGATCTGGAGTCGCTGCGGGCTTGCGCGCGCGCCTCCGGATGTACGCCGGGTGCGGTCAGGCTCCTGCCGCCACTGGGGCAGCGCATCGCCGTCGCCAGGGACGACGCGTTTGCCTTCGCCTATCCGGCGGTGCTGCAGGGATGGCGGGAGGCAGGGGCAACGGTGTCGTTCTTTTCGCCGCTCGGCGATGAAGGCCCCGCGGCGGATGCGGACGCGGTCTATCTGCCCGGCGGCTATCCCGAGCTGCACGCCGGACAGCTCGCGTCGAACCACCGGTTCCGCAATTCGCTGCGCGACGCCGCGGCACGGCGCGCGGCCGTCTACGGCGAGTGCGGGGGTTACATGGTGCTGGGTGACGGCTTGGTCGATTCTGAGGGCGCGCGGCATGAAATGGCCGGTTTGCTGAAGCTGGAAACTTCCTTTGCCGAGCGCCGCCTGCATCTCGGCTACCGGCAAGTCGAGACGATGAACCGTTCCGGGCTCGGCAAAGCCGGCACCCCGTTCCGGGGGCACGAATTTCACTACGCATCGACCGTCGAAGAGGGACCGGGCGATCCCCTGTTCCATGCCACCGATGCGCGCGGTGAAAATGGCACCCCTTGCGGCCTGGTGTCCGGAACGGTCGCGGGATCCTTCGTTCATCTGATAGATTACGCGATATGACCTCGGAAAAGACGCCTTTCTGGAAGACCAAAAAACTGCGTCAGATGACGCCGCAGGAATGGGAGTCGCTGTGCGACGGCTGCGGGCAATGCTGCATGCACAAGCTGGAAGACGAGGACACCGGCGAAATCGCCCTGACCAACGTGGCTTGCCGTTACCTGGATTTGCAGGGCTGCCACTGTACCGATTACGCCAACCGCAAGAAAAACGTGCCGGATTGCGTGCAGCTGACGCCGGGCGCGGCGACCCGTTTGCGTTGGCTGCCGGAAACCTGCGCCTACCGGTTGGTGGCGGCAGGACAGGATCTCGCCTGGTGGCATCCGCTGGTGTCGGGCGATCCCGAGACGGTGCACGAAGCGGGGATTTCCGCGCGCGGCGGGGCGATATCGGAAGACGAAGTCGACGATCTGGAACGCCATGTCGTCGATTGGATCAACCATGGCGCGGCACCCTTCGGTGCGTCCTTGCGCGCCCGTTTGGGTTTGAAACGGTAGCCGTGCCCGCCCCTCGCCGAACCGTCACGCTTTCGCTCGAAGGGCGTTCGATCGACATTTCCGTGCGGCGCAGCGCCAGGGCTCAGAACATCGCACTGCGCCTCGATCCGGCGAAGGCGGCGCCGGAATTGGTGTTGCCACGACGGGTCGGCGAAGCCGAGGGGCTCGACTTCGTGCGCAGCCGGGGGCGCTGGCTGCTGGACCGGCTGGCCGCGATGCCGCCTCCGATCCCATTTCGTGAGGGTGAATTCCTGCCGTTGCGGGGCGAGCCGCATTTGATCGCGCACAATCCGGCGGGACGCCGCGGCGTCTGGCTCGAGGACGGCTGCATCGTCGTCTCCGGCCGCGCCGAACATCTGCCGCGTCGGCTGCACGACTGCCTGCGCCGCGAAGCGCGCGCCGACATTGCGCCGAAGGTTCGCGACAAGGCAACGGCGCTGGGCCGGAATTCGGGCAAGATCACCGTCCGCAATCAAAAGAGCCGCTGGGGCAGCTGTGCGCAGAGCGGCAACCTGTCGTTCAATTGGCGCCTGATCCTGACGCCCGACTGGATCCTCGACTACGTCGTCGGGCATGAAGTGGCGCATCTGGCGGTGCCGAACCATTCCGCGGCATTCTGGCGGGCCGTCGACCGGCTCACCCCGCACGCCAAAACGGGACGTGCCTGGTTGCGCAAGAACGGCGACCGGTTGTTCCGTTACGGATCGCCCACGGACTGAATTATGAAAATTTCAATTCCTTCCAAAAAATCGACTATGCGCTTGTAAAAAAAGAAATTGCGGATGAATTCAGATCGCCGTATGAAAGACCATGAAAACGATTCGCCCGTTTACCCGCGCGATTGACCGGCTGAACACCGTCGGCCTTCGCCCGACCCGTCAGCGCCTGGCCTTGGCGCGCCTGTTGTTAGAGGGCGGAAACCGGCACATCACCGCCGAACAGCTGCATCGCGAGGCCGGCGCCGCCGGTGTGAAGGTTTCTCTGGCGACGGTCTATAACGCGCTGAACCAATTCACCGCCGCGGGATTGCTGCGCGAGGTCGCGGTCGAAGCGGGCCGGTCCTATTTCGACACCAACACTGCCGCGCACCATCATTTCTTCAACGACGATACCGGCGAACTGAAAGATATTCCCGGCGACTCGGTCGTTCTTTCCGCGCTGCCGGCCGCCCCAGAGAATACCGTTATAGATAGTGTTAATGTCGTTTTGCGTGTTCGAAATATTTAAGGCCATATTAGCCGCATTTAACCCGCTGATGCGTGGCTCTTTAAGTCATTGAAATTTGGTTGCGGGGGCAGGATTTGAACCTGCGACCTTCAGGTTATGAGTTTGACATTATTATCATGACACACATGCGCTGGAGTGCGCTTTAGTGCGATAAACCATAGTGTTATAGTCCTTTCGAGTGCGCAGAGATGCTCTTCAATGCGCCTTGACTAGCTCTCTCTAGGTACCTATAAGGTGCCTGACATTCGATTGCAAGAGGATAAAGCGCAGTGGCCAAAATTACCAAGCGCACCGTCGATGCACTGGTCGGCCAAGAGCGCGAGCGCGTTGTCTGGGACGACGACCTCAAGGGCTTCGGCGTGCGTGTTCATCCCTCCGGGCGCAGGG
>JAKZTB010000344.1:0-12124 GCA_047517345.1 Alphaproteobacteria bacterium
CGACCGAGCCCGGGCCTGTGGATAAGTGGACAGCTCGGCAAAGCAGCCGACCTGACCACTTCCCCACAGGCCCAACCACCACAACAGAAGCGGTCAATTCATATGGTACATAAAGCGGTCAACTCAGTTTGTTATCGACAGTTCCCTGATCGCCTGGAATATCGGAATGAAGGAACGGGTTTACTGCTAAGGGCATGCGGCAAGATTCGAATACAACGACCGTTTGCGCCGGATCGGCAGACAATTATCACTGAAATTTCCAATTCGGCTCGCGTTCGACCTTATATCTTGCCAAAGTGATGGTCCGTGGGCAACGGTCAGTTCGGAATCCAGCGACGAACCTTGAGCCTAACGCAGCCCGTACCAATGACGCCCTACTGCCGATTGGCGCTATCCAAGGCGCACGATCGATCAACGCCAGCCGCTTGACAGCCGCGAGCCCCTGCCCTTAGCTCAAGGGGACGCTGTAGACGGAGATCGCAAACATGCGCTTCGCCAGACGGGTTTGTGTTTTTCCTACGTTACGCTTGGCGATATAGGATCGAAGTCTGAAATAGCTTAGGAGGCCGGAATGACGTGGCATCTTTCCCATGTGCGGCCGCCGGTCGGCCTGAACGACCGCACCATGGAATACGAGCGCATTGCCGTGAAACCCCTGGCGGGGGCGCTGGGAGCGGAACTGTCCGGCGTCGATTTGTCGGAACCGCTGGATCAGGAAACCGTGTCGGAAATTCACCAGGCGCTGCTCGATCATCTGGTGATCCTGTTCCACGATCAGGACCTGACGCCGGACGAATACAAACGTTTCGGTGCGAATTTCGGAACCTTCCATATCCATCCCTTTGTCAAGGGGCTGGACGGCCATCCAGAAATCATGGTTGTCGCGAAGGAGCCGGAGGACGAGTTGAATTTCAGCGGCGTCTGGCACAGCGACGTGACATTCCAGGAACGCCCGCCGCTAGGGTCGATGATGCACGCTAAGGTCATGCCCGAACATGGCGGCGATACGCTGTTCGCAAATCAATACCTCGCCTACGACACACTGTCGGACACCATGAAGGAGGTGCTCGACGGCATGATCGCGCTGCACAGCGCGCGGCTCATCTATGGCGAGGATGAGGGCAATTATGATGCCGAATATCAGGACGGGCACGGCGGCACGAAGCTAAAACTCGACAAAGCAGCCGAAGAGGTCTTCCAACACCCGGTCGTGCGCACGCATCCGGAAACCGGGCGCAAGGCGCTCTATGTAAACCGGCCATTCACCGTTGGGCTGAAGGATATGAAGCTCGAAGAAAGCGAACCGATCCTAAAATACCTTTGTGCTCACAGCGCCCGCCCGGATTTTTCGGCCCGCGTCCGGTGGCGCGAGGGATCGGTCGGAATGTGGGATAACCGCGCCGCCCAGCATTATGCGCTGAACGACTATCCGGGCAAACGCCGAGTCATGCACCGCCTTACGCTCAACGGCGACCGGCCGTTTTAGGAGAAGGATGAAATTATGGCTTGGCAACCATCACCTATCGCGGCGGCGCCAGGGCTCAACGCCGCTGGAGGACAGTATCGCCGCGTTTCGGTCACGCCGCTGGGCGGCGCGTTAGGCGCGACGATCGGCGGGCTCGATCTTTCGCAGCCGTTGGACGACGGGACGGTCGCGGAAATCCGCCGTGCGCTGCACGACCATCTGGTCATATTCTTCCACGACCAGGACATAACGGCCGCGCAGCACAAAGCGTTCGGCGCGCATTTCGGCACCTTCTACCGACATGAATTCGTCACCGGGATGAGCGACGAACATCCGGAGATCATCGTCGTCGCCAAGACGCCGGAGGACCAATTCAACTTCGGCGGCGACTGGCACAGCGATATTACCTACGCCAAACAGCCGCCGCTCGGCTCCATTCTGTACGCCCGCGATGTTCCGCCCCAGGGCGGCGATACGCTGTTCGCCAATCAGTATCTTGCCTACGAAATGCTGTCGAAAGGAATGAAGGCGGTGGTGGCCGGGCTGTCGGCTGTGCATAGCGCCAAAAATGTCTATAGCGCGCGCGGCGCGTTGGCCGCGGAAAATTACCGGGAAGGCCAGCGCGGCACCAATGTGATTATTGACGACGCGGCGGAGGAAGAGAGCTTCCATCCGATCGTGCGTACCCATCCCGAAACAGGCCGCAATGCGCTGTTCGTCAACGCGCCTTTCACCGTCGGCATCAAGGGCATGAAGCGCGAGGAAAGCGAGCCGATCCTCGAATATCTGTACAGCTATTGCACCCGGCCGGATTTCACCTGCCGTTTCGCATGGCGGAAGAACTCGATTGCGTTCTGGGACAATCGCTGCGTTCAACATTATGCGCTGAACGATTATCCGGGCCAGGAGCGGGTCATGCATCGCCTCACAATCAACGGCGACACGCCATATTAGAGCGGACTACGCCAGGAATCGCGTAAGTAAAATTTCCCGCATGCGCGACACATTGTTGTCACGGCCGTCATTCGCGAGGGAGGCAAGGGAGATAACGTGACGAACGCGAATAACGTCGGGAAAAACTGGCGAATTGGGGTCGATGTCGGAGGGACTTTTACCGACCTGGTGTTAATCGACGATTCCGGCGCAACATCCGTGTTCAAGGCGCTGTCGGTCCCCGCCGATCCCGCCAGCGGCGTGATCGCGGCGCTTGAACTCGCGGCCGCGCGGTTCGGCGGTGGCGTCTTCGATATCCTTAGCAGGTGCAGTCTGTTCGTGCATGGTTCGACGATCGCGACGAACACGCTGGTCGAGCGCAAGGGCGCGACGGTCGGGCTACTGACGACGGAAGGATTTCGCGACAGCCTGGAAATTCGCCGCGGTTGG
The DNA here is from genome assembly GCA_047517345.1 of Alphaproteobacteria bacterium. Classification (GTDB taxonomy): domain Bacteria; phylum Pseudomonadota; class Alphaproteobacteria; order UBA8366. Next base: position 2,849 of record JAKZTB010000344.1, read on the forward strand.
CGGGACGATGTCTGGTCGCATCGTGAGCCGAACCCGCCGACCTTGGTGCCGCGCTATCTCCGTTTGCCGGTGCGGGGGCGGATCGACGCGGACGGCAGCGAATTCGAACCGCTCAACGAAGACGATGTCACGACCGCATGCGACCTGTTCGAACGCGAAGGCGTGGACTCCGTGGCGATCTGCCTGTTCAACGGGTTCGCCAATGCCGTCCACGAGCGGGCCTGCGCCGAAATACTCCGCGAACGTTGGGCGTGGGTTTCCGTGTCGAGCGACATTGCCCCGGTGATCGGCGAGTATGAGCGGACCTCGACCGCCGTGGTCAACGCCTATGTCGCGCCCCGCACGGCGTCGTATTTGCAGGAATTGAACGCGCGGCTCGCCGGACTCGGGCTACGGCGCCCAATCCTCCTGACCCAGAACAATGGTGGCGTTATCCCTCTCGAACGCGTCGTCGCGCGTCCTGTCGCTTTGCTGCTGTCGGGGCCCGCGGCGGGGGTCGGCGCGCTAGCGTACTACCGGCAGGCCATCGGGTCGGACAATCTAATCTCAATGGAGATTGGCGGGACGAGTTGCGATGCGATCCTGATGCACCGGGGCGACGTCGCGGTCAGCGACGAGATTAAGATCGAGGGCTATCCGCTCGCCCTGCCATCCGTCGACATTCACACCATCGGCGCGGGCGGCGGCACGATTGCGGGTGTCGACGAGGCGGGGTTGCTCTTCGTCGGTCCGGCGGGCGCGGGCGCTCATCCCGGTCCCGCGTGCTACGGCCTTGGCGGCGCGGCGCCGACGGTCACCGACGCTCTGCTCGTCCTGGGACGTTTAAAGGCGGGGCCTTATGCGGGCGGCGCAGTTACGCTGGACGAAGGCCCAGCCAAAGCAGCGATTGCGCGGGGCGTCGCCGATTCGCTTGGCATCGATATCGATGCAGCTGCGTCCGGTATCATCCGTTTACTGGAACAGCATCTGCTGCATGCGCTGCAACGGATCAGCATTCAGCGTGGATATGATCCACGCGACTTCACGCTAGTCGCTTCGGGTGGTGCAGGGCCAATGCACGGTGCGGCAGTCGGACGGATGCTGGGGTGCGCGAAGGTCTATATTCCCCGGCTCTCAGGCGTTTTTTGCGCGCTCGGTATGCTGCACACCAATCTGCGGTTCGACTTCGTGCGCACGCGATACGACCGTCTCGCCGATGTCCCGCCGGAAGAAATCAACGCGATCTACCGCGAACTAGAGGACCGAGCCACTGACGAATTGAAATCGAGCGGCGCGCCGGAAATCGGATTGGTTCGTGAAATCGACCTGCGCTATACGGGGCAGAGTTGGGATGTGCGCTTGACTGTAGCGGGAGGCCAGCTGGACAAGACACGGATACGGCAAAGTTTCGAGGGTGAATACGAGCGATTGTTCGGCCATATTCAGCCCGACGGGATCTTGGAAATAACCGCGCTTCGGGTCGTCGGCACAGGCGTTCTACCGACGCTTGAACAGATTGTCGCGACGGCGGCGTCGAAGCCGCCCGCGCCGGCCGAACGCCGATCAATCTTCCTCGACTCTAGCAGGGCCGAAGTTGATGTGTATCACGGCAGAGATTTGCGTCCGGGTCACCGTATCGCCGGCCCCGTCCTGATCGCGGAGGAATCGACGACAGTTCTGGTCGGTCCTATGGACGCGCTGGAGGTCGATGCGGCAAACAATTTCGTAATCCACCTTGGGGATTCGGAGAATTGAAATGACTCTCGACCCGATAACTCTGGCATTGGTCCAAAACCGTCTGGATCACATCACCAAGCAGATGGGATGGGTCATGACGCGGACAGCCCGCAGTCCAATTTTCAACCACGCGCATGATTTTTCGTGTTTCCTGACCGACCCCACCGGAATCATCGTCGCGCAGGCCGACGGCATTCCAATCCACACCGGCGGCGGCGGATTCACGGCGCGCGCGCTGCTGAAAACATTTGGCGACGATATGGCGATCGACGACGCATTTTTGCTGAGCGACCCCTATGTCGCTGGTGGAAACCATCTGCCGGATTGGGTGATCGTGCGGCCGGTCTTCCGCGACGAGACCCTGGTCGCGTTGTCCTGCATTCGCGCACATCAGTCCGATATCGGCGGTGGCGCGGCGGGCACCTACAATCCGGAAGCCAAGGAGATATTCCATGAAGGCATACGGCTGCCACCGCTGCGTTTAATCGAAAACGGAAAGGTTCGCGAGGACCTCTGGCAGCTTCTGTTGATCAACTGCCGGACTCCCCACTATCTGGACGGCGACCTCCGCGCGATGCTCGGCGCGACGCGGATCGGCGCACAACAGGTCGAGGCGCATCTGGGGGAACTCGGCGTCGCTAACGGGCTCGCTTATATGGACGGCATCCTCGATCACGCGGACCGCCGCTTGCGCGCCGCGATCGCGGATCTGCCGGACGGCGTATATCGAGGCGAGGACCGGTTCGACAACGATTGTTTCGAGCCGATGGACATCCGGATATGCGCCACCTTGACCGTCGAAGACGATTCGCTGACGGTCGATTTTACCGGCTCGCACGAGCAGATTCAGGGTTTCAAGAACAGTTCCTTCGCCAACACCTATTCCTCGGTTTATATGGCACTGTCTTCGTTCTTCGACCCGGCGATACCGAGAAACGAAGGGACTTATCGCGGTGTGACCATCATCGCACCGGAGGGAACAATCGTGAACCCGCGCGCGCCCGCTCCGATGACGATGTCGACGGTCTTCCCGGCCTGCGAGATCATCCATGCGGTATGGCTCGCCTTGGGCGAAGCGGAACCTGCGCGGAGCAGCGCGGGCTGGGGCAAGAACGCCTTTCCTATCACGTCAGGCATTGGCAAAGACGGCAACACCTTCGTGATGTATCACTGGTTTGGCTCTTCCGGCGGCGGTGCTGTCGATGGCCGCGATGGTTTCCCGCAGCAAGGCGGGCTGAACAGCCTCTGCGGGTTGCGCATTCCGAACGCGGAAACGTTTGAACAGTTGTTCCCGGTTCGCTTCGTGCGGCAGGAACTGCGCCGCGACGCCGCCGGGCCCGGCAAGTTTCGGGGCGGGGCGGGCGGCGACTACGTCGTCGATATCCTCGCGCCCGTGCAATACGCGTTTCGAGGCGAAGGCTATTCGATACCGACCGGTTTCGGCGTCAACGGCGGCGGCGATGGCGCGATCGGCCGGATGACGGTCGTGCCCGTCGACGGCGAGCCGATCATCCCGCCGGCTTATGGGATTCGGCATATCGCGCCCTCGCGGCTCGAGATGATGGCGCCGGGCGGTGGCGGTTGGGGCGATCCGCTGGACCGGGACCCCGAGCTGGTTTGGCGCGACGTCAAGGACGGCATCGTCAGCCCGTCGAGCGCCTTCGATGTTTACGGCGCCGTGCTGTGCGATGACGGCGTCGATTTAGAGGAAACAACCAGGCGGCGCGCGGCGCTGCAAAAATAGCAGCGTTGGTGAAACAAATAGAGAGATATGGCCGATTTACAGAGCGGCGGCTGCTGCAACGAGACAAATTGTGTCGTTCGGACGTGAACAGACCGCTTAAATAAGTTATGACGGGCAGTAATCACTGTTGCTGCTGCTTGATGCAGTGCCTCCTCGCTTCGATTTTGGCTTGTGTCATTACGTTCGCCGCTCAGGCAGACCAAGTATCCGAGCGGCGTGCCATTGATCTCGAACTCGTGCTGGCGGTCGATAATTCGCTGAGTGTTAATGAGCGCGAATTCGCCTTGCAGATATCGGGGATCGCGGAAGCATTCGACGATCCCGAAGTGATCGACGCGATCCTCTCGCAACGTGGTATCGCAGTCGCGCTGGTGCTGTGGTCCAATCACAAACAACAAGAAACCGGCGTTGGCTGGTCCCTATTGGATAACCGGGCTTCTATCGCGGCATTCGCCGGTAAGGTCGCGGCACTACCTCGGATTGAAGTTTCCGGGGGAACGGGGATCGGTCCGGCGATGGCCTACGCCCTTCGCCTTTTCGGTGCCAACCGCTTCGACGGACGGCGACGCGTAATCGATGTCTCGGGCGATGGGCATAACAATATGGGGATCGAACCTGACATCGTCCGCGACCAGGCGGCGGCACTGGGCATAACGATCAATGGGCTTGCGATCCTCGACGAGGAACCCGGACTAAACCGTTACTATGCGGCGAATGTCATTGGCGGTCCGGGCGCATTCCTGGAGGTCGCCGAAGATTTTGATTCTTTTGCGAATGCAATCCGGCGCAAACTCCTACGCGAAATCGATAGCACATCGCTTGTATTGAGAGAGCGGGCGTATTGGCGATCGTCCTGCGGATTGTCGACGTCTGCGCCCTAGTGCCGAATATGCTGTTGTCATACCAAGGAGCGTTGATAGCGACTCATAGAGATCGCCTATGCGGTTCGTCGGGTAACCGGTTGGGAAAGACGATTGGGAACTGTCGCATTTAATATCATCTTGCCGCTCTTTGGCATCATGTTGGCCGGATACGTGGTTGGCCGCTTGCGCGTGTTGACAGATGACGCCAGCGCAATCCTCGGCCGGTTTGTCTTCGTTGTAGCATTTCCGGCGTTGATCTTCATTTCACTGTCGCGGGTGCCGGTCGACGCGTTCTTCGACTGGCCGTTTCTCGGCGCGTTGGGCGGGGGTATGCTGGCGGTCTTCTGCCTGAGCTTTCTGGTTGCGCGATTGGTGTTCCCGGACAGTCTGACCGCCCGCGGCCTACATAGTCTAACCGCCATGTTCTCAAGCACTGGCTATATTGGCCTGCCACTTATATTGATAGCCTTTGGCGACGCCGCTTTGGTTCCCGGGATTATCGGTGCCGTCATTACCGGCGTCGTCTTCTTTCCGATTGCTGTCGTTCTTGCGGAGATCGACAGGGGCAACGACACGGGAAGCGTTGTTCTGGCGCCCCTGCTCGGCATTATCCGAAATCCTATTCTTCTGGCGACAGTGGCTGGCCTCGCAGCCTCTGCCCTAGAGATTGCTATTCCAGAACCGATGATCGCCTTTTGCGAGCTGCTGGGGGGAGCCTATATTCCCTGCGCCCTGTTTTCGGGCGGTCTGTTCATGGTCGGTTGTTCTGTAAAGGGAGATGGGAGGGAGATCGGATGGCTGGTTTTCGCCAAGCTGGTGTTGCATCCCTTGATCACCTGGTGGCTCGCCTATCACGTCTTTGAACTGGAGGGAATACTTCCTGCTATCGCCGTTCTTCAGGCGGCCTTACCAAGTGGCGTGCCGGTCTTCATGCTGGCTCAGCAGTACAAGACCTTCGTTGCGCGATCGAACACGGTTATCTTCCTTTCAACGGCTCTTTCAGTTTTCACGCTCTCGGGCCTGCTTATATTTTTGGAGACCCTAGGACCGTTAATTGGAGAGGGCTAAATTTCCGTTCCAGGCTAGCCCAGGAGCTTCGGCGTTCCTGATTGACGTCCGCTGTTTCCTCAACAGGCGATATTCAGGTGGCGACGTCTGCTTCCCTTCTTCCCGGGCGTTTGAGGCGCCGCGCCCGGCGTTCGCTCCGTGCGCCTGCCCTTTATGATCGTTTTCAGGTGCTTGATGCGCAGTTTGGTACCCAGGAGGTGGGGATTGACGGCGACCGCGTCTTCGAACGCCTCGATCGCCGCCGGCAGATTGCCCGTCCTCATGTGGATCAGCCCCAATCCTGAAAGGGCGCCCCAATGCCGGGGCTCAAGGGCCAGCGTGCGTCCGATATCGCGCACCGAGCCTTCGAAATCTCCCATAAAATAGAGCACCGTCGCCCGTTTGTTCCAGCCTTCGGCGTGATCCGGCGCCATCTCGACGACGACATCGAAGTGTTTCAGGGCGGCCGGGAAATCGCCGAATTCCATTTCTCCGATGCCGCGCGCCATCTCGGCGTCGACTCGTTCCTCGCCGGCAGCGATCCAGATGCGCCAAATAGTGCCTTGGATGCCTTGTGCTTCCGCCAGGTCCGTGGTTGCCTGAAGCTGGATAAAGAGACCATCGAGTTGGGAATCCCTTTGCCCGGCCTGGGCGCCGCAGCCCAGCACCAGGACCAAGGCGGCGAGGATGACACTTGCGCATCGCTTCATCCGACATTCCCCAGATAAGCACCGGTTCCGGGCGTCAGCGTAGCTATTCGGGCTCTTGATGGCAATTCGCGGGGCGCTGCCAGACTTAAGCGGAGCGCGGTTAGGGGGTGACGCGTTGACCTAAACTTTCGTCCGCTAAATTAACCGTGCCGACGACGAAATCCATCGGGATGTCGCCTTTACCTTAGTAACAGTAGTCCAAGGCGTTTTCGATTAACTTTCACTGTACCCGCCAATGCAGACGCGCCGAAGGAGACATTCGGCCCTTCTCACTAACGTGGCCGTTGACGACGCCCCGGATGCCGATTGTGCTACCATTGACGGCAACAGAGAGAAGTCATCTGTGGCATCTCGGCTAAAATTTGTCCGTAGGCGCTCCGATGATTTGGTGGCGCCTCCCCCAGCCCGCAAGCCGATTCCATTGCCATGACCGAGCTCACCCTCACCGAATTCGACATGATCCTGCTGGTAGGCGCCGTGGCGCTGTTCGCCGGCGCCGTACGCGGCTTCACCGGCTTCGGCGGGCCGGCCATCATGATCGTCGTGTTGACCCAGTTTTACAGCCCGGCCTCGGTCTTGGCGATGGTCATGATGATCGATTTCATCGCCAACCTGCAGCTGGTGCCGACGAGTTACCGCGACATCAGCTGGCGTACGGCCGGTCCGCTGACGGCGGCCAGCGTGGCTGCCATCCCGATCGGCCTTTATGCCTTGCTGGCCGTCGATCCCATGATCATGAAACAAGTCATTGCGGCGGTTGTTGGGCTCAGCGCCCTAGCCTTGCTGGCCGGCGGGCGCTACCGCCGGCCGGCCAGCGTCGCCGCGCTCATCATCGTGGGCGGCCTCGCCGGAATGGTTTTCGGCGCCACCTACATCGCGTTGGTCGCCATGGTCTTTCTCTACGCCGGACCCGAGCCGACGAAGACGAGCCGCGCCAACGGCATCTTCTGGGGTTTCGTCGCCGGTATCGTTATGATCGGCATCCTCTACGCGACCGGTGATATCGTATGGGCCGACATGTGGCGCTCGGCGGCGCTCGGCGTCGTTTACCTGTTCGGCGCCACCTTCGGTATCTGGATTTTCCGCGGCGTCGATGAACCGGTGTTCCGGCGCTTCGTGCTGTGGCTGCTCATCCTATTGTCGGCCATCGGCATCCTGTTTTGATCCGGGACGGACGGGCCCGTGTCGCCTAGCCCGGCAATCGCCTCGGTTGTCCAAATTGCCTGCGAAGAATGCCCGAAAACCGTCCGAGTTCACCGGCGAGTACGGGCGCCTGCTTCGCGCTAAGATGAGCGGCTTTGAAGGAAAGGCTCAACTTAGCGGCCACCATGTCGCCGGAGCAGTTTTGACAGCGCATCGAACAAACGGTCCTCCGCAAGCGCCAAGGGCGTATTACCTTCCTTGTCCGCCACGTCGACCATTGCGCTCTCGGCGATCAGCAACGCCGAGGTCCTAACCCCGCCGTTCCAGATCGCCGCGTAATGCAGTGGTGTTTGCCCGATGGCGTCTGCGGCATTGACGTCCGCGCCAAATAGGATCAGCAGTTCCGCCAAATCTGGCGTACTCCGCGCCGCCGCGTAGTGCAGCGGCGTTTCGTCCGACGCATCCTCGGCATGAACGTCCGCGCCGAATTTTATAAGCAATTTGGCAATCGTAATTTTACCATGGTAAACTGACCAATGCAGTGGCGTCATCCCAAGGCGGTCGGCGGCATTGACGTCTTTTCCCTCCACCAAGAATCGTCGAACGTCCTCGGTTTTTCCGGAGCGGATAGCATTCAGCAATAATGCATTTTCGGTCAATTGTGCACCTTGGGCGTTTGTCTAGTTCCGTCCTAATTTCTGCTTCGTCATCTGACACCTCCTCGCGCTCGTCGCGCTAATTCTAAGTGTCCACTGAAACCGGGCAAGACCAGTGGCGATTGTCCCGCCGGTGTCGGAGACCGAGGTCAGCCGGTTGCGGCTGTCGTAGCCGTAGGTGAAGGTCCCGTCGTCTTCGAGATTGCCGTTGTCGTCGTAGGTCGGCGAGACCGCGCCGACGGCGGTCACGTCCCCTGCCCGGTCGGTCTCGTCGTGATATTGCTGTCGGCGTCGTAGCCAAGGCTTTCCGTGCTCGTATCGGGATGGGTCGTCGTGCCCAGCCGGTCGAAGCCGTCATAGGCGAAGCTTACCGCATTGCCGTTGGCGTTGGTCACGCTGGCGAGCGGGCCGAACGGGTAAGGGCGGTTGACTGGACGGCGCATGCACTTCCCGAAGACCTGAGATTCCGAATCGCCCTTCATGCCGGGCCGGTCCATGAGTGCACGCGCCTGGTCACCGGTTTGGTCGGTTACACCGGTTCGCACGTTGTCCGCGCGGCGCGCATCGAACCCGTCACGCCGCCGGGCCAGGTCTACGCGAGCCAGCGTTTCGCCGCGCTGGACAGCTACGAGCGGATCGGCGATTTCGCCTGCGACTGCATCGGACAAACACCGCTCGTCAAAAGCTACAACGCATTTTGTCGCTCTCGGCCTCTCCCAGCAATTGCGGGCTCCGTCGAAGAAGCTTGTAGGAGGGAACGACACGATGCCGCTTACTGCGCGGGACGACCAATAGTTCCGTTTGCTGGACTTGCACCGAGGTAGGTCAGGCCGAACTTCCCATGTCCGATAATTGCCGATCGAATCGGCAGCCAATCCGTACGGTGCAAATGTAGCGATTATTCGCCTGTTGATTTGAGCCGGTGTCGTTAACCAAATTTCTCTTAATATTTGTAAAAACTTTAATAAAATTCTATAATACTCAACGAATTAGAGGCTAACGGGTCCAGCTAGGGGTGGCTGGTTGAATCGGAAGGCGTTCGAATGCCGGATTGGCGTAACGAATGCGCCGACAGGGGGCGGACGGGAAGCCAAGCGTGGCGGCAAAGGTAGAATCCTTTCCATCATTGGCCGGCGAAGCGGGACGCGTGTCCGCTCCGAAGGATACGCCTAAATTTATCGAAGCCAATTCCGGCGAACCCATCCTCCTTCCGAGCGGCGTCTTCCTGACCGATGCTAGTTACCTGCAGCAGGGCGACGATCTGGTTCTGATCGGGCCGGACGGGACGGTGTTCGTCGTGCGCGGCTATTTTCTGCTCGACAACCCGCCGGATTTGATCTCGCCGGAGGGCGGCCGCATGACGGCGGCGCTGGTGCAAAGTTTCACGCCGCCGGAGG
>JAKZTB010000345.1:0-5156 GCA_047517345.1 Alphaproteobacteria bacterium
CCACCGCTTCCCGGATCGCGGCGATAATGGCGCAATCCGCCTCCGGGTCGCCTTCGACCTTGATCTGCATGGTCCTGATGCCGTCCGCCACCGTACCCGCCGCTTCCTCGGCGGCAAATTCGGGCGAGGCGATACCAACGCTATGGCAGATTTCCGCCTTATGGCGCATGGCGCCGCCGAGAAGCTGGTAAACCGGCACGCCGGCGGCCTTGCCGGCAAGATCGTGAAGCGCCAGATCGACTGCTGATTTCGCACACATGTGACCGCGCACGGGAACGTCCAATTGCGCCAGGATGGCCGAAATGTTGCGTGGATCTGCGCCGAGCAAGATGGGCTTGAAGTACTTTTCGATCATATGGGCGGCCGTGAACGGGTCTTCGCCGTAATACCGATGATGCTCGCCGCCCCAATCGGGCAGGGTTGGTGCCTCGCCCAGCCCGACTAGGCCATTGTCGGTTTCGAGACGCAGGATCAGATAGTTTCCGATAGGAATCTGGAGGCCATGCCAGCCGTACCCTTCCCACCTGTTCGGCAGTTGAACTTCGATCGTTTCGACTTTGGTGATCTTCATGGCCGGCTATCCTTCTGAATTGATGCCGTGATACTGCGCGGCGCGTTTCGCCGTGGTTTTTCCCTCGCGGAGATCGCGGCGGACCATTTCCGGATCCCGCTTCGACGGATCGCCAAATCCGCCGCCGCCTTGCGTGTGCATGCTGATGATATCGCCCCGCCGAAGAGTTTGGTTGACGGTCTTCGACGCCAGGTGAGCAACCTGACCGCCTGTTTTGAGCGTCAACGTGCCGCACGCGCCGTCGGCGCCGCCGAACAGACCGAAGGGCGCGATTTTGAATTTATCGAATTGGGTATTCAGCATGCCGCTTTCATCAAGGAACTCGATGTCGCGGGCCACGCCGAGACCGCCCCGGAATTTACCCGCCCCGCCGGTGTCGGCCAGGAGTTCATAACGCGTATAGCGCAAGGGATAAGTCGCCTCGACCATTTCGATGGGCGTATTGGCCAAATTGTGAATGCCTTGCGAATAGCAATCGGGGCCGTCCTTGGTCGGGCGCGCGCCCCAGCCGCCGACCTCGATATCGAAGAATATCCATCCCCTGCCGTCATCTTTCCCGCCATCGCCGGAAAGAATATGGACGTTCGACATGCCGTAGTAGGCCGCCGGAATCTTGTCTGGCATGGCCTGAGACAAAGCAGCGTACATTACATTGGCGATGGTATGCGTGACCGCGTTCCTGCCGACCACCGGCGAAGGCGGCTGGGCATTGACCACGCTGCCTTCCGGCGCGACGATGCGGACCGGCTTGTAACAGCCGTAATTGGGCGGAATGCTCGAATCCGCGATCGACATGATGACGTAATAAATCGCCGATTCCGTTGATGAGATCGTTGCGTTGATCGGTCCCTTCCTCTGAGCATCGGTACCCTCGAAATCGATTTCGATCTCGCCGCCTCCGATCGTAACCTTCACGGCGATGCGTATGGGCTCGTCCACCACGCCGTCGTCGTCAATGAAATATTCGGCGTCGTAGGTTCCTTCGGGCATTTCCTTGAGGCACGCGCGCATGCGCCGCTCCGATGAATCGATGGCTTCGTCCGACAATTCGCAGAACTGCTCGATGCCAAAGCGGCCGACGATTTCGTGAATCGACTTCTCGCCGATCTCCAGCGCCGCCGTCTGCGCGCGAAGATCGCCCAGGGTCTTTTCCGGCTGACGGATGTTTGCCGCGAACAAATCGACAAAGCGCGGATCGAGTTTGTAATTCCTGGCGACCTTGATGGGCGGAATGCGCAGGCCTTCCTGGAAGATTTCCGTGGCGTCGCCGGCGTAGCTGCCCGGACGCATGCCGCCGACATCCAGATGATGGCCGAGCGTGCCCGCGATGGCGACCATCTGTCCATCGACGAAGACCGGCATGAACGTCTGGATGTCGGGCAGATGCTGGCCGCCCCAATAGGGATCGTTCATCAGAACGATATCGCCCTCTTCCCAGGTTTCGGGCGGATATGCCCGTTCCAAGGTTGCGAGCAAAGACCGCGACATGGAATTCAGGTGCATCGGAATTCGCGAGGCCTGCGCCACGATCCGTCCGTTGCGGTCGAATACGGCCGTCGAATAATCCAGCATTTCGCGGATGACGGTGGAGTAGGACGTCCGCCAGATAATTGCCGACATCTGTTCCGCGACGCCGACCAGGGCGTTCTGAAAGACGCTGAAACTGATAGGATCGATCGCCACGGTCAGCCTCCTACACTGATGATCAGATTGCCCCATTCGTCCACGGAAACCTTCTGTCCCGGATGCACGACCGTCGTGCAGTCAAGCTGCTCGATGATGGCGGGACCAACGACGTCCGCTCCTGTACCCATGACACCCCGCTCGAAAACCGGACAATCGACGAAGCCGCCGGATTCCTCGAAATAGACCTGCCGGTGCTCGATGGGGACGACATTCCCCGATGCCGTATCCTGCCTGCCGAGCTCCGGCGCTTCGACGCGTCCCATGGCGATCATCCGGAGATTGACGATTTCCACGGGATCGCCCTCCGATGAATGCGCAAATTGGCGCTGATGCACCTCATGGAACAGGGAAACGACCGCCGCAATCAGATCTTCGTCCACCGGGCCATCCGGAACCGGCACATTGACTTCATAGGCCTGGCCGACGTAACGCAGATCCGCGGTTCTCAAATATTCACGCCGATCGTCTGCGATGGCGTCCTCGGTAAGTGCCTGTTCGCCGAGCGCCTTCATCGAATCAAAAACGCCGGAGGCGGCATCGAGCGACACCTCATGGGCGCGCGAAATATAGCTCTGAACGTAGTCGTGGCGGATATCGGCAATCAGCAGTCCGAAAGCCGAAAAGACGCCGGGCGCGCTTGGCACCAGAACGGATGGGAATCCCACTTCCTTGGCAAGGGCGGCGCCGTGAGCCGGCCCGCCGCCGCCGAATGCGATCAATGTGAAATCGCGCGGATCGTAACCTCGTTCCGCCGAGCTTACCTTCAGCGCACGTTCCATGTTGGCGTTGGCGATGCGTAGAATTCCCGCCGCCGCGCTGGTCGGGTCGAGTCCCAGCGGGTCCGCTATCTTTTCCTTGATCGCCGCCAGCGAGGCGTCACGGTCCAGCGCCAGTTCGCCGCCCAGGAAACGATCGGGGCTGAAGCGTCCGAGCGCCAGATTGGCGTCGGCGACAGTCGGCTCAGTGCCACCCCGACCATAGGCAACCGGACCGGGGTCGGCGCCCGCGCTTCTCGGACCGACCTGCAGGCCGCCGCCGGAATCGATCCAGGCGATGCTGCCGCCGCCGGCGCCGATGGTGTTGATGTCGAGAACCGGCAGCTTGACGGGGTAACCGCCGACATCCGCTTCGGTCGTCATAAGCGGCTCACCCCGGTAGACCAGCGAGATATCGGTACTGGTTCCCCCCATATCGAAGCCGAGCACATTGGGCCGGCCGGTCATCCGCCCGACGAACTGACAGGCCAGCACGCCCGCCGCGGGCCCCGAATAGATCAACTGGGCGGGACTGCGCCGCGCCGCATTCACGGTCATCGAGCCGCCGTTCGACTGCATTAATAGAATCTGGGCCTCGGGCACGACCGCGGCCGTCCGTTCACTGAGCACCTCCAGATAGCGCGAGACCACTGGCGTCGCGGCGGCATTCAATACGACCGTGCTGGTACGCTCGAATTCCCGGATTTCGCGGCAAATATCCGTCGATACCGTTATCGCGATGCCAGGCAGCGCCTCGCTCAGGGCATCCTTGACCATCGCCTCGTGCGCCGGATTCGCATAGGCATGGAGAAAGCTGACGGCGACCGCGGTCACGTCCGTCGCCTTCAGCGCCTCGATAGCTGCCGCCACGGTCGCGGCGTTCAACGGCGTCACCACCGTGCCATCGTGGGCCATGCGTTCCTCGACCTCGAAACGCAAATCGCGCGGGACGATGGGTTTAGGTTTGTCCTGGTTGAGATCGTACATGTCGGGGCGAAGGTGGCGGCCGATTTCCAGTACGTCTCGAAAACCCTTGGTCAGGACCAGAGCCGTCGGAGCCAAGGTTCCTTCGAGCACCGCGTTGGTTACGATCGTGGTGCCATGATTCAGCATGGCCACCGACTCGGGCTTTACCGATGCTTCCAACAAGCCGCGCGTGACGGCTTCGACCAGGGCGCCAGCCGGATCCTTGGGGCGGCTTGGCACCTTCACAACCATAGAATTTCCGGAATTTTCGTCGAGGAGAACCAAATCGGTGAAGGTGCCACCGATGTCTACTCCAAGTCGCACCGTTCCCATTTTCGCTCCTGCGGATTGTTATGCTCCCGACCCAAAATTCGGGCGTGACGTCCGGTTTCGATGGCGAAAGATAATGATCTCCAGCCGATTTGGGGGCGCAATCGAATCAAAAATCAAGACTAATTGGTTACTGTCTTTAAAGCAGACACCCCTGTGTCCTCGTTTAGGAGAACAAGGTCCGTAAAGGTTCCGCCGATATCAACGCCAAGGCGTATGGCTCGCATCTTCGCTTCCTCGTCGACTGATTTCTTTCTCGTTTAAGCTCTTCCTGGGATAGTGAATGATTCAGGCCGGGCGCTGGATAGCAGCCGACGAGTCGACTTCGATCGGTTCCATCTGAGCATCCGGCTCGATCTTGAGGTATTGGCCGGGCTCGAACACGGCCACACGAAGACGCGTCGGCTCGAAGCCGTTGACTAGGCTCAATTCTTGCGGGCAATTCGAGATCGCGACGATCACATCCATCTCGGCCTTGAAATCGATGTAGTCGCCAGGTTTGGATAGGGTTTCCTTATAGGTGATCACGCCGTCGCTGCCGATTTCGTAATCCATGAAAATGTTGAAGGTGAACGGGAGTTCGATAATGATCCCATATGCGGCCAGCGCGTCTTGGATGTTCTCCTTACAGGTCCTCTTGCCGATTGCGATGTCGCCCCAACGAGAATAGTTCAGCTCGGGACTTTGTCAAGTTAACCGGATTCACTCACTAGTGTCCGGTTAAAAATCGAATAAATTCAATTGGTTGGTTATTTGCGAAGTGTTGCATCTGTTTTCGTCTCCCGCAAGTGCTTGATGTATGGGCATTTTCTCGAAGAGGGTCACCGAGAGGATCTGTAACAAAGTGT
>JAKZTB010000346.1:0-15498 GCA_047517345.1 Alphaproteobacteria bacterium
CTCTACAATGCCCAGTGGATCGTCGAAAAGAACGGCTACCTGAGCCCCGCTCAAGCTCGTCAGGCGTGGCACGCCGCGATCTCAATCAGGCCCGCCGCGTGAGACAAACTTGTGTCCAAGGAACCGGGTGCGCTACACCAAAGGATATAATCGTGCGGTCCAAGCCGCCGGGTCTACCGCATCCATCGTCAGTGTGACGCGGCGGCACGTCACAACACAGGTTCCAGCACCGTCGTGCGCGCCGAAAGCATCGATACCCTCTTCGCCCGTTACGGACCGGCCTACAAGTGGCTGGCGACACTGACGGGAATGATCGGCGGAATGACCGCGATACTCGCGAGTTCCACCGTCAACGTCGCGTTTCCCGACATCATGGGTGCGTTCGGCATCGGCCGCGACCAGGCGCAGCTGCTGTCGACCGGCTATTTCGCGGCGACGACGGCAGGCATGCTGATCAGCGCCTGGTTGATCGAATCTTTCGGCGAACGCATGACCTATTGCGGCGCCTTGATCGTCTTCATCGCCGGCGCGGCGATGAGCGGCTTCGCGCAGAGCCCGGAAACCCTGATGATCGGCCGCGTGATGCAGGGCGCGTCGGCGGGGATTATCCAACCGCTCGGCATGGCGGTCACGTTCAGCGTCTTCCCGTCGACCCGCAAGGGCATGTCGATGGGGCTTTTCAGCATGGGGATGGTGCTGGCGCCGACTCTGGGCCCGACGATGGGCGGGCTGGCGATCGAATTCTTCAACTGGCGCTACGTCTTCCTCCTGACCTTGCCGAGCACCGGCGTCGCCTTGCTGCTCGGACTTTTGTTCATGCCGAGCCGGCAGATTCTGAATAAGCTGCCGCGGTTCGACTTCGTCGGGTTCGGGTTCTTCTGCGCCGCGATGATCGGGTTCCTGCTCGGATTCAGCTATGGACAACGTCTTGGCTGGAGCTCGAACGAGATCGTCGCCCTGTTTGTCCTCGCCGTCGTGGCATCGATCGGATTCGCACTGCGTCAGATCTACGGCAACGCCCCCTTCATAAACTTGGCGCTGTTCCGGAACGCCCAGTTCGTGGCGGCCAGCGCGATCGCCTTCTTCGCGGGCTGCGCCTTCCTGTCGTCGACGTTCCTGGTGCCGTTATTCGTTCAGCAGATACAGCACTACACACCCTTCGACGCGGGGCTGATGATGATGCCGGGCGGCCTATCGCTGCTCCTGATGTATCCGCTGACCGGCCGGCTCGCCGACGCGTGGCCACCGCACGTGCTGATCTATATCGGCCTGATCTGCTTCGGCATCGCCTTCCTGGCGCTCGCCACCGCGGACGTCAACACGCCGTTCTGGACGATTGTCGCCTTCACCATCTTCATCCGCGCCGGCACCGCCTTCACAAGGCCGGTTACCAACGCGGCGGCGTTGCGTTCCTTGCCGCCGGAATTGCTCCACCAGGGTTCCGGTGCGGTCAATTTGATGCGGCAGCTCGGCGCGGTTATCGGCACGAACGGGCTGGTCGTGTTCCTGGAACTGCGCATCCCCTTCCACGGCGACGCCTTTAGCGCAATGCAAACCGCAGCGAGCCAGACAAGTCAGGAGATGCGCGACATTTTGGTGCGCCTGCTTACCGAAGCGGGTGTACAGCAATCCGCACGGGAGCCGGGCGCTTTGCACTATCTGGGCGACGTCATCTACGCCCAGGCCAGCACTCTCGGATTCCAGGACGCCTTCGCCGCGTTGGGAATCGTCACGCTCGTCGGACTCATCCCGGCGTGGATCATGTCCGTCACGCGCAAGGGCCGCCCGGTTCGATTTCGCAGAGGTATCCTATGATCGTCGTGTTCGGGTCGATCAATGTCGACCTCTCTTTCCGCGTCGAACGTCAGCCGGCACCGGGCGAGACCGTGCTCAGCCCCAGCTACCTCGCCTCGCCTGGCGGCAAAGGCGCCAACCAGGCCGCCGCGGCGGCGCGCGCCGGCGCCAAAACCGTCATGGTCGGCTGTATCGGGCGCGATGGTTTTGCGGAGTTGGCGGCGGCGACGATGCGGCAATCCGGCGTCGATACGGCCCCTATCAAGACTGTCGAGACGCCAACCGGGTGCGCCACGATATGCGTCGACGATGCGGGCGAGAATGCGATCGTCGTCGCCAGCGGCGCGAACTTGAACGTACGAGCGGATCAAGTGCCTGATTCCCTACTTGGACCGGAGACCTTGCTGTTGATGCAGATGGAAGTTCCATTAGCCGAAAACTGGGCGCTGCTCGATCGGGCATGCGCCAGAGGCGTGCGAACCGCATTGAATGTCGCGCCCGCCGCACCGGTCCCGGCAGCGGCACTCGATGCGCTTGACTATCTGATCGTCAACGAGGTAGAGGGCGCGGCTATCGCCCAATCGAGCGGCCTCGATCCGCAGCCGCCGGAAGAATTGGCGCGCCGTCTGGCCGCACGCCATAACCTGAACTGTGTCCTGACTCTCGGCGCCGCAGGTGCAATTCTACGAGGGTCGGAAGGCGGCTTTGCGATCCCGGCCCTCGCCGTCGCGCCGACGGATACGACCGGCGCGGGGGATACTTTCGTCGGCTACTTGGCGGCCGGAATCGATGCGGGCCTCAGTACGGTCGAAGCCTCTTGCCGCGCCAGCGCTGCCGCGGCTATCGCCTGCACCAAACAAGGTGCACAGATTGGCATTCCGTTTGCCCGCGAAGTGGATTCAGTATCAGTCGACTTAGCGCCAGCCAAAAAAATCGATTAACGGGCCGCCGCCAAACGTGACAGCTCGAAGTTTGCGCGCTCGCGCTGCTCATCGCCGTCCCGGTCGGGGTCCTGCGCGACGGTGATGTCCGGTTCGATACCGCCGTCGACCGAATTGCCCGATGGGGTGTAGTACCGCGCGGTCGTCAGCTTCAACCCGTCATTATTGGAAAACGGGATAATCGTCTGCACGGACCCTTTGCCGAAAGTACGGCCGCCAACGAGAATCGCCCGGCCTTGGTCCTGCAATGCGCCCGCCAAAATCTCCGCCGCCGACGCCGATCCTTCATTGACCAGTACCACGATAGGCAATCCTGCAGCGATGTCGCCGGCATGGGCATTGAAGTAGCGCTGATCGGCCCGTCCGCGTGTGGAAACGATATTGCCGCTCTCCAGCAGCTCGTCCGATATGTACACGGATTGTTGGAGCAATCCGCCCGGATTGTTGCGCAAATCGATCACCAACCCACTGAGCATGTCGCCGGCCTGGTTCCGGAGTGTTTCGACCGCATCGACGAATTCCCGGGTCGACTTCTCCGTGAAGCTGGAAATGCGGATGTAACCGATTTTCTTCTCGATCGACCAGCGGACAGCCTTGATGCGGATCAGCGCCCGCACGATGGCGACCTCGAAAGGTTCCAAATCGGTGCGTTTTACCGTCAACAGGACCCGGCTCCCAGCGGGCCCCCGAAGCCGCAACACGGATGCCCGCAATGTGAGGCCCGTGAGCGGATGACCGTCGGCATGGGTGATCACGTCGCCGGCGCGCATGCCGGCTTGCGCCGCCGGGGTACCGTCTATCGGCGTGATGACCTTGATCTGGTCCCCTTCCTTCGTGACCTGCAGGCCTATACCGCCGAACTCGCCGCGCGTCTGATCGCGCACGGCGTTGTAATTGCGGTTGTTGAGGTAGGCGCTATAGGGGTCGAGCGATCCCAACATGCCATCGATCGCCGCGTCGACCAATTTGCTCTCTTCCGCGCTGGCCGGCTCCGGAAACGCCTTGCGCATACCGTCCGCGGCAGCGGTCAACAGCTTGGCGTCGTCCACCTCGTCGACATACAAGGTGCGGACTTGATCGAACACCTTGGCAAAAAGCTGAAATCGGGAACCCGTCGCAACATCGGTCGTACCCGCCTGTTCCGCGAGCGAGCGCGCCGCGACTTGGGCTTCCGGGCCAGGCGACTGCCGAACAACGCCGCAACTGACAAGGATTGCGGCAATAATTACGAAAAGAGTGGCTCGAATCAGGATCATACAACGATAAACCGGACAGTGTCTGCGCCGCGACGGTGCGGCGGATTATAATCAAGCGTCCACAATGTCACCACCGCCGTGTACTGCCTTTTGTTCGAGCACAGGTGAACGGATATTTGCCGTCGCACTGCGCTTATGCCAGTTTGACGACACAGACGTTCATATGGCCCTGCGTTCGACACCGATCAAACCCAAAATGACTTCCGACTTACCCTTCAGGCTCGGTTGCGATATCGGCGGCACGTTCACCGATATCGTGCTGCTGAACCAGGACACTGGCAAATTCGAGGTTCACAAAACGTTAACGACACCGCACGACCCTTCGGAGGCGGTCGAAACCGGTGTCGCCGCTTTGCGGGAAACCCATAACGGATTTTTGGAAAAGACCGAGAATGTCATTCACGGCACGACCCTCGTCATCAATGCGGTGATCGAACGCAAGGGCGCGGCAACCGCGATCGTCGCGACCCAAGGATTTCGCGATTCTCTCGAAATGCGGCGCGAGATTCGTTATGACATCTACGATATCGGCGCCGTATTCCCGAAACCCCTTGTAGACCGCCCCAGCCGCCGCGAAGTCCCCGAACGCCTTTACAGCGACGGCCGCATTCGGAAACCGTTGGACACCGGCGCGACGCGGACAGTTCTCGACGAACTGGCCGCTGCGGGGATCGAATCGGTCGCGGTGTGCCTGTTACACGCTTACGCCAACCCGGCGCACGAACGCGCGGTAGCGGCAATCGCTGCCGAGGCATACCCGGAAATGGCGATATCGCTGTCATCGGACGTCATGCCGGAGATCAAGGAGTTCGAACGGACCAGCACGACGGCGGTCAACGCCTATGTGAAGCCGCTGATGGCCCGTTACATAAAGCGGTTGGAAGAACGGTTGGCGGCGCGCGGATTCGAGCGAGGGCTGTTCATGATGTTGTCCGGCGGCGGTATCATTGCGCCGGAAACCGCCCGGCAATTCCCGGTGCGCATGATCGAATCCGGTCCCGTTGGCGGCGCGCTCGCCGCCGCGCAGCTCGGCCGCCAAGCGGGACTACGGGATGTCGTAATGTTCGACATGGGCGGCACGACGGCGAAGTCCTGCCTGATCCGCGACGGTGTAATGCCGATCTCGACGGAATACGAAGTCGACCGCGTACACCGTTTCAAAAAAGGCAGCGGTACGCCTGTCGGCGTCCCAACGGTGGACATCATCGAAATCGGCGCCGGCGGCGGCAGCATCGCGAGCATCGACGCGCTGGGCCTGCTGCAGGTCGGTCCTTTGAGCGCCGGCGCGGATCCCGGCCCGATCTGCTATGGCCGCGGGGGGACGAAACCGACCGTTACGGACGCCGATCTGGTGCTCGGCTACCTGGATCCGGCTTACTTCCTGGGCGGGGAAATGGCCCTCGAACTCGCCGAGACCGAAGCCGGTATCGCACGGGAAATCGGCGAGCCGCTTGGATTTTCCCTACTGCAGACGGCCTGGGGAATCCATGAGGTCGTCAACGAGAACATGGCCGCCGCCATTCGCATGTATGTCACTGAAATGGGCGGAAACCTCGCTGACGCGACCGTGGTGGCGATCGGCGGGGCGGGACCGGTTCATGCCGACAGCTTTGCCCGAAAAACACGGCGTCAAGCATCTGATCATGCCGCGTGGCGCAGGCGTCTATTCGGCCCTGGGCTTCCTCGTCGCGCCGGTTTCCTACGAGATTTCACGTACCAGAATCTCGGCCCTGGACGCGACCGATGCCAATACCCTCGGCGGCTTATTCGGGGAATTGGAGGGTGCCGCACAAGCGGTGATCGAAGCCGCGGCGCCGGGTGCGGACATCGCTTTCGCGCGAATCGCCGACATCTGCTATTTAGGCCAAGGTTCGGCGGTTCGCGTTACCATGCCGGACGGTCTCGATAGGGAAACCATCGCAGCCCGGTTCGCCGAAGAATATCGCGCACGCTTCGGCGCGGCCTACGACGATCTGGAAATCCAAATCGTCACACTGCGCGTCACCGCGACCGCACAGCAGAACCGGGAAGCGATCAACCTGCCTTTCGCAAATTGCGACGGCGACGCCGCGGCCGCGCTGAAGGGCGAGCGCTTGGCATTTGCACCGGACCTACGGGAAATGATTCCACATGCGGTTTACGCGATGGACCGGCTTCCAGCCGGCGCGGCAATATCGGGTCCCGCCATCGTAGAGGAGGAATCTTCGACCCTGGTCATTGCGCGTGGCGGACGGGCGGAGGTCGACCCGCGCGGCTGGATTCTCGTAGAATTGGGCGATCCGATACCGGACGACCAGAGATGACCGAAACCGCAAAACAGTTCGATCCGATCACCTTCCAGGTCCTGTGGTCCCGCGCGATCAACATCGCCGACGAGATGGCGACGACCTTGGTCAAGACGGCGTTCTCCACCGTCGTGCGCGACAATCACGACTACGCGGTCGGCGTCTACGATGCGGTGGGCGACCTTGTCGCGCAAGCGAACCAGAGCACACCGGGCCAGCTGTTCTGCATGCAGCGTGTCATGCTGGATATCTTGAAAGAATATCCTGCCACCTCGCTGTCGCCGGGCGACGTTCTCATCGCCAACGACCCATGGCTCGGCTCCGGCCATACGCCGGATATTTTCATCGCGACCCCGACTTTCCGCGGCGAGGAGTTGGTCGGGTTCGGCGTGACCTGCGCGCACCATACCGATATCGGCGGCAGCATGGCGGCGCCCGATGCGCGCGAGGTGTACGAAGAAGGCATAATCATCCCGGTCAGCAAACTCTACGACAAGGGCGTCGCCAACGACCTGCTGTTCCGCCTGATCGAACGCAATGTCCGGGTCCCGGATCGTATCCTGGGCGACTTGCGGGCGCAGATGGCGGCAAACCATTTCGGCGGCGAGCGCATCGTCCAGTTGCTTGAGGAAACCGAACTCGAATGTCTCAGCGATCTCACCACGCCGATCGTCGCGCAGACGGAGAAAAGCATGCGCGAGGCGATCGCGCAGCTTCCCGATGGCGCCTACGAGAGCAGCCTCGAGCTGGAGCGCGAGGACGCGGACGGCAACAGGTTGGTTATAGAGATGCGGCTTGAAGTGCGCGGCGACGAGATCTTCATAGACTATGAGGGCACCTCGCCGCAGGTCGACCTGCCGATCAACAGCGTCCTCAATATGACGACGGCTTATACGGTCTTCTCGATCAAATGCGCGCTGCATCCGCATATCCCCAACAACAAGGGAACCAGCCTGCCGATTCACGTCAGCGCGCCGGAAGGGTCGATCCTCAACCCGGAATTCCCAGCCGCCTGCATGTTCCGCAGCTCGCTGATCTTCAACGTGGTGCAGATCATCTTCGACGCCCTGTCCAACGTGGTGCCGGAAAAAGTGATGGCGCCGAGCGGCACGTTCCCGCTGTGGATCGAGCGGTTCGGCGGCAAGTTCGACGACGGGACGCCCTATGTCTGCGGCTTCAACGGTCAGGGCGGCCAGGGCGCGCGCTATGACAAGGACGGGGTGACCACGACGGTGTTTCCCGCGAACGTGTCCAGCACATCGGTCGAGCTGCTCGAAGTCGAAGCGCCGCTGCTGTGCGGCCGCAAGGAGCTGATCACCGATTCCGGCGGTCCGGGCCGCCAGCGCGGCGGCATCGCCCAGGAAGTTGTGCTGCGAAACCTGGCGAAGAAACCGGCGGTCGCGTCGCTCTCCGGCGGCCGCTTCCATATCGCCGCACCGGGCATGGATGGCGGCGGCACCGGCATGCACGGGGCCATACAGGTCGGCGACGACGATCCGATCCCGCAGCCCAAACAGGTCCTGATGCCGCAGGAATCGACGATCACCTTCACCTATCCCGGCGGCGGCGGTTACGGTTGCCCGTTCGAACGCGATCCGGACCGCGTGTTGGAGGATATCCGGCTCGGGTTCGTGTCACCGGAGCGAGGGCGGGACGCCTACGGTGTCGTCCTCGACACCGCCGGCAGGTCCGTCGATCACGCGGAAACGGCCAAGCGCCGCGCACGGGCCACGGAATAAGGCATCGGAAACAGAAGGACAAATCTATGGAAGCGCTATTTCATCTTTCGATTCCCGTCGACGATCTCGACCGCGCGAAAACGTTCTACGTCGACACACTTGGCTGCTCGGTCGGACGGCAGACACGCGGCCGCTTCGATATCAACTTCTTCGGCCATCATATCGTGGCGCATCTCTCGCCGCGCGAAGCGGCCAAACCGAAGGGCGCCATCGCCTCCGACGGAGATACCGCGCCACTTCGGCATTTCGGAGTCATCCTGCCGCTCGAAGATTGGCAGGAAATGGAACGCCGGCTTACCGGCCGGGATATCGAATTCACGCTGTCGCCGCGGCTTTCGTTTGCCGGCAAACCGGCCGAACAGCACATCATGATGCTGCCCGACGGATGCGGTAACATCGTCGAGTTCAAGTCGCAACCGCGCGAACGGGTTTTCGCAACGGATACGCCGTAGCGTTCCAACGCAACCCGACTCGATCACCGAAATTTGCAAGGTCCTCAAACGGCTTCTGTGCTATCGCAATCGTCCGCGACGAATCCGAGAGATCCCGATGCTTCGATTTGTAATTCCGGTCTTCGCAATACTTGCCTGGTCCTCCGGTTCCAGCTTCGGCCAGCAGGAAGATGCCGGGAAGGAAATGACGGTCGAGCGTCTTAACGCGTTGATCGTGGCGATCGGCAACGACGTCAACAAGCCGAACGGCGGCCAATGGCGCTTTATGATCGAAGGCATACCGGTATTCGTCGTGACCGATAGGCGGGCGGACCGCATGCGCGTCCTCGTTGGCATAACGGCATCTGAGGAATTGCGGCCGGCGATTTTCCAGCGCCTCATGCAGGCCAATTTCGATACCACGTTGGACGCCCGCTATGCCGTAGCGAAGGGGATCGTGTGGAGCGCCTATTTGCATCCGTTCAAGTCATTGAGCGATGCGGAATTCCTCTCGGGCGTTGGCCAGACAGTGAACCTCGCCCGCACCTTCGGAAAAACCTACAGCTCCGGCGGGCTTAGCTTTAAGGGCGGCGACAGCGGCGATATCATCGAGCGCGAGCTGATCGAGAAGCTTTTGGAGAAAGGCCTCGCGATCTAGTGGATACAATCTAACGCTTGGGTCCCCTACGACGGCTTTGCGAGTTCACCGGTTAGGCGCGCGATGCGCCGTGATGCGGGGCCATCGCAAGCGTCGCGCAACGCGGCCGGCGATCTCGCAAAGCCGCCCGGCGGGTCACGTTTCCCGGTCTCTCGGTGCGTCGAACGCCCTTGCCGATGCGCCGGCATCACCGGCGAGCGCTCTCCTGCCGAGAAACCGGGAGACGTGATCGCAGGGGACCCAAGCGTTAGATTGTATCCACTAGACCGGATCAGGATTGATGCAGGGCATCAATCCTGTGAATCCGCTCGCTCTTGATAAATAGAGCAAAGAAACAGGACAAATGACAATCGCCTACGGCGATTCCCATCAATCCTGATTTGCTCTGGCGGTAAGGCGGCTAATGCGCCTCTCTAGCCTTTGAATTCGCGGCAAGCGCGTGCAATTATCCGGATCGTGACCGGCCGGAACGGCCAGTCGCAAAAATCATCCGACAGGGAGCATCCGAGAAATGGCGAACGAAACCTTGCGTGTGGGACTGATCGGTGCGGGCGGCAACACAAGGTCGCGGCATATTCCGGGCCTGAACGCGCAGTCCGGCGTTTCCATCGATGTCGTCGCGAACCGAACGGTCGAATCTGGACAAAAGGTCGCCGACGAGTTCGGCATCTCCCGGGTCGCGGAAAGCTGGACCGACGTGATCGCCGACGACAGCATCGACGCGGTGTGCATCGGCACCTGGCCCTACACGCATGCGGCCATGACGATCGCCGCTCTGGACGCCGGCAAGCATGTCCTGTGCGAGGCGCGCATGGCGATGAATGCCGGCGAGGCGCGCGACATGCTCGCGGCATCGCGGCGCAACCCGACGCGAGTTGCGCAAATCGTCACCGCACCCCATACCTTGAAGTTCGACCGCACGATCGCCGAGATGGTCGGCAGCGGTGCAATCGGCGACTTGATCACGCTGGATGCGCGCGTAACGGCCGGCAGCAACTTTCCGAACTACGAGTCGCCCGTCCATTGGCGGCACGACCGCGACCTGTCCGGCAACAACATCATGGCGATGGGCATCTGGTACGAATGCATGATGCGTTGGGTCGGGCCGGCCAAGACCGTGCACGCCGTGGGACAGGCCGTCGTACCCCACCGCAAGGACGAGAACGGCCGCCGCAGGGCAATGTCTATCCCCGATCATCTCGACGTTATCGGCAAGCTGGAACTCGGCGGTCAGATGCGCTTCAGCATCTCCAGCGTATCCGGCCACGCCCCCTCGAATGCCGACATCTACCTCTTCGGCACCAAGGGCACGCTGCATCTGCATATGGACAAAGCCGGCGAATTCACCCTGTCGGCAGGAAGCCGAAGCGACGACGGGTTGAGCGAAGTGGCAATCGATCCCGACAAAGCCGGCGGTTGGCGTGTCGAAGAGGAGTTCATCAATGCCGTGCGCGGCAACGAGCCGGTCACGCACACCGATTTCGTGACCGGCGTCAAATATATGGATTGGACCGATGCGGTGACCCGCTCCGTGCGAGAGGATGTTGGCGTTACGTTACCTTAGAGCCCGTTTCGACCAACTGCGCTCGATTAGATGGCGTCAGACGGATTTTCGGGCAGGCGCGGTGTGCCGCGCGATGCGGGGCATCGGGCAAGCGCCGCAACGCACCCGAAAAACCGCCTGGCGCCACCGAAGGCCGGGTGCTTTTGCGCCGTGATGTCGTTGCACTTCTTCGCCGATGCCCCCGCATCGCCGCGCGAAGCGCGCCTAACCACGACGCAAAATCATCCCGGTCAAACGAACGCAGTCGGTCGAAACGGGCTCTAACCGTCCGGCGTTTTGCGCATCGACTGATAGATCCGGACAGAGATCACCACCACGGCGAGGAGGATGAACAGCACCGCTATTGGCCGCTGCAAAAAGATCATGACGCCGTCCTCCGACAACAGGAGCGCTTGGCGAAGCGCGCGCTCCGCGCCGGGACCCAATATGAAGGCGATGATGAAGGCCGGCAGGCTATAGTCGAACTTCTTGAAGAAATAGCCGACGAACCCGAATAAAAACATCCTGCCGACGTCGAACAGGGTGTTGCGCAAGGCGTAGACGGCCACGATCGACGTGATGAAGATGAAAGGGTAGATGACCCGCACCGGCACCTTCGCGATGATTCGGCCTATGATGCCGCTACCCCAATAGCCCATGACGAAATAGGTCACGATGCAGAGCAGGCCTGATGCGAAAAGGCCGTAAATCGTGTCCCGCTCCGTCACGAAGATCTTCGGGCCGATATTCATGCCGTGAATCAGAAATACTCCGCCGAGCAGCGCCGCGGCGACGCTGCCTGGAATGCCAAGCGTGAGTAGCGGGATGAGGTTGGCGCCGGATACCGAATTGTTCGCCGCCTCCGCCGCGGCGACCCCCTTGATTTCGCCATTATCCCATTTGTCGCCGGGCTTGGCTGAACGCTTCGCCTCGGCATAGGCAACGAAACAGGCGGCCGATGCGCCGACACCCGGCAGCATCCCGATGATCGTGCCCATGCCCGTGGATTTCATCATGACGGGTAGGCAGCGCTTAAAATCGAGCCAGGTCACGTAGTTGTCCTCGGGCACGTCCGACTTCTTCGAGAGCATGCGCTCCGCGCCGAGCGCCCCGCGATCGGCGATCTGCACGAAAATTTCCGAGACGACGAACACGCCCAGCAGCACCGGCACGAGCCCGATGCCGGTTTCAAGATAATTCACGTCGAAGGTCAGCCGGGGCATGGAGCTGATCGGATCGAGCCCGATGATCGCCAGCAGAATACCGAGCAGCGTACTGATCAGGCCCCGGATCATCGAAGCGCCAATCACACTGCCGATAATGACAAAGGCGGTGCAATAAACGGCAAAAATCTCCGGCGGTCCCATCCGCGCGGTGTAGACGGCAATGTAGGCGGCACCGAAGATGAGTAGGCATTCGGAGAAAGTATCGCCCAGGGCGGATGCGATAACGGCCATTTTCAGCGCCTTGCCCTGTTTGCCCTGCTGGGTCAGCGGATAGCCTTCAATTTGCGTCGCCGAGGCCTGCGGCGTGCCCGGCGTATTGAACAGGATGGCCGGAATCGAGCCACCGAAGCTCGCCGCCTTGCCGATCGTGTAGACGAAAATCAGCGCCGACAACGGTTCCAAATAGAAAGATAAAGGAATGATCATCGAAATCGCCGCCGACGCGGTCAGACCCGGCGTCGCGCCGGCGAGCAACCCGACGGCAGTGCCGAGGATGGCGTAAAACACCGCCCAGCCGCTGGAGAACAGCGTGATGATGCCGTCGAATATAGGGTGGTCCATGCCTCGTCGTTCCCCGCCTTAACTTTCCGCTATGCGCTTTACGCGCACGGGCTCCTAGATGCCGATGAACTTCCGCATCGACCCGAAGATGTAATAATTGTCGTAATCGAGCAGAATTCCCGTCGGTTCGAGCAGACGGAAGATTCCAAAAAAGATCACGTAATAAACAACGCTGGAAATCGCCGGGATCGTGACCAGCCATCGTGTGCCGCGGTTGCCGAAAATTGCCAAGGTCACGGAAAGAATAACGGCGGTCGGCAGCAGATACTGGAACAGGTTGATGAGCCCGAGATAGGCGAAGGCGATCACCGCCATCGGCAGGACCCCGCCGAAAAACAGTTTGATTTCCGTCGGATCGAACGTGAACGCGCCGTCCCGAAGCGCCATCACGGACGATTTCACGAGCAACAGCAGCGTGAGGGCGCCCAGCATATAGCAGACCGCCAGGGGGAAAACATACGGTTCCATCCCCACACCGAAGGGGTCTTCCTCGATATCCAGCGCCGCGGCGTAGAAAATCACCGTGCAGGCCAGCATAACGAGGCCCGAAATGAATTCGCTTTTTGCGGTCATGTCGAACTGAATACCGTCTTCCCGGCCGCCGCGCGCCCGCAACGCAGCCAGCGCCGCGGCCGGGAAAGAAGGCTATTTCTTTTTCTTGTTCGCTTTCGCTTTGGCTTTCAGTTCATCGACGATCGGCGCCCAGTTATCGGTCAGCTTGATATAGTATTTGGTCGCGTCGGGTCCGCTCAGATATTTCGCCGGCAAACCGGCCTTTTTCAACAGCTTTCCATAGGCCTTATGGCTGGTCATTTTTTTGCAGGCGCCATCCAAAGCCACGACGCGCTCGACCGGTACATCTTTCGGCGCCATCAGTAGCATCGGCGTGAAGACTTCGGAGGCGACCAGGCCTTGTTCCCCGATCGTCGGCACTTTCTTATTGTTCGGGTCGCGTTCCGGGAAGATCAAACCAAGCGCTCGAACCTGATCCTGGAACCCATTTATAAGATGGATGCCGAAAACGCCGAAATCGACTTGCTTGCCGATCAGCAGACCGCGCGCAGGCGCGCCGCCCTTGGCCGGAATGTCCTGAGCCTCAATGCCATTGCGGCTGATGAATGTCAGGCCGGCGATACCCCAGGTGCTGGTCCGGCCGGGCGTCGAAAACCGCATCTTGCCGGGATATTTCTTTGCATAATCGACAAGCTGCTTCGCGTTCTTGAATTCGCTATCCATATGGACGAACAGGCCCAGCAGCAGTCGGCCGACCATTCAGACGATCTTGAAATCCTTCAGCGGGTCGACCGGCGCCTTGCGGAACTTGGTCGAGAAATAGAACGCGCCGCCCGAGGCGAGATAAATCGTATGACCGTCGGGCTTCGAATCGGCGACGTATTTCGCCGCCGGAATGCCTGAGCCGCCTGGCTTGTTGACGACGACGAGCGGCTGAAAGTTGATGTATTCCGGCGCCACGCTAGCCAACGCCCGAGCGTAGGAATCGGTGCCGCCGCCGGCGCCGTAACCAACCACGACGGTCAGCGGTTTATTCGGGAACTCGGCCGCCTGTGCCGGCACCATCGCCGTTGCAGCAAGGACCGCTGCGCCGGCTCCTAGAATGTTTTTTGAAAGTCATGTCACCTCCCTGGTTCGCGAAACGCCCTGCGAATGCGAACCGGAACGACCGACCCGCACGATTTTACGTCTAACGGCTTATTTTCTTTTTTTCGATTTTGACGCGTCCAAGGGCCGCAGGTCAACCGAACGACGACGCGCAACGGTTGCAGGTGACCGCTTATGGGCGATTTTTGCCCAAATAGAGCTCGCTTTTAACGCCGAGGTGCCCGTCCCAGGCAAACCAATAGCTTACGTGCCCCGGCACGCGCGGAAGCCGCTCGCCGTTCGGACCAAGCAGCATTTCCTCCATCGCTTTCCAATCGCCGCCCTCGCCTTTCAGCATATCGGGCTGCGCCGATGTCTGGAACGTAAGCGCGCGGCGCTCATAGGCGCGTACGGTGCGCGTCTTCGGATCTCCGATGAGGACGACATTTCGCACGCCGACCGCATCGTTGATGACACGCTCGTTCTCGAATGCCGCGAGAGGCCACGCCTTGGCGGCGCCGACATCGCGAATGCCGAACACTTAGTCTTTGCGGCGCAGATACTCCTCATTGCAAACGATCGCCGGGAACATCAGGTCGGGGCTGTTGAAATACTTCCGATAGACGGCACCGGAATCGTAGTTCCGGTCGTGTCCGGTCTCAAGCGACAGCGCTTTTGTGTCCGGATGCTGCGCACGCCATGCTGCCCAGGAGGTGATGACGACCGGGCGAATCTTCAGTTCGATGCCGAAATCGCGCAGCGGGCCGCTGACCGGACGCCCGGTGAACTGGTTCCACAGGCTATTCGTCTGGCGGTCGTACATCAGCTTATTCGAGCGGTAGAGAAATCCCGACGATCCCAATACAAAAGGCGCGTCGCGCCCTTCGACCTTGGTCTCGAACAGGATTCCCGCACCGCACAGGGTGCAATAAGCGAGCGCGACCGGCACGCCGCCGATCGTCTCGTTGAACATCTCGTGCCAGCCCATGATACGCAGCGGGTAGGCGCGCGCATCGCCGTTGATCTCGACACCGAAAACCAAATCGTCGGGCAGTAAATAGTCGGCTGCCTCGGCCGTTTCGAGCTTGGGATTGTCCAACGGCGGCAGATCGCCGACCGTGACTCCGCCCCAGGCAATTTCCTCGAAACGGATTTTCAGGTTCTCCGGCAAGGACCGGTCACCGCCGAGAAAGTTCATGAACTTCGGATCGATCTTCTTGTAGATGTCCAGCTTCACATTCCGGTAGCTCGGATGCGGCTTAAGCTCCGGATGCGCTTCCTGCCACAACATGCCCGATTGCCAGCCCGTGATCTTCGCCGCGGTCAGTGAGGACAGGGCCTCGGGTATGACCCGATTGTCGCGCCGGAAGCGCATCGCGAAGATCAGCGACGGCACGATATCGGGCTTGCCGCGGTCGAGCAGCATTTTCACCGCGGCGTCTTTCTGTTCCACCGTCCCCGTTAC
>JAKZTB010000347.1:0-13899 GCA_047517345.1 Alphaproteobacteria bacterium
GGCGTCAAATCATCCCGTATCTTGAGTGCTGATCCCATGACATCCCCCACATCTGGTGGGAGACCATAGAATCACAATCCGCCATCATCCGCCATCAATGAATATCCCGAGAGTCAATTCAGGCGCTCACTGGTATTATTCATCCTTAGCGGCGAAATCGTACCGCCATTCCTCTTTCGGTGGAACCATAATCGTCGCCGGGACATTGTTTCCCGACGGCGCGGCAGGGTGCCTTATACCGGCTCGAACAGCAATTTGAGCCGGGCGCTCTGCGCGTTGTGGATGTGATGGCGGGCGGCGCGTTCGGCCGCCTCCGGGTCGCGGGCGCGGATCGCGTCGGCCAGCGTCCGGTGTTCGCCATGCGCCGTTTCGGCTCGGCCCGGCACCGCCATGGTCGTACCGCGCATCAGCGCCATGGAATCACGCAGGACATTGGCCGTCTTCAACAGGTAGCGGTTATGGGCGGCGCGGAACAGGGCCTGGTGGAATTGCAGATTGTGCGCGGCCAGCCGGTCCGGATCGTCGAACAAGTCCGCCTCGCGCGCCAGCATGTCGAGCAGCACCGCGATCTCCGCTGCCGAGGCGTGCTGCGCGGCGAGTCCCGCCGCGGTGCCTTCGAGCGCCTCGCGCATGGCGTACAGCTCTATGACCGACTGGTGGTCGAGCTGGACCACGACCATGCCGCGGTGCGGTTCGAAGGCGAGGAAGCCGTCCGCCTCGAGGCGTCGCAGCGCTTCGCGCACCGGCGTGCGGCTGATCTCAAGCTGTTCCGCGACCTCGGCCTCGCGGACCCGCGCGCCGGGCGGCAGCGCGCCCTCGCGAATGTTCGCGCGCAGCCGTTCATAGGCGTACTCGCCCAGCGACGGATAATCCCTTTTGGCGGCATTTGCCGCCACGTCAGCCGCCTTTTGCCCGCTCTCCCGCGCTGTTGCCGGCCATGCGTCCGAAGATGGCGCCGGACATCAGGCCGGTGCCGCCGGGATAGTTGAAGCAGAATACGCCGCCGACCAGTTCGCCCGCGGCGTAGAGGCCGGGGATCGCGTTCAACTCCATGTCGAGCACGCCGCCGTCTTCGTCGGTGCGCAACCCGCCGAAGGTGAAGGTGATGCCGCAGGTGATCGCGTAGGCCTCGTAGGGCGGCTCGTCTAGCACGTTGGCCCAGTTCGATTTCGGGATGTCGAGCCCCGTCGTGCCGCGGCCGTCGAGGACGGCCGGATTGAATTCCACGTCGGTCTGGACCGCCTGGTTGTATGCCGCGACCGTCTTCAGGAACTGGTCCGGGTCGACGCCTTCCAGCTTCGGTGCCAGCTCCTCCAGCGTGTTGCCGGTCGCCTTGGTGACGCGGCGGATGCGGTATTCGTCGCGCATCATGGCCGTCACCTTCTGGTCGAAGACCTGCCAGGCCATCATGCCCGGCTGGTTCATGATCTCGCGGCCGTATTTGGCGTAGGTGTAGTTGCGGAAGTCCGCGCCTTCGTCGACGAAGCGCTTGCCCTCGGCGTTGACCATGATGCCGAGCGGGTAGGAGTGCTTCTGGAAATTGTCGCCGACGGTCAGGTCGCCGGTCTCCGGTGCGTTCAAATCCCAGCCGACTGCGTGGCAGCCGGACCAGTTGCCGTGCGGCATGGCGCCGATGTCGAGCGCCATCTGGATGCCGCCGCCGGTGTTGAAGCGCGTGCCGCGCACCTTGACCAGCTCCCAGCCCGGGCCGAGATAGCGCGTGCGCATTTCCGGGTTCGCCTCGAAACCGCCGGACGCCAGGATGACCGAATTGGCGTGGATCTCGCGCACCTTGCCCTTGTGCTTGACCTTGATCCCGGTGACTTTCTCGTCGTCGTAGAGCAGCGAGAGGCCGCGCGTTTCGTACAGGATCTCGATCCCGTTCTCCGCCGCCGCCTTGGTCTCCAGCTCGACCAGCCCTTCGCCGCCGCCCCAGGTCTCGACGCACAGCCCGCCCCAGAATTGAAACTTGCCGTCGACCTTGAAGGCCTGCCGTCCGTAGCTCGGCTGGAATTTGACGCCGCGGCTCTTCATCCACTGCACCGTCTCCAGGCTCTTGGTAACCAATGCCTCGGCCTTGTCCGGGTCGGCGCGGTACTGGGTCAGCCGGAACAGATCGTCATAGAACTGATCGGTCGTGTAGGTCCCGAAATCCGCGTTGTCGATCTCGTCCTGGGTCAGATCCAGGACGGTCGTCAAATCCTGCAGCCCGTCATGCGCGAACCGGATGGCCCCCGCCGTATACCGGCTGTTGCCGCCGGCCTCTTCGACCGGCGCGGCCTCGATCATGACGACCGTCGCGCCATGCTCCTGGGCGGCGAGGGCGGCGCAGAACGCGGCGTTGCCGGCGCCGAGCACGGCGACGTCGTATTGCGATTCGGACATGGGGGCTCCTTCGGCTAGCGATTATGATTGTATACAATTGTATACAATTTATAGATTGAAGCAGAATGGTCAAGTGGCTCGGGTTTCAACTGCTCTTGCCAAAGCGTGAAGTGGCACCGAAGTGTCAGATCGCGAACATCAGACACTGTGCCTGCGGCCGAGCGTGGCAACGCGTGGCAATTTTCGTTACCCTGCGAAGGCAAGAGGCGTGATATGGACTATCGACCCGCCGTCATCCTTTGTGTGGACGCTTCCGGCAGCACCGATCGGTCAAGCCGTGAGTTGATCGACGCCGCGATCGCCGCGCAAAACGGAAAGCGTATCGAGTCGCCGGACTATGGCGTCCTGGCGGAATTCGCGCTCGCCGCCGTAGCCATACGCGCGGCGCAGGACGCGCATGACGCCGTATCGGTACGAAATGCCGGATTGCGGCGGAACCGGCGGACCGTTCTGCGGGTCGGTGTCCATATTGGCGAGGTGACGGTCGATGGCGATGAATTACAAGGCGAAGGCGTAGACGTCGCCCGCCGCCTGGCGGGAATCGCGGAACCGGGCGGCATTGCCATCTCGGAAGCCACGCACAACCAGGTGCAGGGGCGCGTCAAATTACCGTTCAAGCGCCTTGAGGATCGAGCCATCGATACACACGGAGGACCGGTTCGCGTATGGCATTGGCAATCCGCGGACCCCGGGGCGGCGGCGAAACAGGCGCCCAGTTTCATCGCGAAGGCGGTGGCGCTTCTGGATCCGGAAAAGTCGGCTGTCAAGCGGGACCGCGAGACCCAGCGGGAAATCGCCCGGGATGCCGACGACAGTATGGCGGCGGAGGCCAGCCGCAGCGGAGGCCGCGAGGCCACCTCACAGATAAAGGCGACGGAAACGGCACCCAAAGACGAAGCGGAGAAACCCTTGGACCGGGGGGCCGTGCAACGGAAGCCGAAGCCGACGGACCCCGAATATCGCTACAATGCGCTGCTGTTATGGTCGCTGGTATTGCTGATCGGCGCGCTCGTAACGTGGTACTACGTGACCCAAGAGTCGGCCGACCCCCGGGTCAGTGCGAGAGAAGATATCGAGGATCCGAGCGGGTTTCTGCGTACCGCGCCTTCCGATCGGCCGATACAAGGAGATCGGACCAGTCTCGGCGGAACGGCATCAAGCGGACGCGTCGCAGAGCCGGGTGGCGACGCGTTGCCCAAACCGAGCCGGTCAGTGATCGACGATTATAACCTGCCACAGCTTACAATTGCGCCGCGCGCTGGAGAGTCGAGTAAGCTCGCCGCCGAACAGTATGGCGGGGGGGCATCCGACGGGAACCGGATACGGACTGGTGGCTATCCCTCTTCGCCAAAACCACGTTCGGTTCCTGCGAAGGAGATAAAGAAACTGCTTCCAGAAACGACCGGCGACAAAATTACGGAACACATCCTTGCGTTGGCCGATGACTACGACAGCCCTCCGGTCGCCCATGAGAAAATTCCGCACCCCATTCCCGAAACAACGCCTTTGTACGGCGGCCATACCGCAATCAAAGGCGATCGGGGTACTGCATCACCACCGGAGGTAAGCCATGGGCCGTCGAGCGAATCTGCGGGCCCTGGCCGTGCCGGGCGGTCGAGTGCTGCGATCGGCGCAGACAATGATGCGAATGCTGGTGGCGGCGCGGGCCTTGCGACCGGCAACGCAGCATCGGCGGAACCCACTGTGCCCGTAAATAAGGATAATCAACCGGCGGCGTTGCGGCCGACCGCGCCGACATCGTTGGCGCAACGCGAACCGGTGTCCGGCCGAAAGAATCGGTCTCGGATCAGCGGTGCGGCCTCGCGGGTCGCTGGCGGCCAGGCCAGTGCGAAAAGTACAGAGTCGGCCGTCAGCGGTCAGACCGGCGGCGGCGCAGGTGCCGGTGGCGGCTCTCCGGGAGAAAATGGCGGCAAAGGGTCAGGGAGTAGCCGTCAAACCGGGGAGGGCGGTGCGGCCCCCGAAGGCGCCGCCGAACCTGGTGATCGGGCGGAATCCGGCAGCGGCGATCAATCTGGCGCCGGTAGCGGCGGACAAGCCGGAGGCGGAAGCGCTGGATCGGGCGGCGGTGAGACAGCGGGAGAAGACGGGCCGAAACAAAACCTAGCCCTTGCCAGCCCGCCGCATGAGAAACCGGCACGGCGCGAAGACGAGGCGCTGCCCGAAAAAGCGAGTTGTCCAACCAGCGATCCTCAGGAAACGCAGATCATCGAAGAGGCTCAACGCCGGTGGGAAACCGCGATGAGGATGCGCGCGCCGCCCCGTGTGATCGACGCGATCACAATTGCTGAAACCTTGCTGCGCGTGCCGGCGACGAAATTGTCTTCGACGGATCCGGTCCAGCCGTGGCGAAGGTTGAGCGAGCCCAATATCAACCTTTCCATTGTCTTCGATTTCGACCTGGCGACAATAAAGCCGATCGCCCTCGTGCAACTTGAAGAAGTGGGGAAGGCTCTGAAATCTCCGAAACTCAGACCCTTCAAAATGCTGATTGAAGGGCACACGGACAATGTCGGGTCGGAACAATACAATGAAAGCCGGTCCCTGCGGCGCGCGGCGGCGTCGCGGGAGATGCTTGTGAGTCTATTTTCGATACCGTCGGATCGGCTGTCGATCAAGGGGATGGGCGAAACGGCTCCCATCGACACGAACGAGACCGCGGCGGGGCGCCATCGCAACCGCCGCGTGACCTTCATCAACTACGATTTCAGCAAATGCAGCGGTCCGGCGGGGTGAAAACCCTGTCGCTATCGGCGTTCCCGTAACAACCGCGTGTACGACTTCTTGTTCGCCCCATCGACCAGCAGCGACGCGCCGTTGACGTAGGACGCCCGCGCGGACGCCAGATAGACGATCGTGTCCGCGACGTCCCAGGCGTCGCCCCAGGGGCCGTCCTCGTGCACGATTTTCTCGCGTCGATTCAGCGCCGCGGCCGGATTGTATTCATTGCCCGCGGCTTCGCGTTCCCATTTCTCGAAACGTTCCTCGGTCACCACGACGCCGGGCACGACGCAGTTCACCCTGACGCCGTGCGGGCGGAGTTCGTCGGCGAGGTCGGCGGTGAAGCGGAGTTCGGCGGCCTTGGTGGGGCCGGTGCAGGTGGAGCCGGGTGGGTTGGCGGTCTGGTAGGCAGTGCGGCCGGCGACGTTGACGATGGCCCCGCCGCTGTTTTCGATCATCATCGGCACGAGGCGCTGCGACAGGCGGAACTGGGCGAAGAAGTTGATCGCCATGCCGTATTGCAGTTCGTCGTCCGTCACCTCGAGGAAAGGTTTGTAGGTGCCGGTCCCCGCATTGTTGACCAGCACATCGACCCGGCCGTGCCGGTCCTCGAGCCAGGCGGCGAAGCGGTCGAGTTCGGCGCGTTCGGCCACGTCCAACGCATAGGTATCGATGGCGACGCCAGTGTCCTTTCCGATATCCGCCGCCGCCTCGGCCAGCGCGGACTCGCGGCGCGCGGCGATGACGACCGTGGCCCCCTCGCGCGCCCACAGGTGGGCCGTCGCGTAGCCGATGCCCTTGCTGCCGCCCGTGACGACCGCGACCTTGCCGCCTAATTCGAGTTCCATTCGCGCGACCTAGGCCGCACTGCCGTAAATGACCTCTTCCTGGTCGAGCGGCGCGTAGAAGTAGGAGCCCGGGCGGAAGTCATAGCCGAGATCGCCGAGCAGCCGACGCTGGCGCGGGGTGCAGCGGTCGACGACCTGGGTTATCGAGCCGAAATCGTACCAGCGGACGAACATCTGGCAGTAATTGTAGAGCAGCGTCTTGCGCGCCTTGTTGGCGAGGTTCGGGGACGGGCCGTGCCACAGCGCGTGGCTGAACAGGTAGGCGTCGCCGGCCTTGCCGGTCAGCTGTACGGCACCCGGCGTGTGCGGGCCGAGTTCCGAATTGTCCTCCGGGTAGGGCCGCAGATGGCTGCCGGGGAAGACGGTGAAGTTGCCGCTGTCCGGGCCGGTCACGTCGGAGAGCAGGTACATCGCCTTCATGGCGAGCGGTCGACTTGTTTCGGTGACGCGGATGCGGCGCAACGCCTCGCCGCCGTCGGTGTGGGTGTAGCCGGGAAAGGTGTCGGTGGCGGCGCGCACGATCGCCTGCGACATGCTGAACAGGATCCAAGGCCCCATGATGTCGACGATCAGGTCGAACACGCCCGGCCGGTCGATCAGGCTGATGAAGGAGTCGTCATAGGTCAACAGGTCGCGCCGGTCCATGAAGCCTTCCGGGTCCTGGTCGTCGGCCCCGTCGAGCCATTTGTAGTGGCCGCGCTGCAATTCGTCCGGGCGCGGTTCGTAGCCGGGCAAGGCGCGGATCTTGTCAAGCTTGTCGCTGAAGAAGTCGACCTCGGCCGGATTTAGCGCGCCCTCCAGCTGGATGTAGCCGTCGGTCGCCCATTTGATGCGTTGTTCCTCAGTAAGCGTCTGCACTGTATTCCATCCTCTAAGCGTTCATTGTTCGGTCGAAGATTCGTAGACGGGCGCTTCGCCCGGTGCGGGGGTCGCGCCGAAACCGCCTTTGCTCAGCACAGCCTCTCGGCCGCCATGCTTGTCGACCAGCGCGCGCTGGCTCGCCTTGGCGCTGGCGTCCACGGCCTCCGGGTCGAGCATGTTGCGCAGGGCCCTCTCGAACGCGGCGATGCGGTCCGATTGCGCCAGTTCCTGGCCGAGATCGTGCATCTCCTCCGGGTCGTTCTCGAGATCGAACAGCTCCGGCGGCATACCGACGAAATGGACGTATTTCCACATGCCTTGGCGCAGCATGAAGGCGCCGGTCGGCGCGCCGACCGCGTGGTACTGGCTGAGGACGATACGTTCTTCGTCGTCCGCTGCGCCGGCGATGTCGAACAGCGAGGCGCCGCTGCGGTCGTCGGACGGGATTTCTTCGCCGATGCTGTGGAAGATCGTCTGGTAGAAATCGACATGGCTGACCGGCGTCGTACGGACTTGACCCGCCGGGATATCCGGGCCGGCCATGACCAGGGGGACGCCGGCGGATTCCTCGTACTGGTTCGACTTGCCCCACAGCTCGCGGGCGCCGAGATTGTCGCCATGATCGCTGGTGTAGATGACCCTTGTGTCGTCGGCCAGTCCGACCGCGTCGAGTTTCGCCAGCACCTTGCCGATATTGTCGTCCAGAAAACTCGCCATGCCGTAATAGGAGGCGATGGCAATCTTGCGCGTCTCGTCGGTGAAATAGTTGTCATAGACCTGGCAGCCGGCCAGCGCCTCGGTCCAGGGATGCCGCACATAGCCGTCCTGCTTGCGCCCCTTGGGCAGCGGGACCTCGTCGGCCGGGTACATGTCGTAGAATTCGGGTGGCGCGATCAGCGGGAAGTGCGGGCAGACGAACGAGACGAACAGCACCCAGGGCTTGTCCGTATGGTTCCGCGCCTCGGTCTCGAGCCAGTCGAGCGCGTGGCGCGCGATGTCGCGGTCGTAATCGAGATAGGTCGAGTTGCCGGGGCCGATATTCTCCGACAGCGCGCGGCATTTCTTGCGGACATGCAGCGGCTCGCGGATGCAGCCGGACACGTCGCCGATCCCGTCGACCACATGCATGGGGACGATCTGGTCGTCGAAGCCGGTCGGCAATTCCGCGTTGCGGTAGTGCAGCTTGCCGATGGAGGCCACGTGGTGGCCCGTTTCCTGGAGCCGATGCCCCCAGCCTTCAACGCGCCCGTCATAGGCGTGCCCGTTGTCCCAATAGTCGTCCATCTCGTGGACGTGCCTGCCGGTGGCGAAGCTGGCGCGCGCGGGAATGCAGATCGGCGAATTGGTATAGGCGGCGCTGAACCGCGTACCCTTCGCCGCCAACGCGTCGATATGCGGTGTCTTGACGAGCGGATGGCCGTAGCAGCCAAGTGCTTTCGGATTGTGCTCGTCCGACATGATGATCAGCAGATTGGTCGCGCGCATGTCCATGAAATCCTGAAATCACCCCGAGGGTAAGATGGAAACAGGTTAGCCGTCGGCGTCGCCAAGGTCCAATTTGCGCTCATGACAGCGCGACGCCAGAACGCGTAAGAAGAGTTGTGAATTCGACACTTGATTATTCATACGTTTGACCAAATATGTGCGAATTCGGGTACCGAAAAGGGTTGAGACGGTGACGTCGGACGGAATGGTTCAGTTGGATAATAATGAGGTTGCACCGCAAAGCGGTTCGCCGAAGACGCCAAAACGGGGCCGTGGCCGGCCGGGCGGCGGCGACAGCCGCGCGCGCATCCTATCGAGCGCTGGAAAATTATTCGCATCGAGAGGTTACAGCGGCGTGCCGATGCGCGAACTGGCGCAGGCCGCGAAGGTCAATCTGGGCGCGATCAACTATCATTTCGGCGGCAAACGGAAACTCTATCACGAGACGATCCTGCGCCTGATCGAAGATATCGGCCCTGTATTCGGCCCGATTATCCGAAAATTGCGGGAAGACGTGACGCAGGCCGGAGACGATAGGGATGCGCTTTCCGCCGGTGCCGCGATATTCATAGAAAGCATGTTTGCCGCCGTTCTGGGCAAGCGGTCGATGCGCTGGCAAATGGCGTTCCTGCTGCGCGAGTTCCATCAACCGTCGCGCGAATTCCCAATGATCCTGGAAGACCGAATCGGTCCGATGCATGACGCGGTCGGCACGCTGGTTTCCGCAGCCCTGCGGCGCGACCCCGAGGACCCTGTCGTCCGGCTCGGATCGCAAGCGTTGATCGGTCAGATCATGTCCTTCGGGGCCTGCCGCTCCGTTGTCTGCGCGCGGCTGGGCTGGGATGATTATAGCCGCGA
Source organism: Alphaproteobacteria bacterium (assembly GCA_047517345.1). Classification (GTDB taxonomy): domain Bacteria; phylum Pseudomonadota; class Alphaproteobacteria; order UBA8366. The sequence continues at coordinate 9,177 of JAKZTB010000347.1, forward strand.
GCGAATCGAATTCATCGCCGCCACCCTGATCCCGGCGACCCTGTCGTCGCTCGGCTTGCCGCCCAAAGCAACGCATGCAGAAGGAACGTCGTCATGAACCTCGTTCTCAAAATTGCGCTTCCCATATTGATCCTGGCGCTGGCCTCGGCCGGTGCGGTCGGGCTGGTGAAATCTCGACCGGAGCCGGAACGCCGTGCTGCCGAGGAGAAGGCCTGGGTCGTCCAGACCAAAGCGGTGCGCTTCGCCGACGAACGGCCGGACCTGACCTTGTTCGGCGAAATCGTCGCCGGGCGAAAGGTCGATCTTCGGCCTCTGGTAGCCGGCCGTATCGTCGATGTCGGGCCGGGTTTCCTGGAAGGCGGGGTGATAAAAAAGGGCGACCTGCTGGTCGCCATCGATCCTTTCGACTATGAGGCCGTCGTCGCCGAACGAAAGGCCGAACGCGACGAGGCACGGGCCCGGCTGCGGGAGATACGTGCTGAATACAAAGGCGTAAAAGAGCTGTTGAAACACGACAAGGCGCAGATCGAAATCCGGCGGCGCGACGTGACGCGGCGCGAGAAACTGCGCGGCTCGGGCGCGTCCTCGGTAAAGGCGCTCGACGATTCGCGGCTCGCCCTGATCGACAACGAGCAGCGTCTGGTCGACCGGAAACGCGCGGTGGAAACCTGGCACGCCAAGCTGTCGCAACAGCATGCCGCGATCGCACGGCTCGATGTCGCTTTGAAACGGACGCAACGCGATTTGGAGGAAACGCGGCTTGTCGCGCCCTTCGACGGTTTCCTGCTAAATGTCGAAGCTGAGATCGGTAAGCGCATCGGCACCGGTGACAGGGTCGCCAGCCTGATTGATGCGGGACGCCTCGAAGTCAGCTTTCACGTCAGCAACGCCAAGTTTGCGCAGCTGCGCGCCGACGAAGGGTTCGTCGGGCGCGCGGCGCGGGTTTTTTGGCGGGGCGACAAGAAGGCGAAACCGTTCGAAGCGGTGCTGGAACGCGAGGGCAGCGAGATCGAAACGGCGAGCGGCGGGGTCAGTCTCTACGCCCGGCTGCGTAACATCGGACCGGACACCGCGATCCGCCCTGGCGCCTTCGTGCGCGTCGAAGTTCCGGGCCAGAACTATCGAGCCGTGGCGCGACTACCGGAGGCCGCCTTGTACGACCGGGACACGCTTTACGTCGTCGTCGACGGTCGCCTGCAGGCGCGCAAGACGCAACTGTTGGCCCGTTTAGGTGCCGAAATCCTCGTCCGTGGCGGCGTCGAAGAGGGTGAGCGGGTGCTGACGACCCGACTTGCCGAAGTCGGGACAGGGCTTCGGGTGGCCGCGCCATGAGCGAGTCGGCCGAGCCCAAGCGCTTCTCCCTAATCTACCTGTTCGCGAACCACCGAACGGCCGCGAACCTGCTGATGGTGCTGATGATTCTGCTCGGTATTTATTCCTTGCGCCAGATCAACACGCAATTCTTCCCCGACTTCGGGCTCGACATGGTCAGCGTCACCGTGGAATGGCGTGGCGCCAGTGCGGAGGATATCGACTCGAACATCATTCAGGCGCTCGATTCCGAAGTCCGCTTTCTCGACGACGTCCGCCGCGTGCAATCTTCCTCTCTCGAAGGCAGCGGGCGGATCGTTATCGAATTCAACGCCGGCGCCGACATGCAGGCCGCCCTGTCGAATGTCGAGACCGCGGTGGGGCAGGTGACGACATTGCCGGAAGACAGCGAGACGCCGGAAATCCGCCGCCTCGTCCGCTACGACACGATTTCGCGGATCGTCATCTCCGGGCCATATCCCGAGGCTTCGCTGAAGAAGATCGCGAAGCGCCTCCGGGACGACCTCCTGAACAGCGGCAGCGACAAGGTCGATTTGTTTGGCGCGCGCGACGAGGAAATCTGGGTCGAGCTAGCGCCGCAGCGGCTGCGCGAATTCGATCTGACCTTGGGCGACATCGCCGCGCGGATCGAAGAAAACTCGCAGGATTTGCCTTCCGGCGACACGACCGGGGCGGCCGAGCGGCAAATCCGCAGCCTGGGCCTTCGCAAGGACGCGCAGAGCCTCGGCCGGATCGAAGTCCGAGCGCTTGAGAACGGCGAGAAGCTTCGATTGAACGATATCGCCGATGTGTCCGAACGGTTCGAGGAAGGCGGTAAGACGGCGCGACGGCTGGGCGATAACGCGATCGAGCTCCATGTTCGCCGCGCGGTGAATGCCGATGCGCTTAAGGTCGCCAACAAGGTCGATGCGTATCTGGCTCGAATCCGGCCCGAATTGCCGCTGAACCTGCGGCTTGAGCGCTACGACGTGCAGTCCGACCTGATCAAGGGCCGCATCAATCTGCTGCTGGTCAATGGCGGCGGCGGACTGATCCTCGTCCTGCTCGTCCTCTTCGTCTTCCTTAACACGCCGACCGCATTTTGGGTCGCGATGGGCATTCCGACGTCGCTGTTCGCGACCGTGTTCGTGATGGAGCTGACCGGCCAATCGATTAACATGGTGAGCCTGTTCGGCTTGATTATGGCGCTGGGCATCATCGTCGACGATGCGATCGTTGTCGGCGAGCACGCGGCGTGGCGGGCGCGGAACGGCGATGAGCCCTTGGATGCGGCGGTCAACGGCGCCAAGCGCATGGCCGCGCCGGTCTTCAGCTCCTCGCTTACCACAATCGCGGCATTCATCCCGCTGCTGGTGATTTCCGACATCATCGGCCAGATCATCCGCTCGATCCCGATGGTCATTATCGCCGTGATCATCGCCAGCCTGGTCGAGTGCTTCTTCGTGTTGCCCGGCCATATGCGCGGTGCGCTCTCCTGGAACGCGGGCAGACGGTCCCGGCCGCGTGTCTGGTTCAACGCCAAGTTCGATAGGTTCCGCGACGGGCCGTTCTACAGGCTGGTGAATCTCGCGTTGCGTTGGCGTTATGCGACACTCGCGATCGCCATCGGCAGCCTGATCCTTTCAGTGGGTTTGATCGGCGGCGGCCGCGTCGGCTTCGTCTTTTTCCCGTCGCCGGAAGCAGATCGGGTTTACGCGAACGTTCAGTTCACGGCGGGCTCGCCGCGCGAACAAACCGTTGCCATGCTGGCAGAGCTGGAACGCAGTTTGGCGGCCGCGGAGCAGAAGCTGACAGAGGGCGAGGGCGGTCTTGTCCGAATGGTGCTGTCCAAAGTCGGCGTTTCGGTCGGCAGACAGTCGCCGTTGCCCGGTTCCGGCGACCATATGGGTGGCGTTGTCCTTGAATTGGCGCCATCGGACGAGCGCGACATTCGTACCGACACCGTTGTCGAGACCTGGCGCCGCAACGTGCGTCTGCTGGCCGGCGCTGAGTTCCTGACCATTCGGCAGGCGCGCGGCGGTCCGCCGGGCCGCGAAGTCGACATCCGCTTGAGTGGGGCGGATTTGGAATCGTTGAAGGCGGCTTCGAATGAAATTCGGGGGTTGCTGGCGGAGTATCCCGGCGTGACCGGCGTCGAAGACAACCTTCCGTACGGCAAGCGGGAAACGATCCTGGAGGTGACGCCGACAGGCCGCGCGCTTGGTTTCACGACACAAAGCGTCGGGCGCCAGGTCCGCCACGCCTTCGATGGGGCGGTGGCGAAACGCTTCTCGCGCGACGACGAGGAAGTCACCGTGCGAGTCCTATTCCCGCGCGACAGCGCCGATACCGCGAGTCTGGAGGGGCTGTATCTGCGCGGACCGGGCGGGTCCGAAGTGCTGCTCGACGAAATCATCTCGGCGACCGACAAGAGCGGCTTCTCCCGCATCCGGCGCGAGGACGGTGTACGGCAGGTCGCGATTACGGCCGATACGGACACAGCGCTGACGACGACGGATAAGGTCATCGAAGCGCTGAACCGAGACGGGGTCCAAGACATCGTCACGAAATACGGCCTGAAACTGCACTTCGCCGGCAAGGCGGAAGAACAGGCCCGTACCATCGGCGACATGCGCGCCGGTGCGATGCTCGGGCTGGCCGGCATCTACATTATTCTTGCTTGGGTGTTCGCGAGCTATTTCCGCCCGCTCGTGGTGATCGCGATCATTCCCTTGGGGTTCGTCGGCGCGACCCTGGGACATTGGCTGATGGGATACGACCTGACGATTCTCAGCATGATGGCCCTGGTCGGTTTGTCGGGGATCGTGATCAACGACTCGATCATCCTGGTCAGCACGATCGACGAGCGGCTGGACCGGGGTGAGCCGATGGACGACGCGATCGTCGACGGCACGCGCGACCGCCTACGCGCGGTAATACTGACCTCGGCGACGACGATCGGCGGGCTGACGCCCTTGTTGTTCGAGCGCAGCCTTCAAGCGCAGTTCCTGATACCCATGGCGATCACGCTCGTATTCGGCTTGATGGTCACGACGTTCCTTGTGCTGCTGGTCGTTCCGGCCTTGATTCGGGTGCAACACGATTTCGCCATACTATTTCGGCGCATGCGTGGGGATAGCGCAGTGCCGGCTGCCGCCGAATAGGTCCGTTTCGCGTCAGATCGCTTTCTTTTTCGCGCCCGGCGCCGTTGAACCGGTTGGCTTTTTGGAGGGGTTCTTCCGGCGGATGATGATGTCGCCGTTCTCGTTCACGGAGCTATTGTCAAAAGTTGGTGACGCGGGTTTCAGGCGGCGCGTTCGGTTAGCTTTTCTCCGTCCTTGAATTTGACACCTTGAATGATCGCGGCGATGTGGTGCGAGCCATTCAGGCGGCGCCACTTCTTGCTGGCCGA
>JAKZTB010000348.1:0-12750 GCA_047517345.1 Alphaproteobacteria bacterium
GGCATATTCGGAGCCGACCGCATCCCAGGCCAGCTTCATCAGTTTGATCCGGTCCGTGTCCTTGCGCCCATCGGCCGAAACCTGGACCTTTTCGATGATCTCGGCCAGTTCGGGATTACCGAAATCGGCCGCCGAGGACGGCAGCATAATCAACGCCCCGCCCGACAATTCGCGGATCGTATTGATGAACTGAGGGTAGTATTCCTGCGTCAGCGTCTGTGCCGCGTAGACGGCGTGCCGGTCGGGCACGAAGTATTTACCCCACCGCCGGCCCTTTGCTTCCATGCCCCACATCATGTTCTCGACCGCCGCGGCCTGCGCCGCCATCTTGCCGAGCGCGTCGGCGACCGGCGGCATCCGGACCGTCCCGATGGTCTCACAGATGCCGCGCGCGAGGCCGACGAGAAACTTGAGCTTCACGGTGATGCGGATCTGCGCCTGGTAGTTCTGGTAGATGTGGCCCGGCGTGTCGTGGAACTGGCGCCGGCACATCTCCGGACTGCGGTGCACGAATACGCGTTCCCACGGCACCTTGACATCGTCGAAGTACATCAACGCGTCGTTCTCGTCGTAGTGCGAGGCGAGCGGATCATCGAATTGCGATACGGCGTGTTGCTCATAGGATTTCCGCGACAGCACCTTCAGCCCCTTGGTGTCCATCGGCAGGGCGAAACAGATCGCGTAGTCTTCCTCGTCCGGGCGGAGAGGCTGCAGATGGGCAACGAAAACTTCGTTCGCCATGATCGAGCTGGTGCCCAGCATCTTCGCGCCGCGCACCGTGACGCCTTCGCCGTCCTCGTCGACGATCTTCATCATCGGATCGTCGTTGCTCAGATCGGCTGCCGCTTTCGAACGGTCGACCTGCGGATTGATGATCACATAGGTCAGATACAGGTCGTTGTCCCGCGCGTGGACGTAGTAATCCCAGAACGCCTTGGCTCGGTCCTTGTCGTATTCTTCGAACAGATCGAGCCCCATCAATTGCCCCGTCACGGCGGAGGCCAGATGGTCCGGCGACCGGCCCATGAAACCGCCATGCTGTTCGGCCCAGGCGATCAGCGCCTCGCGGCGCACCACCAGATCCTCATAGGATTCCGGCATCTGCCAGGCGCGGTTGACCCGCCGGCCGCTGGTCGGCGACTCGAACGTCATAACGTCGGCATTGGCGGGATCCGCCTGGTAATCGTAGAGATTGGCGGCGGTCCGGATCGAGTGGCGGAACGCGGGGTGCACCGTCACGTCACCCGCCAGCCGACCGTCTATGTAGACGATGCGGCTATCCTTCAGGCTTTCCAGGTGTTCGGCGGCATTCTTGATGGGTTTGACGGTCATGGTCGGTCTCGCCGGTAATGATTGTCAGTCCGTAATCGGTCCGCTGCCGACCCTGGGATGCGGCCGGCCGCCGTCGGCGACCGCCATGCAAAGCACTATTTCGTCCGGACGCGGCGCATCGGCAACCATCAGGGTCATCGTATCGAAATGGTCGAAAGACCAGGCTTCGTCCTTGTGGCCGAGCGGCAAATCGATGGATGCACCGACCGCACCGACCTTTGCGTTGGACGGGATGAGCGCCTTACCGCCGCCGACCGCGGCCCGCATCGGCTTGCCCAGCTTGGGGTGAATCATCGCGCCGCCGTGTTCCAGATCGCCATCGACCCCAACCAACGCCGCCTTTCCATAGCTAACCGGTGCGCCACCGAGCATGCCGACGGCTTCCTCCATCAAGCGCTCGCCCAAAGCGCCGCCCTCATCGAACAAGGGCGACAGGTCTTCGACGAATTTGCCGGCGAACGGATTGCGTAAGATGGCGATTGCCGTGACCCGGACAATCGGATCGCAGACTTTTCCCATACCGTCCGTTTCGATCGTCTCCTTGATCAGCAGGGTCTTGCGTATCTCCATCTTTCGATCCTCCTGTGATGGCCCGGTCTATTCTGGATCGTCATCCGATATGGATGACGGGAAGCGTACCGCCGCAAGCAATAATACTAGCCCGACCACCGGCATCGCTATGGCGAGGTTTATGACCAGATCATAGCCGCCGATCTCCCAGATAAGTGACCCGAATGTCGGTCCGAAGGCGGTGCCGGCCATGAACGCGGCCGCCGCCATGCCCGACACCGCGCCGAAATTGCGCCGGCTCAACAGTGTCGCGATCAGAACCGGGCGCACGATGCTGACGACGCCGTTTCCCGCACCTTGCAGCAGCACGAAAATGGCCATGAGGCTCGGCATGACGGCGGTTCCGAGAAGTGCGATAGAAGCGCCAAAGACCGCAATGAAACACCCGGCGGAGATGACCATCGTCGAAACGTGCCTCTCCGCGGCCATCATGGCAAGCCGGCCGGCGACCTGCATCGGTCCGATCATCGATATGGCGAGTACGGCCGCTTCCTTGGGAATCCCGCGCTCATCGAACATCGGCAGGATATGATTGATCATCATGCCGTGGTGCAGGGCCAGCATGGCGAAAGACAGGGCCAGCGCCCAGAACGTAAAGGTCTTGAGGACACGTAGGGCGTGCCGCGTCTTGCGGCTCGGCACGAAAGCTCGGCCTTCGGCCATCCGGTCCGCCGCCTTGCACCCGATCCATATCAATGGCCCGGTGATGACAACCATCACCGCCGCGAACACCAGTACGGTCATTCGCCAGCCGACCATCTCGACCAGCGCATGCGCGCTTGGAAAGGACACCGTCCCGGCGAGGCCGGCAACAAGCGTGACCAAGGTGATCGCCCGCTTGGCGTTGTCTCCAAAACTCCGGGTGATGATCGCGAAGCAGGGCTCGTACAGGCAACCGGACATAGCCGCGCCGATACCGATCCAGACGGCGTAGAACTGCCAGATCTCGGTGACCTGCGAGAGAGCGCAAAGCAGCACGGCGCCCAGCAGCATCCCACCCATAAAGGTGAAACGGCCGTACCCACGGTCGATCAACCGTCCGACCAATGGCGCGCACAGAGCAGAGACGATGAGCGCCGACGTGAACGCGCCGGTCAACTCTGTCTTCGACCAGCCGAGGTCCCGTTCCCAAGTCAGCAATAGCGCGGGAAATGAATAGTAGATCGCCGCCCAAATGATCGTCTCGGCGATCGCAAACGGCCAGACGATCTGCCGGAACGTGCTCTTATCCGACATGCTGCGCGCGCGGATTCATGGCTTGTTCTCCCCGATTCCGAGAAGGGTACTATGATTCGATCGGCGCGGACGGCCTAGTGAAAATCGCGACTCGGGAACAGCACGCAGCCCTGGTTGCGGGGATGTCGGAAGCCGGACTTCGGCGGCGGCGCCGGGCGGGGGCCGTTCAGGTCGTCGACGCCACGCTCCGACAGGCTGTCGAGCAGCGGCGAGCAATCTTCCAGCCGGTCGGCGATCAGATGGGTGACGATGCCTTCGCGCTGCAGCCGGCCCGTCACCTTGAGCAGGCGCGCGGTCAGCACGATGCGGCGGAAGCGTTCGAAGAGCTTCGGCCAGACGATAATGTTGGCGACCCCGGTCTCGTCCTCCAGGGTGGCGAAGATCACGCCTTTGGCGGTGCCGGGCCGCTGCCGCGCCAGAACCAGCCCGACGACCGTGATCCAGGCATCGTTATCGATCTCTGTCAGTTCTTCGGCCGGCGTCGCATTGCCGAACCCATCGCGCAGCAACGCCATCGGATGGCAGCGCAGGGACATACGGATCGACGCGTAGTCCGCCATCACCGCCTCGCCGAGCGGCATCTCCGGCAGGGTCACCGGAGCCTCCGCGCCCCAGCCATCGTCGCCGACTGCCTCGAACAGGGGCAACGGCTTGGCGTCCCCGTTCGCGTTGGCGGTGACGAAACGCCGGGCGGCCCACAATCCTTCGCGGCGCGACAGCCCCATCGAGGCGAAGGCATCGGCGCGGGCCAGTTTTTCCAACGCGGCGCCATCCAAAGCGGCGCGCCGCCAGATCGCGGCCGGATCAGCGTAGCGGTTGCCGCGCGCCGCAACCAGCCACTCCCCGTCCGCTTCCTTCAAACCTCTGATTTGCCGTAGACCAAGGCGCAACGCGTAGGCGCCTTCCCCCGCCTCGTCGAGTTCCAACGCGCAGTCCCAGCCGGAGAAATTGACGTCTGGCGGGCGCACCGTCACGCCGTGCTCGCGGGCGTCGCGCACCAGCTGCGCCGGCGCGTAGAAGCCCATCGGCTGGCTGTTCAGGAGCGCGCAGGTGAAGACCGCCGGATAGTGGCATTTCATCCAAGCCGACACGTAGACGAGAAGCGCGAAGCTCGCCGCATGGCTTTCCGGGAAGCCGTAATCGCCGAAACTTTCGATCTGCCGGAAACAGCGTTCGGCGAAATCCGCGTCGTAGCCGCGTTCCAGCATGCCGCCGATCATCTTCTCCCGAAAAGTATGGATGGTACCGTTATGGCGGAAGGTGGCCATGGCGCGGCGCAGCCGGTCGGCCTCCGACGGGGTGAACCCGGCGCCGACGATGGCGACCTTCATCGCCTGCTCCTGGAACAGCGGCACGCCGAGCGTCTTGTCCAGCACGCGGCGCAGATCCTCCGAGGGATACTCGACCGCTTCCTCGCCGTTGCGCCGCCGCAGGTAGGGGTGGACCATGTCGCCTTGGATCGGGCCCGGACGGACGATCGCCACCTCGATCACCAGGTCGTAGAAGTCGCGCGGCTTCATGCGCGGCAGGAAGGCCATCTGCGCCCGGCTCTCGACCTGGAACACGCCGACCGAGTCGCCTTGGCACAGCATGTCGTAAACCTTCTCGTCCTTGCCCGGAATGCTCGCCAGATCGTGCGAGACGCCGTAATGGCTGCGGATCAGGTCGAAGCCCTTGCGGATGCAGGTCAGCATGCCGAGCCCCAGCACATCGATCTTCAACATGCCGAGCGCGTCGAGATAGTCCTTGTTCCATTCGATCACCGTGCGGTCTTCCATCGCCGCATTCTCGATCGGCGTCAACTCGTCGAGCCGCCCGCGGGTGATGACAAAACCGCCGACATGCTGCGACAAGTGACGCGGAAAGCCGATCAGCTGCCGCGTCAGATCGAGCGCCATGCCGAGACGGCGGTCGCCCGGGTCGAGTCCGATCTCGCGGATCTGCGCCTCGGTGAGGTCGTCGCTCGACCGGCCGTGCACCTGACTGGTCAGCGCCGTCACCATATCGGCGGACAGGCCGAGCGCCTTGCCCACCTCGCGCACGGCGCTGCGCGCGCGATAGCTGATCACCGTGGCCGCGAGACCGGCGCGGTCGCGACCGTATTTCTCGTAGATGTACTGGATGACCTCTTCGCGCCGTTCATGTTCGAAATCGACATCGATGTCCGGCGGCTCGTCGCGCTCGGCGGAGACGAAACGCTCGAACAGCAGGTCGAGACGCGACGGATCGACGGCGGTGATGCCGAGGCAGTAGCAGACCGCCGAATTGGCCGCCGAACCGCGTCCCTGGCAGAGGATGCCGCGCTCGCGCGCGAAACGGACGAGATCGTAGACGGTCAGGAAATAGGGCGCGTAGTCGAGCTCCTCGATCAGCGCCAGCTCATGTTCGAGCTGTGCGCGCACCTCCGCCGACGGCCCGCCGGGATAGCGTGTCTTCACCCCTTGCCAGGTCAGGCGTTCGAGCTGGCGTTGCGGCGGCACGCCGTCGGCCGTGATCTCGTCCGGATATTCGTAACGCAACTCGTCCAGCGAAAAGTGGCAGCGGCCCGCGATCTCCAAGGTCCGCGCCAGCGCCGGCTCGTAGCCACGGAACAGGCGCGCCATGTCCGCCGCCGATTTCAGATGGCGCTCCGCATTGACTTCGAGCCGCCAGCCCGCCTCGTCGATGACGCATTTTTCGCGGATGCAGGTCAGCACGTCGAGCAGCGGCCGCCGCGCCCGGCCGTGCATTAGCACGTCGTTGGTGGCGACCAACGGGACTTCCAAGAGCGCTGCCAGATCCGCCCGGCGCGCCAACCGTCGGCGGTCATCGCCGCGGCACAGATTTTGCGCCGCCAGATAGACCGCGTCCGGGAAAGCGGATCGTAAATCGCCGATCTGAACGTCCAGCTCCTTCTCTGTGCCCGGCAGAACGACGAAGAGAAGACCATCGCCATAGGCCAACACATCCTTGCGGTACAGGATGCATTCGCCCTTGGGTGCGCGGCGCCGGCCCACCGTGATCAGCCGCGACAACCGCCCGTAGGCCGCGCGGTCGACCGGATAGGCGAGCAGGCTCGCCCCGTCCGCCAGATCGAGCCGCGCCCCGACGAGGAGGCCGATGCCCGCCTCCTTCGCCGCGACATGCGCCCGAACCACGCCGGCGAGGCTGTTGCGGTCGGTCACCGCGATCACCGAATGCCCCAACGCCGCCGCCTGCAGCATCAACTCGTCCGGATGCGACGCGCCGCGCAGGAAGCTGAAATTGGTTGTGATCTGGAGCTCTATGTACTTGTTTTGTTCCATTAACCGCGCATCTCGATTGCGTCTTCGAGATAGCAAATCAATCCACTAAAATCCGTGTTCTGTACCTTCGAACAAAACCGGCGATCCGCCGTCACCAGAACTCCGCCGACATCTTCAGCGCAGGCGAGATAAAGGCAGTCGTAGATCGAGTGGTTCAGCGACAGGGCAATCTGCAATGCGCGCTCGACCAGATCGACAGAGGTATTGAGGACAACGGAACCTCCACGAAGTTCGTCCGCAATGGCCAAGACCTGCTCGTGCGACAGATCTCCCCGAATAGCCTTCTTCCAAGCGACCCCGGCAACTTCGATGGCGATGAAATCAGGTGCGCATAGGAGCGTTTCGGAAACGAGCAACTGCTCTGCCGTTTCAAACAGATTTTCCGCCACAAACCATTTGATGGCGACGCTCGCATCCACGACCCAGATCATCGGTCACGCAATTCCCGCAAGATTTCAACGCTATCCGTTTGGGGCGTATTCGGCGACATCTCCCGGATCCGCCGTGCCGCGGCGATGAAATCCTGCCGTGCGGTCTCGTGTGCCGCGTCGCTGAGAAGCTGGCGCAGTTCGGCTTCCAACGAACGGTGGTTCGCCTTCGCCCGCGCCTTCAGCTTGGCGACGACGTCATCGTCGAGATTGCGGATCGTCACGCTGGCCATTTTCACCTCCTTTGACAGCAGTATGCAATCATAATGATTGCATACTGCATGCAAACTGTCACGCGAATAGCCCGTGCAAGAACCATTTGGGCGCGGCGCCCGGGCGCGGCAGCCCGTGGCGGCAGATCCAGAAGCGGCGGCCGGCCGCGTCCTCGACGCGCCAGTAATCTCTGGTCTTTGTCGTTCCCTGGCGCGCCCACCATTCCGGCGCGATCCGCTCCGGCCCCTCGGCAAGGCGAACATCATGATCGGCCCGCCGCCAGCGGAACCGCACGGGCGGCGCATCGGGCTCCTGTTCCGGCACGGTCGCCGCGATCCGCTCCGGCCACTCCAGCAGGCGCAAGGGGCGCGGCGGCGCCGGCGCCCAGGCGAAATCCGCCGCCTCGGCAAGCGCCGGCGTAAGTCGCATCGTGCGCTCCGGCAGATGGCTCGCGACCGCGGCGAGCCGCACCACGCGGTCGAACCCGATGCGGTTGCCGAGACGGTCGATCAAGGGTGCCAGCCGGTCACCCTGAAAGGCTTCGTCCCGATCTGCCGGACCGCGCGTCGCAGCTGGCAGCAGCACCGCCGCCGGCACCAACGGCTCGGTCACGGATGCGGTCAAGCTCATGACTTCGACGCCGAAGGCGGGCTCGAAGCCGCTTAACCGGCCGCCGAACAGCCGCGCCAGCCGGTCCGGATCGCGTGCCGGGCGGGCCGCCCCCACCACAATCTCGAAGACCTCGCCATCGACGCGATACAGGGTCAGCACCAACCGCCGCCCGCCCTGCCCCGCATCCGCCAGCCGCCGGCACAGATCGTCCAGCAGGTGGCGCACGCCGCGCTCGACATCGGCAATCAGCGCGATCGGTTCGGCGAAGGCGAGCCGGGCGCGGAACGGCACGACCGGCGCGCGGGGCGAAATCGGTTCCCGGACCGCGCCGGACGCCTGGTCGAGACGATGTTTCACGGCCGCACCGAAACGCGCCGCCAGCGGCGCGCGGGGCATGTTGCGCAATTCCTCGATAAACCGGATACCGACCCGGGCGAGTCCACTCGCCGTCGCCGGATCGAGGCGCAGCGCCGCCACCGGCAATCGCGCCAGCGCCTCGCGCGTCCCGCCGGGGGGTACGACCGCGCTGTTCTCGCCGAAATGCGCCACGGCCCAGGCCGCGCCGGGCGTATCGGCGAGCGCCGCACGGGCGGCGAAGCCGAACCCTTCGAGACGGCGGATCAAATCGGCGCGCATTGCGGCCTCGCCGGCGAACAGATGGGCGCAGCCGGTCACGTCGAGAAAGATGCCGTCCCGGCCCTCCGCCGCCGCCCACGGCGTATAGCGCCCACACCAGGACACCAGCCGGTCGAGCAGCGCCGCGTCGGCAGCGGGATCGGCCGGCACCGCATTCACTTCCGGACACACCGCCCGTGCATCGGCGAGCGTCATTCCCGGCGAGAGGCCGGCGATTTCCGCTTCATGTTCGACCGACGCGACCAGAAACCGCCCTCCGGTCTCGGCGACGGTGATCAAGGGCGGTAGTTTGCGATTATCGCGAAATCGGCGCCGGCCCACGCCCCCACCCGGCCACCCATTGCCATCATACGCTGTGGGTGGCCGGGTGGGGGCGTGGGCTGGAACCGCTATCGTCAAAGCTTCGCTTTGCTTACAACGACACAGCCGATCGGTCGGCAGGCGCGGCAACCACAGCGAAATCACCCGTCTCTTCATCTCTTTCCACGATCCAATGTGCATTCCTGGCGCCGCCCCGGGAGCGTTCCAAGGTCACTTGCCAACGCGGACGCACCGCATCGCCGGCCGGCGCAGCGTTGATCCGCCAGCGGCTTTCCAACGCGCTGGCGGCGAAACCGCCTTCCGGATTGACCACGATCCCCAGCCCGCCGCCCGTCTCCGCGGCGAGTTGGAGACGGCGGCTGGCGGTCAGATCGACAATGCCGGGCGGTTCGCCGATCACGGCCGCAAGCGCCCTTGTCCGTAACCCTTCCTCCATCGCCCACAGCAAATCGGTCCGCCCTTGGCAACGGGCGACGATCACCCGCGCCGGATTCAACCCGAAGACGCCAAGGCCCGGCCCGTAAAGCACCGCGCGATCGGCCGCGTCCCTGCACCACAAGACCGGGCAGGCCAATCGCCCCGCGACCATCGCGGCAAAACCGCCGGCCGCGTCTCCCGTCACCTCGTGCACCGCCCCGCGCGCCAACCCGCCTTCCGGCAAAATCGCGTCCAGGAGCGGCAGCCCGAGCGAGACCGGTCGCCGCCCGATCGCATCGCCACGTTCGAGCGCGGCGATCTGGACGCGCAGTTCGGCAAGCGCCGCGCCGTGTCGCGAGATTTTCTCCGGGCACATGGGTCACCGTATATCTAGTGTTCCTATTTTGTTCCTATTCTTATCCAAGAGTCAATATCGCGGCATGTTTGCGGAATCGCGAAACACCGCAATTTCAGCGGTTTCCCCGAAAGAAGAAAGCAGGGCCGGAAGATCCCGAAACGCGAACGCATTAACTTTCTGGAAATCACTCTCATGCATATTCCGGCAACGCGGCGAAAAAGTCCGCACGCATTTTTTGGAGCAAATGTCGGGTAGGGGGAAATGAACCGTTCGCAACTTCGAAATATGATCGAGTCGGGACGCGCCGTCGCGCTGGACTGCTATGCGATAGGCCAATCGATCGAAGACGACGATCCAATCGGCAGACTGTTCGAGAACGACCTCCTCAACAAGTCGGTCATCCTGAAACGCTACGAACCGAGCCTGGCGACCGATCCACATTCGGTTCTGGTGAATACCATCGTCTATTTCCCCTACGACATGAAAAACGTCTATGACGGCGGCGAGTCGGTGAATTTCAGCGATGCTGCGTTCCACGGCACATTGGCGTTCAAGATCGCAAAGAGCGACCCGACGCAAGAGTTACTCGAACGTATTTCCGAAGATGTAAAACTACTCAACATCCTCAATTCGATGCACAGCCTCGACCCCTTCATGTTCAAGACCAAGGCGGAGCAGCTCGAAATCGACTCGAAAATTCATCCCGCCTATTTCGCGATATCGAACGAGGAATGGGACAAAATCCGGCTGCCGATCCGTGACAAAATCTCGAAGCTCGTCAGCAAGGCGCTCGATGGGCTCGGTGACGGCGCCGACAATCTTGCGCGCGAACAATATGTCGAGCGGTTCCTGAAGAAAATTTGGGAAGCGAAAGACGTGGAGGGCATCGAACCGTTCGTCAAGGCGATGCAAATCTCACCCGAGAAAGCCCCAGAAGTGTTCTTCGCCTGGAAAGCGGTCTGCTATTATCAGGTCCGTTTCAACGATATGTTGGGATCGCTCAAAGCGATGTTTCAGTGGGTCGGCCACAACCAGCTCTGCTTCCCGGTAAACCATGTCGGCTTGTTGCCGGAAGAAACGAGAAAAATCGAAAGCCGCCGCGACAGTTTGCGCCAAAAAATGCGCGACGGATATGTCGGCGCACAGAAAGTCATCGCGGAATACGAAGACAGCTACAACAAGTTCGTCGACGAAGACAAACCGAACCTGTTCATGAATTTTTTGGACAACTCGGAGAATTCATATTTGAGCTTGGCCTCGCACGTTTCCGTCGCCACGCACAGCCTCAACCTGTGGCGATGGTACGTGAAGCAATACGGCCAGGTCATGCGGAACGAACAATTTTCCGAGCTTTTCGAAGGTCTCGTCATGCTTCATGGCGTCAAAGACGACGTCGAGACTATGTCCTGGGCGAGCTGATATACCGGCGCAGGTTGCATTCGACCACTATCTGAACAAACCAGACTCGGCGTCCCACGTCACGGTCGCGTGGTGTAGAATCCTGGAAACCGAAGCGTAGCGGCTCTAAACTTAGTCGAACATTGTTCGCGATTTCGGTTTTCGATGCCCGATAGCAAAGCAAAATTCTCCGTCGGCGAGATGGTGCATCACCTGCTGTTCGATTACCGCGGGGTCATTTTCGACGTCGACGCCGAGTTTCAGGGCTCGGAGGAGTGGTATGCGCAAATGGCGCGGTCGCGCCCGCCGCGCGACGAGCCCTGGTATCACGTCCTGGTCCACAACGCGACGCACACGACCTACGTCGCGGAACAGAACTTGGAAGAAGAATTCGGCGACGATCCGATCCGCCACCCTTTGATCGAAGAACTTTTCGACGGATTCGCGGACGGTCGCTACTTCACCCGGCGACGCGCAAATTAAAACAGAATAAAATTTGTCATCGCACAACCCGCCTGTTGCCGTACGCCCGTACGATCCCGTAAACAGGAACCGCCCGAAAACTTGAGAGGTCCGAGATGGCAGCCGATCCCGCCCGCATCACCGCCTGCATTCTCCTCGAAACCGAATCCGTCCTGTTCCGCCCCGAAGATCCGTTCGAACTGACCAGCGGCCGCACCAGCCCGGTCTATATCGACTGCCGCCGATTGATCTCCTTCCCACGCGCGCGCGCGAAATTGATGGATCTGGGCGCGGAACTGATCGAGGAAGCCATCGGATTCGAATCGATCGATATCGTCGCCGGCGGCGAAACGGCCGGCATTCCGTTTTCCGCCTGGATTGCCGACCGGCTCATGCTGCCCATGTGCTATGTCCGGAAGAAGCCAAAGGACTTTGCCCGCGGCTCCCGGATAGAGGGCCAGATGCTTTCCGGCGATAGAGTGCTGCTCGTGGAGGATTTAGCGACCGACGGCGGCAGCAAGATCAGCTTCGTCCAAGCCATCCGCGAAGCGGGTGCTGAATGCGCCCACACCTTCGTCATCTTCCATTACGGTATCTTCCCGAAAGGCATCACGAATTTAGAATCGCACGGCGTCAAACTGCACGCGTTGGCGACCTGGTGGGATGTCGTCGCTTGCGCCGAGGAGGAAGGCTATTTTGACGCGTCCGCTTTGGGCGCCGTGCGCAGCTTCCTGGAAAATCCACGGGAATGGCAGGATGCGCATCCGGCGAAAGCGAAATAGGCCGAAAGCTCTGAATTTTTTTCATCGACGGAGTGGGTTATGAAGAAGGCAATTTTGCTCAGCATTGCCATCGTTGTTTTGCCGACCGCCACCGTTCAAGCCGAAAAGCAAAGCGGACATGCGGCCTCTGGCAACCACGCTATGCCTTACGCCGGTCAAGACCGGCGTGAGATCAAGACGCTTTCGGAAAAGGATATCGACGATTTGCGTAACGGCCGCGGATGGGGGCTTGCGAAAGCTGCGGAACTGAACGGTCTGCCCGGTCCGGCACATCTGCTACAGCTGAAGAAAGAAATTTCCCTTTCGCCCCGGCAAGTATCCGATATCGAGGCGATGTACGCAGCAATGAAAGCCCGCGCCATTCCGTTGGGGAAAAGACTCGTCGCGCTCGAACACCGCCTCAACAAGGCGTTCGCCGAGAATGCGTTCTCGTCGCTGTCGAAATTGCGGGCGCAATTGTCTGAAATTGCCGAGGCACGGCGCGACCTGCGGTTCGTACATTTGTCGACGCATCTCGAAACGCCCTCGGTTTTGACACGGGCGCAAATCGACCAATACAACCGGCTAATACCAGTGAGCCTATGAAATCACCTTCATGATCCATGGATAGGCGCAGAGGGTTCGCATACGATCCGGTTCTGCGATGAGGTCGATCCATGCTTGGCAACAGGCGTCGATGATGGCCTCGGTGTCGTCGAGGA
>JAKZTB010000349.1:0-22572 GCA_047517345.1 Alphaproteobacteria bacterium
CGTCTTCGAAGATTACGACGCCATCATCGAGGCCGGTTGCCAAGCCTGGAACAAACTAATCGACCAGCCCGAGACGATCATGTCCATCGGAATGAGAGATTGGGCGATTTCAGGTCAATAATTAGTGCCGTTGGTATAATAGATATCGCTGGTCGCTATCGAATCCAGAGCCAAACGATATTTTATACCAAGGTTTTCGGCAAGGAGCGCGTAGTGTGGCGATGAGGGACATCGGTCGCCGGCGCGGCCGGAGAGACGCCCGCGGATCCAGCCGAGGATGACAAAACCTGCGCGCCTTTGTCAGAAGCGAACCGGGGGGTCCGCGCGATGGCGGGGACGGCGGGCCGAATTGTAGAGCCGCGCCAGACGGTCAGGTGAAACGCCCAAGTGATAGAGGGCGTGAATCACCAGCCAACCGAACACGATGGCTAGCGGATGCCGTCCCTTGAAACGCCGGGCCGAAGTGACCAGCGGTGGTTCGTCGATACAGCAGGTCGTGCCGGCCGCCTCGAGGCGGCGCGTGAAGTCATAATCTTCCATCAGCGCGATCCGGCGCAGGCCGCCGATGGACTCGTACACGGTCCGGCGTGCGACGACTCCCGAATCGCCGTAATAGACCCCGCGTTGGCGCAACCGGGCGTAAAACCCGTTGAGCCAATGGCTGAATCCGTCGTTCCCGTCGAACGTCAGGCGGAAATTGCCCCCGATCACTGTCGGCGACATCGACAGCGTCTCTTCAATCCGCTTGAGTCCGCCTTTTGGAAACTCTGAGTCGGCGTGCAGAAAAAGAACAACGTCTCCGGTGGCTGCGTCGGCGCCCTTACTCAGCTGCAGGCCGCGACCGGGATCGGAACGGAGGATTTTAACGCCGGCCTCGCGGGCCAGTTCGATGGTGCCGTCGTCGCTCCCCCCGTCGACGACGATGATCTCGCAGGGAGCGCCCTGTCGGCGGAGACCGTCCAACAGCCGCGGCAACATCGCCGCTTCGTTGAGCGTCGGTATGATGATCGAGATCACGGGAGTACTCTTCGACTATTCCCTGTCGGTTAGCGGAATTTCGCCGCTTGCAATCAGGCCGATTTCCTCGAGTACCGGTCTGTGCCTGTCCCAGCGTTCGTTGAGCAATTTCTTGCCGACATGCATAACCACCGCGCTGCGCCCCGAATACCGACCAATCGTCGCACGAGCAACTTCGCTCCAGAGCGACTTCACCCAACGGTAAATAGCGAGTCTTTCATCGTGAGAAATTGCGGCGAGTTTGGCACGTAGAAATACTTTGCCGAAGGCGATGTGGCGGGCCTCGTCACGCGAGATCATGATGTTGATTTGTCGGAACAGTGGGCACGGAAAGGAATGGCTGAATTCCTGCTGGAGCCGCAACGCCTCTCCTTCGAGCACCACATGGGAAGCCACGATCAGTGCGTGATAGGCGCCGGGCCAGGAGAGACCGCCCTGGAACGCCGTTTCGACGGCGGGATCCATCGGGGCGATGTCACCGAGCCGCCGCAAATAGGCTTCGTACACGCGAACGTGCCGGGACTCGTCGGCGATCTGGGTCTCGAGAAAGTTTCGCGCCTGGGGTTCGGCTAGTTCCGTAAGCAGACGTCGGCACAACCGCTCGGTCACAATTTCCCCGTGGTAGAGCTGGCTCACGGCAGCCAAGTGGACTTTTTTCGGAAGCCATCTCGGAAGGACGATCTGTTGATCCCAGTCGATATCCGTATCCTCCCATTGACCGCGCTGGCCGTTGGCGACGAGCGTTTGCATTCTGTCGTCCAGGGTCGGAGAGAGTGTCATGTCTCATCCCGAAATGCTGCTTCGGCGTCTGACCGACGGCCGAAGGCTATTTCAGCGATCAACGCCACACATTGGGCCCTTGTGTCGTCGGCATCGCCCGACACGGCGATATAGCTCGGCGCTGGAGATTTGTAGTTAAACGCCCGTTCGAAATCGGCGGCGAAATCGATTTGCTCGGTAAACCACCGACCCGTGGGTGAGTCGCCCGAGCGAAGGATGATCATGGTTCCGTCGCCCGGCATGTGCGGGTTAGCCAATCTGTCGCCCCGCCGACCCGTTCCGCCCCACACATAGGTCAAGACCTTACCGGGTAAGGGCACGTCGAAGATCCCGGCGAAGGCGGCGCCTAGCCGTCCCATTATTCCAGCTTGCTCGTCCGGGAACCATACGTGAAGAGCGAGGGGTCGATCGTCTTGGCCGATGCGGGAAAGATCGGTCGCCGGCATCGTCCTTTCGACGCGCCAGCGCCAGCTCAATTGCCGCTTCTTTCGGTCCCGGTCGGAAACCGGCCGATAAAGGAAAGCGACACTATCCGCCGCCGTTACCTCGATCGCGCCATCCGAACGTCCCGTGAACCGCGTCGCCGCCTTACCGGGTAACGTCAACACTTTCCAGCCAGCCTCGCCGAGATCGAGTCTCACAGGGAGGCTCTCCGATCCGGCATGATGCGTCAGTAAGAAAACGCCGAGCGTGAAAACAGCAACGGGAATTAGGGATTTCCTCGCCATTGCTCTACGTCTGAAAATTCGAGGAGACGATACCCGTTGCCGCCGCGATGTCATGCGGCACTCCGGTGGCTGTCCGACCAGCGAAATCTTATTGGCGCGAGCGGTCTGCCACGCAGTTCGCGTTCAGTTTGCGGCAGGACGTCCATCGCCGGCCACAGCCCATCGGTAAGCGTCCTGGCGTAAGCCTCGGGCAGCCCCTTCTCTCGCATGCTGGCGGCCGCGGCGGTGTGATCGTAGGCAAGCGGAAAGTGGGTGATCTCAATCCCCATCGACGCCGGGGCGAGGATGGAAAACCACACGTTGGGCGTGCCATCGTTGGCGGGAAGGCCGATGACGCCGGGGTTGTGCCACATCCGCCGGCCCGGAGTCGCCCGGCCCAGCGTCTGTGTAAACGGGAGGCCGGCGTGCCCGCCGACCGCGCCGTCGGCGTCGAGGCGGTCCAGCTCGGCCTGCTTTTCGGAAATCGGCGTCGAGGCGAAGACGAAGCGGCTGATGTCGGTGCCGCCGCCATGGATTACGGCGATCCGCCGGCCGCTCATTCGAAATAGAAGCCGCCGCGGCAGGGTACGCATCCAAGCCTTGGCGTCCGTATCCAGGGCATCGCGTGCGTGGGCGAACCATTGCACCGAAAGCATGTCGCAAACGCTATCCTCTGCGAAACCGCAGCCGCAGTCGGGATGATCGAACCCCAGCGATTCCTCGCAGTTGCCCATGACGACGGCGATGCCCGCGGACCGCACCGCGTCCACGGTGTCCTGCGGGTCGCCACCGTAGGCGACGACATCGCCGGTGCAAATGATGCGTTCGGTGGGAATGCCCAGGCGCCGCGTCTCGGCCAAGAGCGCCATGGTCGCCTGCAGATTGCTGTAGGGGCCGCCAAACAGAAGAATAGGTTCGTTGAACGTCCCGAGGTCGCGGACGCTTGAAGCGCCGATGGGCGTCACCATGGTAGTGTCACCTCGGGCTGCATGAGCCATTGCCAAGGACACAGAACTTGGCGCAATGGGGATGGTTGAGCTTCACTGTCGTCACCGCGCCAGCCAGGTCATGGCCGAGCTCGAACCGGGTGTCGTAGGGCAAAAGCGTGCACGGTAGGACGACGGGCCGCGACGCGCCCTTGCGCTTGACCACCATGCGTGAGGTGGCGCACATCATGGCTTCTGCCTTGACGCCGAGCGTGCTCCAGCAGGATTCGGTGATTTCGGGCACGGTCGCTTCGGCGTCCATCTCCGGAAACAGAACCAACGCCGCCGGGTCCGACGCATCCACCGGAATGCGATGTGCGGCGAAAAGCCCCGCATAGCCGCGACGCGAAACGATTTCCGGTTCGCCCCAGAGTGTGCGCCCAGCCACGGCGAGGGTGAAGCCGTTTTCGGCGAGCCATTCGAGCCCCGCCATCATGGGCCGCCAGGTTCCCGGGCCGCGGATAGCCTCGTGCCTACGGCGGGTGAAATGGTCGATCGACACCCGCACCGTCAGACGCTCGCGGTACCTCTCCTTGATAACCAGGAGCGCGGCGCGCCTGTTCATCAGCGGCTTCATGGCGTTGGTCAGCACCAGCGCCCGATAGCCGTGCGCCAACGACTCCGCAAGCATGGCCGGAAACTCGGGGTTCATGAAGGGCTCGCCGCCGGTGAAACCTATTTCCGCCACCGGCAGCCGTTCACGGTCGATTTCGTTCAAGTATTGGCGAACTTCGGGCGCCGTGAGATAGGCGAGTCGGTCGTTGGACGGGCTTGAGTCTATGTAGCAGTTTTCGCAGGCGATATTGCATAGGCTGCCGGTATTGAACCAGAGCGTCTTCAGCCGCTTCAGGGAGACCGCCGCACGCCGCTCGCCGGATAGCGTGTAATCGGGATCTTGAAACTGCCGATTATCCAATTTCGGCGCCAAAACAGAAGCGGTGCTGGTCATATCTGGCCTCACTCGAGTTGATTCAGGACCGATTTGGGTTGGATACCGAACGGTCGGCTTCATGAGATTCAGGGTTTCTCACGGCAACAATCTCTCGTTTTCAGCCGTCATGCGTTGCGTGCCTTGATCGCTTTGTAGGCGATCGGCAGCAATGACAAGACCGCGAGCCCCACCAGTGCGGTTACGACCTCCGGCGTCAGGATACCTACGGGCGAGAACGCGTCGCCGGACGCGAATATGCTTCCCAAACCCGCTCCCACCGAGGCATAGACGAATGAGCCGGGGATGATGCCGATCACGGTCGTGACCGCGAAGGTCCCGAGCCTCGCACCGAGGAAGGCTGGCACCAGGTTAACCACGAAGAACGGAAACAGCGGTATCAGCCGCAGTACCAGCAGATAGTTGAACGCGTTCTTCTGGAAACCCGCCTCGAACCTCTGCAACCAGGGTCCTGCCTTGGCGCGAAGCGACTCGCCCAGCGCCGTCTTCGCGGCCATGAAGATCATTACCCCGCCCAGAGTCGCCGAGAGGACGGCAAACGCGGTCCCCAATACAGTTCCGAACAGGAATCCGCCGGTGATGGTCATGACCGCGCCGCCCGGCAACGACAGGGCGACAACCGCCGTGTAGACCAGGATGAAGATCATCGGCGCCAGGACCATATGTTCCGAAATAAAATCTTCAAGCAGCATGCGGTTCTCATGCAGGCTCTCGAAGGTGAGGTAGTCGTCGAGGCCGAGGGCGAAAAAGGCGATTGCGCCAAGACCGAGCAAAATAACCGGAAGCCACCGCCGCATCGAAAAACCCGCCACGCCAATCGTGGTTCCAACCGCCACCCTTTCGATAGGCTGGCTACCCGAAGATTCGGATAGGGTCTTGTTCACCATCGCGTGTTCTCCTTCCTTCACGGCAAACGCTGCAAGGCGCCGACCAGTTTTCGGGTGCGTCCGCTAAACAGGCTTGGCGTGTAGTAGCTGCCGGCGGCGCGCTTCGAGGCCTCGCTCAGAGTCGGATAGGGGGCGATCAGGTTGGCGATGGAACCGATCTTGAGGCCCTCCCGGATCACCAGAACCCAGGTGAGGATCAACTCGCCGGCGTGTGCGCCGACGATGGTGGCCCCAAGAACGCGGCCCTTGGCGCCAACGATGATCTTGACCAGACCGTCGGTCTCGCGCTCGGCCTGCGCGCGGTCGTTCTCCGAGAAAGACCACCGGAGCACTCGAATATCGTCACCGAAGCGCTCGCGGGCCTCGCGTTCAATGAGGCCGACATGGGCGAGTTCGGGGTCCGTGTAGGTCACCCACGGCACCGCGTCGTAGTCGACCTTGGCCGGAAGATGGAAAAGCGCGTTTCGAATGACGATTCCGGCCTGATAAGCGGCCATGTGGGTGAACTGAAAGCCGCCTGCGACGTCGCCAATGGCGAAGACCCGCTTGTTGGTCGTCCGCAAGCGCTTGTCCACCTCTATACCTTTGGGGGAATAACGAATGCTGGCGGCTTCCAGGTTGAGTTCGTCGACATTCGCCCGTCGCCCTGCGGCGACCAGCAAATGCGAGCCGTCAACGCGTTCATTCGCGCCGCCGTTCACGATCGCCATCGAGATGCCGTTGCCGTGACGCGCAACAGTTTTGATCAATGCGCCTTCGCGGATGTCGATGCCGTCGTCGATGACCCGGCGTCGGACCACTTCGACGGCCTCCGGGTGGTCCTTGCCTAGGATCGACAGCCCTTCAAGGACAGTCACCCGTGCCCCCAAACGGTGATGGGCCTGGGCCAACTCGATTCCGATCGGGCCGCCGCCAATGATGATCAGGTGCTCTGGTCGCTCGTACAAATCGAACACCGTTTCGTTGGTAAGGTATGGCACTTGTTCTAGGCCCGGAATTGGAGGCGCTGCCGGCGACGAGCCGGTTGCAATCACGAACCGGCGCGCGCGGATTTGGCGCCCGTTGACTTCAACTTCACGCGTACCGATGAAGCGGGCCGGGCCTTGGATCACCTCCACTCCCAAACCCTCGAATCGTTCGACCGAATCATTGGGTGCGATGGCGGCGATGACACCGTGAACATGATCGCGCAACTCGAGGAAATCGACCTTGGGCTCGTGCCCGTTGACACCAAAGCGCCCGGCGCGGCGAACCCGATCCGCGGCGTGGGCGGCGGCGATGAGCGCTTTGGAGGGCACGCAGCCAGTGTTCAAGCAGTCGCCGCCCATCTTGCTCTTTTCGATAAGAACAACCTTGGCCCCCATCTGAGCGGCGCCGGCGGCGACCGACAACCCGCCGGAGCCGGCGCCGATGACACATAGGTCCGTTTTGGTGGTATCAGCCATCGTTCGCTCCCGGCTCAAATTCAAAGGACAGGTCAGTCAGCCACTTACGACCAAGCGATAGTCTGGTGTCGAATTGAGCGGGCAGGAATAGAAGTACTCGCCTTCCTTGAGCTCGACAGCGAAATCGCTGGTCGTACCGAGCGCGAGCCCGCCACCGGCAACGCTCGGCAAAGTCACGCGGCCAAAACCGCTGCCGCGCAGCCAGAATCCGAGGTCGTAGGGCACGTTCTTGTTGATCACCCGGAAGATGTACTTGCCGGGCTTGAGCTCCAACACCTTCGACTGGGCCAACCGGCCGGCGCCGGTCTCGCCGTTGATGGACTCGCAGTCGGCCTTTCTCGCGGACCGGAAGCGGTGGTCGACGCCGTTCTCTGACTCGACGAATTGGCAGGCGGTCTGGGTCAGGGTAATGACCGTCGCTTCCTGGGCGGTGAAAGCCAAATTCACACCGGCCACCATGGCAA
Organism: Alphaproteobacteria bacterium; assembly: GCA_047517345.1. Classification (GTDB taxonomy): domain Bacteria; phylum Pseudomonadota; class Alphaproteobacteria; order UBA8366. The sequence continues at coordinate 7,236 of JAKZTB010000349.1, forward strand.
CGATTGCGGCGGCACCGATAAGTGAGTTGAAAAATATGTTCTTTATCATGGTTCAGTTCTCCGTGTTTGGATGTTTCGTGCTGCCTTCAATTCAAATTAAAATTGCGGCGAGCAGGGGCAAAAAACCAATTAAAACGAGTAGTAAAATCGTACTTACAGTCGAAAGAAGATGCTCGTTACATAGTGTTTTTGCGCGATACAGCGTCCTGTTGGCGATCTGGCCGGGCTCCAGCATGTGGCGCCGATACAACGCGTCATGACCCCCGAGATCCTTACGTCGTTCCGCTGGCATCGAAATCTCGGCGTCTTCGATTTTCGAGTCGTCATGAGCCATGAGGGCATCGGTCATGACGAGGTGGCGGACAGGATTTGGCATGAAATCTACCAGAAAGGGTTTGGCGCGCGTTTGTTTCATGTCGATCTGCTCTTCAGTCGCAATTGTTTCCCAAGTAGCGGCGGCCGTTCGACCGGGATTTGGAAAACGCTGCGGGCGGAACTACCCAGCCCGCAGCGTCGTCACCAACGTTTTGGGAAATCGCCGTCGGCTAACGATCTTCCGCCGATACTAGCTTTGCGTTGAGGCCTCCTATGGCTCCGACACCTCTGAATCCAGGAACGGCTCCGAGTCGACCCATTCGCCCCGTTTCTTGGCTGCGCAGGGGTTCTTCGCGGCACATGGGTTCAGGGCCGCGAGAGGGTTGCAGGGGTTCTTGGCCGCGCAAGGATTGTACGGCGTCCTGGCCGCGCACGGGTTCTTCGCACCGCACGGCGAAATTACCGCCGCCGGATGGCACGGGTTATGGCCCGCCGCCGCAGGATTCGCGGAAGCAGCGACGCCGCCTATCGCAACCGCCGTACCAAGCACGATTGCAGTTTTCTTGAGGAAATGACGTTTCGTGGTCAACATGGTGTTGATCCTCTAAATAGTGATTGCCGATGGGCGAGAGATGCCTACGTCGCCTTAGATTGTAAAATACCGACTACGTACGGTTTCGATACCCAGAGAGCATCGAACTCCAGCCGGCGGCCGTAAAAATGCATCGGATGCCCGGGTTCCTGGCTGATCTGAAGCGATCAAGACTCTCGCACCGAGAGAGGACGCCATTCAGCGAGCGCGGCCGACAATCTCTGCGCCACCGGTCAGGCCGCATTGCAGACCGCCCAGGACCCGCCGCCGGCGGACGACATTCCCACCGCGCCGTTGCCCGATTATGCCACGCAGCCGGACGCCGCGCCGGAGACACTGGTCGTGGGGCAGCTCATGGGCACCTTCGAGGCGGTCTATAGCGCCGAGGACAATGCCAACTACCTCCGCGACGTACGCGAGAGCCTCGACCTTTTCACCAACGAGGGCATCGTCCATCCGGGGCTTATCCTGCGGATGGCCAACAGGGCGCTCTCGATGAACGTACGCCTTGGGCCCTGGATCCATGTCGGCAGCGAAAATCAGAATTACGGCGCCGCCCGGGTCGCGTCGAAGCGGGTCACGCGGCCGGTTGCTCGTGGTTTTCGATCGTCTAGCCGCCGGCATCGTACCGGGCGAGGCATCTGGGTCCATGGAAGACGGCCAAGCGACCGTCCGGGTATTCGTGCACCCGCGCCTTGACGTAGAGATGGCGGTGACGGTCGGCGGGTATCTGCGGGATGCGGTAGCGCACCGTGTTGTCGTTGCCAACGATGCGTACCTCCTGGATGCACAGACTGTCTTCTAAGACGCCGGCGAACGGCACGAAGGCCGAGCCTTCGCCCTTGGGAAGGATCGCGGAGCGGGCGATGTGGCGCGGCAAACAGTCGTCTCTCAGGAAACGGTTGGCCGCCGCCATGTCGGTGATCCCGGCCAGCGCGCGGCCAACCTGGGTCGGGTTGTCCTTGACCACCCTGCCGCCGACCTCCGGCGTATACCAGCAATGCGAGCCCCGGTCCGCGTAAAGCGGATAGATCACATGTTAACGACAGCAACAGGCAAGCAACTTGCCTCGTGGGTGGCTTTGGGCCACACTAAAGCCATCGAAAGGCATCACACGGACAGTACTGGTCACCATACAATATTTTTCTTCATGGTCGTAAAGATAGGGGTAGCAACGATGGCGAGACCGGGGCCCAAACCATTCGATCCAAAGCAAATTAAAACTGAGTCGGAAAACGCGAAGGAAGCGCTGAAAGACGCGAAAACTTCCGCCGAAACCGGGAAAGGGCAAATCAACCGGGGTGAAAACTTGGGTGATACGGCGGGGGCGGCGCGCCATAGCATTACAGAGAACGTACCCGGCAAGAAAGGGCCATAGACTCGTAGTTGCGGGGAACGTCTACACAGACTATCGCATAGATTGTGGTGTCCGTCCGAGCGGTATGTCGCCTCGATGCTTCTGGAACCGGCTGAGAAGCGAGTTCGCGAAATTCTCAAATGAGATCTGCTTACGAGTGATTTTCGGACGAAGTCGGAAACGTCTAAACACGGGGAAAAGGCGGAGCATGCCCGCTCCGCCATCTACCGGCCGTGCAGGTCTTAGGCGGGTAGGGATTATGTCCTAGACGAATGCCTGATAGAGGTAGCCGGCGGCGAGCGAACCGGCGACGCCGAAGAAGATATAGGCCGTGAAGACCGAACTGCGGACCAGGGCGAAGACGCCCATGGCGGCGGGAATGCTGGTGACGGCGCCCGCGGTCAGGAAGGCCAGCGCCGCGCCGGGGGCGGCGCCCATTTCGACCAGCCGCGCCACCATCGGGATCGCCGCGAAGCCGTTCAGATAGGCCGGGATTCCCACGACAGTGCTGACCGGTACCGTCCACCAGTCGCCGGAACCGAGCACCCGGCCGACATATTCCGGCGGCAGATAGGCGACCATCAGGCTCTCGATGACGAAGGCGAGGCTGAGCCATTTCAGCAGGAACAGGCCCGATGCGGCCGCGGTCTCGCGGAACAACGCGACTCGTTCCGCCTCGCGCCAGAACTTCCAGAGCAGCGGCCGGTCCGCCTCGAGCGCGTTGCCGGCGCAGCAGCCGATCACGCCCGGCTTCAGGACATTGCTGAAGCCGCCGCGCACGACCAGCGCCTGGGTGACGAAGCCCGCGACCGCACCCAGCACCATCGCCGTCACCAGATAGGCGGTGGCGAAACCGACGTCGAAGACGGCGGTCGCCAGGATGTATTTCTCGATACTCATCAAGGGCGAACTGATCCAGAAGGCCATCACCGGTCCAAGCGGTACGCCGGCAGCGAGCAATGCTGCGATCAGCGGGATGACGCCGCAGGAGCAAAGCGGCGCCAACGAACCGAAGATCGCGGCGCCAAGGATCACGGCCGTGGTTCGGCCGGTTACCAGTTGGGAGATGCGTTGATCCAGCCCGGTCGCCTGCGCCCCACCGGCGGCGGCCATCGACAGCACCAAGAACGGCGAGATGCTAAGCATCGCCGTCAGCAGGAATACGATGCTGTCCGCAAATTGCGACATCGAGATCGCCGCGATCGCGATCAGCAAAGCGATCATCGCCATATAGACCGGATCGATTCTCCGGGCGTTCTGTACCAGCGTCCCGACTGCGGCCGTCATCCCGTCAACTCCTCTTCGAACGCGCAATGCCTGTCGAGGCCGGCGCAGCAATCTTCCATCAAAAAGTCCAACAAGCCGCGCACCTGTTCGTAGTCGATCCGGCAACGCAATGTGCGCCCCTCGCGCGTCTGCGTGACGATCCCGGCCCAGACTATGTGCGAGATGTGATGCGACAAGGTCGATTTCGGAATTCCCAGATGGTCCTGGATCGCTTTAACAGGTAGCCCATCCGGACCGGCCTGAACGAGAAGCCTGAACGTGGCAAGCCGGTGCGGGTTGCCAAGTTCCGCCAACATGGTGGCTGCGTTATCGATTTCCATGCGAGAGATATAGAAATCCTCGCGGCGCCTGTCAACGATTGTTTTAGAATTATCGAACTATAGTGTTATACCGTTGTTATCAAACCGTTTAATTACCCTACAGTTCGATATTCAATCTTCGTATTCCGATTCTGGTTTTGCAATCGGCCGGAAAGCAAGAACCAAGGGAATGCTTAAAACAGCCGTCGCTGCCAGTAAATAAAAGGCGTTGATGTAACCGATCATCGAAGCCTGGCGCAGGATCTCGTCACTCAGTACCGTCAGATCTCCTAGCGTACCGTGCGACCAGTCACCACTGACGTTTGGCATCGTGAACAGCGTGTTGAACGGCGACACCCATTCGCGCAGGCCCGAATAACTCTGCGCCGTGCTGCGGGTCAGCACGACGATGGCGACGGAGATGAACAGCACGCTGCCGATATGGCGCATCACATTGAACAGGGACGAGCCGTCGACCATGAGGTGCGGCCGCAGGGTCGTAAAAGCAAGCACTGACATCGGCGTATAGGCAATCCCGAAACCGAAGCCGTGCAGCACGTTGGTCCAATAGACGTCGAAACTGCTGACATTGACGTCGAGCTGCGCCATTGCGGTGCTGGCGATAGCCTGGCAGACCAGCCCGAATATCAGGCAGCCGCGCGCGCTGACTCGGGTGAACTGGACCACGAGAAGGAAGCTGAGCCAGTTGCCGATGCCGCGCGAGGTCAACAGAATGCCGATGATCGATTCCGGATAGCCGGCGACGTCGCTCAGCAAGGGCGGGAACATCACTATCGGCGTATAGCCGAACATGCCCATAAGTAGGGACATGGCGAGCCCGATCACGAAGTTGCTGTCGCGGAACAGCTCGCGGTCGAACAACGGGCTCGACGCGGTCATTGTGTGTACGAGATAAAGGTAGAAGGCGATCGCGCATATCGAGGCCTCGATGACGATCTCCGTCGACTCGAACCAGTCCAGGCGCTGTCCGCGGTTCAGCAGTAGGGTCGCGGCGCCAATCGCGGCTGCCAGCAGCGCATAGCCCGGCCAATCCACCGCGCGGTCCGCGTCGCGCTCCTTGCTACCGAGCGAGAACCAGGCACCCAGCATTCCAAGCATACCGAATGGCACGATCATGAAGAAGGCCCAGCGCCAGTTGATCGCCTCGGCCACGAAACCGCCTAATATCGGCCCCAGTACCGGGCCGAAGACGCCGCCGATACCCCACAGCATAAGCACCAGCGCATGCATGTGTTTGGGAAAACTGGACATCAGCATCCCCTGCCCCAGCGGCAGCAGCGGCGCGCCAAAAATGCCTTGCAGTACGCGGAAGACCACAAGCATCTCCAGCGACGTCGACAGGCCGCACAAAGCCGTCGCGACCGTAAAACCGGCAACCGAACCGACCAGCAAGTTGCGCCAGCCGAGCCGCGCGGCGAGCGCGCCGGTAATCGGTGTGGCGATTGCGGTTGCGACAAGATTGAAGGTGATCGTCCAGGCAACCTGGTCTTGCGTCGCCGACAACGCCCCCTGCATCTGCGGCATGACCACGGCCACGACCGTGATGGTCATGCCGAACAGCAGAGTCGTCAGTTGCACGGTCGCAACGAGGAGGACGCGGCGGAAGGTCATGTATTGGAGCATCGCGCCCGATTGGAGCATGAATTCACGACAGCGGGTACGATGGAGTTTGCGCGGTCCGTATCGGCCTCCGATAATGCCGACCAGAGCGAAGCAAACGAAAGCAAACTATGTACGACACGATCCTGAGCGGCGGGCGCATCGTCGATCCGTCGCAAGACCTCGACGCGGTGATGGATGTCGCCTTCGCGGATGGTACCGTCGCCGCGCTGGGCAACGATATCGACGGCCCGGCAGACGAAACAGTCGACGTCTCCGGGAAGATCGTGTCACCCGGCCTGATCGACATCCACGCGCATGTGAATTGGGGTGCGACCTATCTCAGCGTCGAGGCGGAAACCGTCGCGAAGAAAAGCGGCACGACGACCTTCGTCGATGCCGGCTCGGCCGGCGCCGGCACTTTCCACGGCTTCCGCAAACATGTCATCGAACCGTCACCGTTGCGGATCATCGCCTTCCTCAACATCTCGCACCCCGGCATCTTCGGATACGGACCCGGATTCATGGTCGGCGAGTCGGCGGATTTGCGCCTTCTGCATCCGGGAGCGTGCGTCGACGTCGCCCGCGAACACGGCGACCTGATCTGCGGCGTCAAAGTGCGGCTCGGCGGCAACGTTTCGGGCACACTCGGCACGCAGCCGCTCGACATCGCCATCGACTCCGCCGAAGAACTCGGCCTGCCGGTCATGGTCCATATCGGCCCGACGCCGCCGCGCCGCCAGGACATCCTGGAACGGCTGCGGCCCGGCGACATCCTCACCCACTGCTGCCGCATGTTCCCCAACGCGCTGGTCGACCGCGAGCGCAACATCCGCGCCGAGGTCGAGGACGCGCGGGCGCGCGGCATTATCTTCGATGTCGGGCACGGCCGCGGCTCCTTCGATTTCACGGTCGCCCGCGCGATGGTCGAACGCGGTTTCGTGCCCGACGTGATCAGCAGCGACGTCCACATCGTCAGCATCGACGGCCCCGCCTTCGACGTGCTGGTAACGATGTCGAAATTCCTCTGCCTAGGCGTGCCGCTCGGCGACGTGCTGCGGGCGGTCACCGTCAACGCCGCACAGGCTATCGGCCGCCCGGAGCTTGGATCGCTCCGCCCCGGTTCGCCCGGCGACGCCACAGTGCTAAGCGTCGAAACCGGCACGTTCGATTATTACGACAGCCTCGGCCAGATCATAACCGGCGACCGGAAGTTTGCCGTCGAACATATCCTTATCGGTGGGAAGCACTGGCCCTAAGCGGCGCTGCTACGATGTACTTATGGTATGCGCCAGCAGCCCTGGCGAGCTTTCCTTATCTTTACGTATTTTCCGCCTGCAACTCCGCGAATATTTCGTCCATGATGGCGAAACCGCTCTCCCATCCCTTGCCCATACCGGCCACGGCGCCGGCAAAACAGGCAATCTCGGCGTCGGTCGCTTCAAAAGGCACCCATGTCAGCCGCACATTCGTCTTTGAGCCCACAACCTCGAATGTCACGGTCGTCAGAAGCACGCGCGGCCAGTCGGCCATCATGGGATTGCTTATGATGTTCCAGTCGGAGTCTGTCGATGAGTGATGCCAAACAAGCTTCTCTTCCGCTACGACTTCCAGAAGTTCGGCTTTGCTGAGATCGCCTTTTTCGCCCCATTTCATCTCGTTGAGCCACATCCCGCCGGGCTTCAAATCGAATTTGTGGATGATCGTTTCCACACCCGGGCCATACCATCGCGAGAGCAATTCGGGATCGGTCCAGGCGCGCCAAACCATGTCGCGGGGGGCGTCGAACACGCGGTCGATTACATATTCCGGTAGGTCACTCATGGCCTGGTTCCTTCGCTTCGGCTCGTTTCATTTCGATAAGGACGTCATCGAGCTGGTCGAAGCTCGTCCCCCAAAAAACTTTGAATTCGGCAAGCCAGTCGACAGCTGCCGTCATATTTTCTGCCTTCAATCGCGCAGGGCGGCGTTGTTCGTCGATGTCCCGCTCGATCAACCCCGCCCGTTCCAGTACTTTCAGGTGCCTCGAGACCGCTGGCTGGCTTATTTCAAAAGGTGCTGCGATCTCATTCACCGAAGCCTGACCGTCGGCGAGCCGTGACAATATCGCCCGCCGCGTCGGGTCGGCCAACGCCGCAAAGACAGCATCGAGATTCGATTGCGTACCTATATAACCTAATTGTTCCATAACATATTTGTTATATAGATACGCAATCGTGTCAATAGGTTTTGTGAATCAGTCCTAGTCCCGCGTCAGCGCGCCATAGACCCACAGCACGACGAGCACCAGCAGGCCTTCCAGCGCCATGACGAGGAGTGCCGTCGGCAGGCTAAAAGACTCCGCCATCCAGCCGACATTGAGGAAGCCGATCGGCCCCGTCCCGATGCACAGCGCCAGCACGCCGAAGACGCGGCTGCGATATTCCAGAGGCGCGTTGGTATAGGTCATGGTGCTCTGCATCGTCGCGAAACCGGCAGCGAACAGACCGGCGACGGTCAGCGCCATCGAGGCGGTGACGAAGGAATGATACGGCCCGCCCGCGACGTAGGCGAGGATACTGAGATAGAGGATCGTGATCAGGTACCCGGCACAGCCCCAGATGAAGATCCGTGCGAAGGCCTGCGGCCGCGCAAAGATCGCCACGACCAGCGCCCCCGCAAACGCTCCCAACCCTTCGAGGCTCGACAGTAGCCCGACCAGCAACGGATCGAGGCCCAACTGTTGCTTGCCGAGGATCGGGATCATCGCGGTGAAGGGAAAGCCCCAGACATTGAACACGATGGTGATCAGGAAAACACGCCGCAGCTCCCAGTCGCCCAATACGAACCGGACCCCCGCGATAAGTTCCAAGACCATCGCCCGCGACGCCGCGCGCTTCACATGCGCCGGCAACTGCGTGAACAGGATGAGCAATAGCCCGACCGAATATACCGCCGTACTCAAAACGAATACGCCGGTAATTCCGACCCATTGCAGGATCACGCCGCCGAACAAGGGGCCGGCCATTCGGGTCGCGCTGTTGGTCGCGGCATCGAGGCCCATCGCAGCGGACACCGAATCTCCCGCCAAATCGCCCACCAACCGGCGTCTTACAGGCATGTCCGTCGCCCAAAACAATCCGCTCAATAAGGAAGCGATAGCGATATGGGCGAAGGTCAGGCTGTCGGCATAGGCCAGCGCGGCCATGACGGCCGAAACCGCCAGAACCATCGCCTGCGACAGGCTCAGCAGAACCTTTCTGTTAACCCGGTCGGCAAACCCGCCGATTACCGGGCCGCAGAATGTCAATGGCAGGCCCCACATAACCGGCACGAGCGAGACCAGGATCGGCGACCCGGTAATCTCGAAAGTGTAGACGCCAAGCGCCAGCAACTGGAACCAACGAATGAACCCCGTCAGCGTACCGAGCAACCAGATCGACACGTAGTTAGGGTTTTGAACCAGACCTCGGATACCGGTTTCTTTGGGGCTGTGGTCGACCGTGGTGTCCAAGCGCCTGTCTCTTTTCGGAATGTCGTCGCGCAAGGGCAGCGGCGCGCGGTCAAGTTGATCCGGTAATGGATTGTTGTTAGCGTAATCCGATTGAATTTATTTCATAATTCGTATCTGCGCCAAAGTTGAATTCCCGCGTCCGGAACGCGCCCGAGTGTGGCAGCCGGACGGACCCAGCGTCGTGAGAACCCCGTCTTGCACTTGAAAGGTAAAGTCAAAATCCTCCTGGGCGTCTGTCTGATCGGCGCGATGGGGGTGCTTGGCTACGAGGTCTTTTTCTGGTTCACCCATGTCTATGAGAGCAACGCCCGGGTCCAGACCGACTTCACCAATATCTCGGCTCAGATCGACGGCAAGATCGAGAACGTCCATGTCGCGGAAGGCGGCCGCGTCGAAGCGGGCCAATTGCTGATCACTCTGGTTCACGAAGACATCAAGCTGAATATCGATTCGCTGCGCACCGACCTGGTGCTGGAGAAGGCACGCCGCACCAGCCTGGAGTCGGAGAAGGCTGCCTTCGAAGCCGAATTGAAATCCAAACTCGAAACCCAACGCGAGATAATCCGTACATCGGAGATCGAGTACAAAGCACTGCAAGGACGGCGAGATTTGGCCGAAAAGAACCTGTCGCGCACCAGCATCCTCTTCAAGAAGAAGCTCACCCCGGAAACCAAACTGACCGCCGAACAGGACAAGGTGTTGGTGCTAAAGGGACGGGCAACGACATTGGGCGGAAAAATCGCGATTGCCAGAAAGGTGTACAAGCAACTGGCCGCGGAGCAGAAACAGCTCGACGTTCTGAGCAACAAAATCGAGATTTCCGACATCAAGCAAAACCGGATTCAAGACTCGATCCGGCAACAGAAACTTGTTCTCGGCTACCGGCTGATCACGAGCCCGATCGACGGCGTCGTCGGCCGTATTCACAAATTCAAAGGGGAGTATGTCGAAGACGGGATCAACATCCTGATGCTGCACGATCCCGACCGGTATTGGATCGAAGCCTATGTCGACGAAAGCCAAATCCGCCACGTCAAACTCGACCAGGACGTCCTGATCAATTTCGACGCCTATCCGTTCGAAGATTATTTCGGCAAGGTCCGCCGGATCGGCAATATCACTACCGCCAGCATGAATAACGGCGGCAACGGGGTCGAAGGTAATAAGCTCGGCGGCTCGGTCGAACGGGTGCCGATCCGCATCTCGCTCGACAGCTCCCCTCCCTATATCACGCCCGGCATGGGCGCCGACATCAACGTCCGGATCTACGACAATATCCGTCTCTGGTAGGCGCATTACCCCGTTATCTGCGGCAACCCTTCATCGCGCCGGACTTCGTTGAGGATCTGAAGCACCCGCTCCGGGTAGGGCCGATACTGCACACCGAATTCGTTCACGAGACGACTGTTGTCCATCAGGAAGACGCTCGATTTTTCGTAACCGCCCGTCTCGCTCTCGAAGGTGATATCGGCGTCCGGCAGATAGCCGCGCACGATATCGGCAATCGCGCCCATGCTGATGCTGGTCCCGCCGGAGTTGTAGACGGCGTGCTGCGGGTGGTCCGCCATCAGTACCCGCTTGAACACCTCCGTGATGTCGTCGACATGGATCGGCAGCCGCATGAAATCGGCGTACTCGAACGTCACCGGATTGCCACGCGCCGGCTGCGTGATGCAGTTCACATGATCGACCGAACCGCGCACCTTGTCCGGGCCCGTCACATTGGTCGGCCGCACGCCGGTGATCGACATGTCGTATTTGTCCCTGTAGTCCTCGGCTTGCCATTCGTTGAAGATCTTGTGCATGGCGTACTGGTTGCGGCCATGCGAGAAATCGTCCTCGTGCACCGGCCGCTCGCCGTAATGGCTCTGCTCGCCGTACACGGCCAGCGAGCTCGCATAGACAATTCGTTTGACGCCCAGTATCCGCGACGCCTCGAAGCAGTTGTCCATGCCGATCACGTTCAGTTTCGTCGCGACGTGCGGGGCGTGATAGTTGCCCAGGAAATAGGACAGGTTGATGACCCGCGTCGCCTCCGCTTGCGCCATCGTGGAGATGACGTCGTCGAACTGGGTCATGTCGCCGCGTACGACCGTCACCCGGTCCTCCAGGTCGCTGAAGTCCGCGGTTTGCGGGTTGATGTCCATGCAGATGATCTTTTCGCCGTCTTCCGCCAAGGACCGGGTAAGCCGCGAGCCGATAAATCCGGTGCCGCCGATTACGAAAATGGACATACGCTTCCCTCCCTCGTTACGATCCGTTCGCTCGACTTTACAATCGCGCTTCGGCATTTGCCGAATCGGAATCGTGGAAACCTCGAACACACTAGTGTGATGATTCTGAAATTCGCCGCATTGAATGCGGCGAGATTCAGAATCTGAATCACACTAGGTTCAAATAGTTAGTGTGCTGATTCACGAGAAATTCAATCATTTGAATTTCACGATCAGGACACTCGAACGTTAAGGACACCGATCATGCGGACACGACAACTCGGCGGGCTCTGGCCGGTCAGCGCATTGGCCCTCGGCGGCGGCGGAATCGGCCAGCTTTGGGGCGAAACCACGCGGGACGAATGCATCGCCACGACACGCGCCGCGGTGGATGGCGGAATCACCCTGCTCGACATGGCCCCGTCCTATGGGCAGGGCGAGGCCGAAAGGGTCATCGGCGCCGCCTTCGAAGGGCGTTTACCCGGCGAGGTACGGATAACGACCAAATGCCGGCTGGGCACGCCGGCGCCGGACGCGGTCGAGAAAATTCTCAACGAAAGCCTGTCGGAGAGCCTCGAGCGGATGCGGCTGGACCGTGTCGACATCTTTCTGCTGCACTCCAACATCATCCCCGACGACTACGACGCCCGCGCCTACGCGGATCGGCCCGCGACCCGCTGGACCCTCTATATGGAGCGGTTCCGGCCGGCCTGCGAGGCGCTGATGGCGCAGGGCCGGATCGGCGCCTGCCGCGTCACCGGCATCGGCATCCCCGCGCAAATCGTCGATGCCCTGTCCTCCGATCCGAAACCCGATGTCGTCCAATGCATCGCCAATCCGGCCGACTCCGTGGGGGAGCTGCAATACTACGCTGGCCTGACCCGGGCGCGAGACGTGATCGCAACCGCCAACGAGGAGGATGTCGGCGTCATGGGCATTCGGGCGGTGCAAGGTGGCGCTTTCACCGACACGCTGGACCGTGACCTGCCGGCCGATCACGGCATCACCGTCGACTACAATCGAGCGGGCGCCTTCCGGACGCTCGCCGCGGAACGGGGCGAGTCCGCCGCCGCCCTCGCCCACCGTTACGCGCTGACCATGAACGGCGTCGACACGGTCGTGCTCGGCGTGAAGAACCGCGCCGAGCTCGACGATTGCCTGCGGGCGGAAGCGGCCGGCCCGCTCAGCGCGGAAGAGATGGCGCAGGTGGACGCGTCGTTCGAATAGGGGAAGTTATCCGAAGGAAATTGAGAAATGGATATTTACGACTACGTCATCGTCGGCGCCGGGTCAGCCGGCTGCGTGCTGGCCAACCGGCTGACCGAGGATTCGAATGTCAAAGTCCTGCTGCTGGAAGCGGGCCCGAAGGACACCTACCCGTTCATCCATATCCCGGCCGGTTTTTTCAAGACCCTCCACAACGAGAAGGTCAATTGGTGCTTCAGCACGGAGAAGGAAGAAGGCTGGGGCAACCGGGCGATCCACTGGCCGCGCGGCAAGGTGCTCGGCGGTTCATCGTCGATCAACGGGCATCTCATCGTGCGCGGCCACCGCGAGGATTACGACGGCTGGGCGCAGCTCGGCAACCGCGGCTGGAGCTTCGACGATGTGCTCGGCTACTTCAAGAAGTTCGAGAACGCGGAAGTCGGCGACCCGGACCTCCGCGGCCGCGGCGGGCCGATCAATGTGCGCGAGCCGATCGAACAGCATCCGCTGACCGAGCGCTTCATGGAAGCCTGCGTCGAGGCCGGGATCCCGCGCAACGGCGACTATAACGGCGCCACGCAGGAAGGCGTCGGATACTTCCAGCAGGCGCTGAAGAACGGGCGGCGGCAGAGCACGGCGCAGACCTATCTGAAGCAGGCCTTATCGCGGCCCAATCTGCGGGTCGAGACGGAGGCCCACACGCGCCGCATCCTCGTCGAGAACGGTCGCGCCGTGGGTATCGCCTTCACACAAAACCGCGCGGAGAAGGAAGCGCATGCCGGCCGCGAGGTGCTGCTCAGCGCCGGCTCCATCGGCTCGCCACAAATCCTCGAATTGTCCGGCATTGGCGACGGCGAACGGATTAAGCCGCTCGGCCTCGACGTAATGCATCACCTGCCCGGCGTCGGCGAGAACCTGCACGATCACTATCTGGCCCGCCTGTGTTTCAAGGTGAAAGGGATCGGCACCTTCAACGAACGCTCGCGCGGCTGGCGGCTCGGGCTCGAGGTGCTGCGCTACGCGACGACCCGCACCGGTCTGCTGACCGCCGCGCCCGGCAATGTCAGCGCTTCGGTCAAGGTGGTGCCGGGCGTCGCCACGCCGGACGTGCAGCTCTCCTTCGCGCCGGCCAGCTATGTCGACGGTATCATCGGTGTGCTGGAGGATTTCCCCGGCATGACATCGGGTTTTTGGCAGCACCGCCCGGCGAGCCGCGGATCGCTGCATTGCGTGTCGGCCGACCCGGCGGTGCAGCCCAGCATCCGGCCGAACTACCTCGGCGACCAAATCGACCGCGACACGATGATCGCCGGCGCACGCGCCGCGCGGCGCATCTTCGAACAGCCGGCGATTGCGAAATACGCCGAAATAGAGACCATTCCCGGCCCCGACGTGCAAAGCGACGACGAAATACTGGCCTATCTGCGCGCCAAGGGCGCCACGGTCTACCACCCGGTCGGCACCTGCAAGATGGGCACCGACCCGATGGCCGTCGTCGACCCGCAACTGAAGATGCATGGGCTGGCGGGCCTGCGTGTGATCGACGCCTCGATCATGCCGCGCATAGTCTCCGCCAACACCAACGCCGCCGTCCTGATGATCGCGGAAAAGGCCGCGGACCTGATCAAGGCGGACCGGAAGGCGGCGTAAACGGGCAATTCCGTGCATTGACAAGCAACTAATTGTTCTCGTAATGTTCTTTTTTGGTTTGTCCTTCCCGAAAGGAACATCCGATGGCAATCGACCATCTTTCGAAGCGCATGCGTCATGCCTGACCCCGTACGCGAAGTGCGTGGTATTAGGCGCGGCTCATCGCCGCCCGAGGAAGTCCGCGCGATCATCTACGAGGTCGAACACGGCGTCCGCGACTTGGAGCATTCCTGCTTGATCCACTGCCCCGAAATCTTCGACACGGACAAGCGCATCGTCGGCGTGGATGACGATCAGGCGCTGGAGCTGTCAGAAATTTTCGTGAGACAGATGTTTGGCTATGACGACATCGATGTGGTCGAGGTTAAGACGCTGTGACGACGCGGATACGAGTGCCAGAGTGGGTTTGAATAAGCACCTTGAGTTGCAGCAATAATTTTTATCTCCTGGTTGTTGACTCTTTATTTCGTTCTTGTTATGTTCTTTTACAAGCAAGGGCTGTTTATCCTAGCGCTTTGAAAATTGCAAAACATTCGGTGTTTTCCTAAGTATCAAACGCCATAGCCGTCCCGCGTATTTGGAATATTACCACGTCTGAAATTCAGCGACGCCTGGTCAGAAGCTCTGATTTCGCGAACCGGATAACGCGCCCTTCAAACGAACCGAAACGTCGCGGCCGTGAGCGCGAAATCGCGCAATCGAACGCGCTCCTCAGAATTGCTGAGCTCAGTCAGGTGGGCACAGCCAACGTCGGAGTATGCCTATGCCTTCACGCTCACCGCTGTCACTCAAGAAGTCCATCGGAATCAAATTCGACGCGGATCCGAACGACATCATGGTCACCAAGCGGTCACTTTCCCGATTGGGGCACTATAAGGTTCCCGAATGGGGACTGTCTCCTGAGCCCGACACGGATTTGTTCGTAGGGATTCGGCAATTCCAGCGCCGCCGTGGCTTGAAAGTTGACGGGCTGATGAAGCCTGAAGGCCCGACAGCGTCAGAGATCGGCGGGTTGCTCTCCAATAATACACGCCATGTTCCGTTTAGAAAGACCAGTTCTGAATCAAAGGCTGCCACTCAAGAGGAATGTGATCACCTATATTGGAATATAGATACGCCGACATGCCGGAAAATCGCGGCGCGCCGCGGAAAACGCAGAGCTGCGAATGTAGCGCACCCGGTTCCTTGGACACAAGTTTGTCTCACGCGGCGGGCCTGATTGAGATCGCGGCGTGCCACGCCTGACGAGCTTGAGCGGGGCTCAGGTAGCCGTTCTTTTCGACGATCCACTGGGCATTGTAGAGT
>JAKZTB010000350.1:0-10956 GCA_047517345.1 Alphaproteobacteria bacterium
GCGGTTCTACCCGTTCAACGCCTTCCGCTCATTGCTCGGCATCGCGGGCGACACCTCTGCTCCAACCTATGCCGAGCTTTACTCGGGAGAGTGGCGGCACCCTACATGTAGCGGTCATGGGCGTTAACCGGATAAGCAAGGAATATTCAAATGATTGGACGCCTATTTAACGAACATCCGGCGAGTGTCGACGAGACCTATTTTGAGCATTTTCTGACCGCAACTTCTTTCAGCCTGCGCATGTTCTTCGCAAGCTTGGCCTGCTTGGTGCACGCCATGCTGCCGTTTCTGTTCGTGCGCACGGGCAGTGTGGCGATCGAAACGCTTTACGAGCGCATGGTCGCCAATCGTCGGCAGTACGATGAGGGGCGCTTGGCGGCGCGCGGGACGGCGCGCGCCAGCCAGTAAGCTACGCGTCTTCCAGCATCCGCAGGTTCTTTGCCATATCGTAGGCTTGTTCGAGATGGGATTCGGGATCCCATTCGCTTCGGTCTACGCGGAAAAAATCGCCGCCGTAAACATGGATCGCGCCGGTAAGCTTCGATAACGGATTGGTTACCGAGTGGATGATGTCGCGGCCGAGCGTCGTGGCGTCCGACAATCCCAGCGACTCGGCACCGGCGGCTTCGATATAACCGCCTTCTTCCTCCGGCATGCGGCGCCAGAAGATGTTGTCCTCGCGGCCGGTGTAGATGCCGATATTGGCCCACATCTCGTGATTGTGCGGCATGATCGTCATGTGCGGGGCCCAGATCACGTTGATGATCGTGAGGTCCTCGGATTCGTGTAACTTTACGACGCCGCCTTTTTCCGGTTCGCCGAGCGCCTTGAGGACGGATTCGGGTTCCGAAACAGCCTTTGCCAAAATGTCGCGCACTTCCGCTTGCGCCGTTCTGCCGCCGGCGACTGCAGCTTTGCAATCGGCGATCAAGTTATCGAGACTGAACATGCCGTATCCCCCTAATGCAGCGTTTGGGCTAGCCTATCACGGCGGTCGGAGTGGGGGAAACAGCGACGGAGTGCCTATTTCTTGACTATGATGGAAGACCGCACGCCTGACAGGGAGGATTTCATGCCGCACGCAACGACCGATGACGGGGTTAGGCTTTACTATGAGGAAACCGGTACCGGCGAACCGGTCCTGTTTATCCATGAATTTGCCGACGATTTCCGGGGATGGGAACCGCAGGTGCGCTATTTCAGCCGCCGCTATCATTGCATCACTTACAATGCGCGCGGTTTTCCGCCATCGGATGTGCCGGCGGACGCATCGAACTATTCGCAAATGCGGGCGGTTGGCGACGCGATTGCGATGCTCGATCATCTCGGCGTCGAAAAGGCGCATATTGTCGGGCTTTCGATGGGCGGGTTCTGCGCTTTGCACTTCGGTTTGAATCACCCGGACCGCGCCTTGTCGCTCGTCGTCGGGGGTTGCGGCTATGGCGCGGAGTCGGACAAGCGCGCGCAGTTCCGAGAAGAAGCTCTCGCCACCGCCGACAGTTTCGAAGCGCTCGGCATGCCGGAGACGGCGGCACGTTACACTTTGGGCCCGACCCGAGTGCAGTTTCAGAACAAGGACCCGCGCGGTTGGCAGGAATTCGCAAAAAATATGGCGGCGCATTCCGCCAAAGGATCGGCCAATACCATGCGCGGCGTCCAAGCGGAACGGCCGTCGCTTTACGATCTTATCGAAGACATGAAGACCTTAAACGTGCCGACCTTGATCATCACCGGGGACGAGGACGAGCCCTGCCTCGACCCTGCCCTGTTGATGAAGCGGGCGATCCCGATGTCAGGGCTGGTCATTATTCCGCTGACGGGCCACGCCTGCAATCTGGAGGAACCGGACGCGTTCAACCGTGCCTGTCAGGAATTCTTCACCGCCGTGGCGCACGACGCTTGGGGACCGCGGGATCCACGATCTCAGGTTACCAGTATTACCGGGATGAAATGAACGTCTGACCCATTTGGACAGGCTCCTAGGCGGGCTCGATAACGAACAGTACCTGGTTGTGGGCGACGAGCTCGGCATCGACCGCGCCGATCGCGGCGACGACCCCGTCGACCGGTGCTTCGATCGTCGTATAGAGTTTCATCACTTCGATCAGGCACAGCGGGTCGCCTTTCTTGACCGTCTGGCCTTCTTCGACGAAGGCGGCATCCGCCGGCGACGGTTTACGGTAGAAGGTGCCGACCATGGGCGCCCGGATCTCGGTGCCTTGGGCGCTAGCGGAAATTGCCGGCATGGGTGAGGCTGATGGTGTTTCGGCTGTCGCCTCGACAGGCTGTTCCGTCGCCGGTGCGGCTACGGTAACCGCATCTGCCGTGGATCCATCGCCACGATTGCGTTGGACGACAAGTTTCGTGTCGCCGACCTCGAGCACCAACTCCTCGCAGTTGCTCGCGTCGATGATTTTCAGGATTTCCGCTACGTCCTTGTAGCTCAACGACATGGGACCGTTTCCACTGATTCTGGCCGCGATGGTAACGACTGCATCTTGGCCACCCAAACCTCGACAATCAAGCGAACAGGCAATCGGCGATCTCGCGCGTACGTGTTGACGCCTCATCTCCTGGGGAGCAGAACTTTGGACCGAGTTTACTGTACTCTGGACACCTCCGACTTTTAATCTTGCACCTTCTTCCGCGGCTTTCGCATGATACAGGGACGGTGTTTCCAATTCACCGGCTACGGAAGGTCTGAAAAACGAAAAATGCGCAAGAGGATCGGCATGTCATGAGCCGCGTTAGAATCGTCGATACGACGCTGCGGGACGGCCATCAGTGCCTGTGGGCGACCCGCATGACGACTGCGATGATGCGCCCCGTGCTGGAGCGTATGGACCGGGTTGGGTTCGATGTCATCGAGCTGATGGGCGCGGTGCATTTCGATACCTGCGTCCGTTTCCTGGGGGAAAACCCCTGGGACCGTCTCAAGTTGTTTCGCGAAACGTTCACGCGGACGGAACGGCAAGCCATCGTACGCAGCAAGTGCGCGCTGCGCTTCGACCTGGAGCCGGACGACATCAATTTGTTGTGGTGCGAGCTGCTGGTCCGCAACGGCATCGAGAGCCTGATCGCCTTCGACGGGCTGCACGATCTGGGCAATCTGGAAGGCGGGCTAAAGCATGCCAAAAGCCTCGGCGCGCGGACGCAGGGCTGGCTGATCTTCAGCGAAAGCCCGGTGCATACCGACGAACTCTACGTCGCCAAGGCGCGGGAATTCCTCGACCGGTGCGACGTCGGCTCGCTGATGATCGAGGACACCAGCGGCATTCTCAAGCCGGAACGGCTGCGCACGTTGGCGCCGGCATTGCGGGCCGAGATCGGCGGCGACGTGCCGCTCGGGCTGCACACACACAATCTGTCGGGCCTCGGCCAGCCGCTATACATCGAGGCGGCGCGGCTCGGTCTCGATAACATCTATACCTGTATCGCCCCGATCGCGGACGGCAACGCACCGCCGGCGATACAGACGACGGCCCGGAACCTGCGGCATTACGAATTCGACATTGATGTCGACGACACACTGCTCGCGGAGATCGCCGGCCACTTCGAAGAAGTCGCGGAAAGAACGGGCCACCCGCCCGGCCGCCCGCAGGATTTCGACGCCGCCAGTTTCGACCACCAGATCCCCGGCGGCGTGATGAGCAACCTGGTCAGCCAGCTCGAGGCTGCGGGACTGATCGAAAAACTGCCGGCGGTGCTGGAGGAGTGCGGGCGCATCCGGGCGGAAACGGGTTGGCCGATCATGGTGACGCCGTTTTCGCAATTCGTCGGCGTCCAGGCGACGCTCAATGTACTGACCGGCAGCCGTTACACACAGGTCCCGGACGAAATGAAGAAATACGCGCTGGGGTATTACGGGAAACTGGTGTCGCCCGTAGAGCCGGACGTGCTGGATCGCATCGTTGAGAACGGCTCGAAGGCGGTCCCATTGACGCCGCCAAAGCCGGAGCCGGCCCTGCCAGGATTGCGCAAGCGCCATCCCGGCGCCAGCGAGGAAGAATTGATGCTCTGGCACTCCTTCCCGGAGGAGATCGTCGCCAACATGTTCGCCGCGACCCCGGACACGGCGGACTATTCCGGTGGCGCCTTGTTGCACCTCGTCGAGGAGGTTGCCAAGCGGCCCGGCCTGTCGCGTGTGTTCGTTTCCAAGGGGACGACGACGGTCGATATTCGGGGCGGCTAGCGTCCTCTACGCCGCTTCCGGCTTGTAGCCCCAGAGGTCGCGGGCGAAGCTCGGGTATGTGTCGGCGACCTTGGGTGCGATCGCCGCACCGTCCGAAATTTCCTCCGCCGTAGTTTCCAAGCTTGCGATCAGCGGGTTGTCTGCCATGTCTTGTTCCATCCAGCGCCTTCGGGGGCAAGATATCGTGCCGGCGCGGATTGGCCCAATCGGCCAAATCGGTTCACCTGTCACGCCTGCGAAGCGATAATGCATCAGACCGTTCGAACAGAGGGATGCCAATGTCTCGATTCGACCAGGAACTCGCCGGCGACGTCGCCATCGTGACCGGGGGCGCGCGCAATATCGGCCGCGCCACCTGTCTTAGTCTGGCGGACGGCGGTGCGGCCGTCTGCGTCAATGCGATGACGTCCGGCACCGACGCGGAAGCGTTGGCGAAGGAGATCCAGGACGTCGGTGGGCGGGCGATGCATTTCGTCGCCGATATCACCGACCCGGGCGCGGTTCGCGCCATGACGGATGCGGCCGTTGGCCGTTTCGGCAAGCTCTCCATCCTCGTCAACAACGCAGCCGTCCGCGGCAATACCTTGCTGGAGGACCTGACGGTCGACGAATGGCGGCGTATCTTCAGCCCGATCGTCGAAGGTACGATGTTGTGCAGTCAGGCGGCCTTGCCGCATATGCGCGCCGCCGGGGCCGGGACGATCATCTGCCTCGGCGGTATCGCGAGCTACGCCGGAGTGGCCGGGCGCAGCCATGTCGGCGCCGCCAAGGCCGCCGTCGTGGGGTTCATGAAAGGCCTGGTGCACGAAGTCGGCGCAGACTCGATCCGCGTCAACACGGTCGTCCCGGGCCATATCGACACCAAGCGGGGCGCCGCGGCCGGCGCGCGCCCTGGGTACGATTTGAAACTCGTGCTCGACAGGAACGGCCAGCCCGAAGAGGTCGCCGACATGATCCGCGCGCTGTGCGGCCCGGCGGGCCGCTATGTCACGGGCCAGACGATCCATGTGAACGGCGGGGTTTACCTGCCGGGCTGATGCAATCGAACGAGAGAAACACCATGCTGGAACATGTGCATTCGGACGAAACCCCGGCGCCGCTCAGCGCTCATAGCGATGCCGTCGTCATTCCCGCCGGCGCGCGGATCCTGGTGAGTTCGGGCATGCTCGGCATGCGCAGGGACGGCACAATTCCGGACGCGGTGGAAGATCAGGTCGCGGCCGCCTTCGACAATGTCGAAGCGGTTCTGCGCGCTGCAGACATGGCGATGGGCGATCTCGTGAAGATGACGACTTACATTACCGACGCCGGCTACCGCGACGCCTTCCGGACCGAGCGGGCGAAGCGGGTCGGTGTTGAACCTCCAGCGTCGACCCGAGTCGTCATCACCGCCCTGTCCATGCCCGAATTGAAGATCGAGATCGAGGTGATCGCCGCCAAAGCCTGACACGATCTAAAGATTCACATTCTCCGCGTAGACGGCCGACGGCAGGTTTTCCTTCGGCCAGTCGTCGCCGTTTTCGAATGGGGCCACGCCGACGGCATGCCGGGCCATGCCCGACTCCAGCATCGCCATCGAGACAATCTCGGCAATGCCGACATCGTCGATGCCATGGCCACGCAGCGCCAGGAAATCGTCGTCCGTCGTGCCTTCGTTGAAGGCGACCTTGCGCGCGAAGCGCAGCACGTCCTGCCACATCGGGTCGAGCGTTTTCGAGGCCTCGAAATCCAGGCAGTCCATGACATCGTCCATGGTCATGCCGAAATGCTCGATCAGGTGGGTTTGGTGATTGTTGATGCAGCGCGGGCAATCGACCTCGGCCGCACAGACCAGGGAAATGGCGTTCAGCAGTGGTTTCGGCAGCGACCCCGGCGTCATTTGCAACCGCTTGGTCAAAATCCACCAGCCTTTGACGAGTTCGGGGTCCAACGCGAAGAATCCCCAGGTCGGCGTCAGAAAATTCGCGCCCTTCGTCTGGCGTATGTCCTCGAAGATCGCGGCGACCTCGCCGTCGGCGTCATCCGGTCGCACCAGCTTGACTTTCTCCATGTCACGCAACTCCCTGTTCTCCCGAGTCGAAGCGTTTCATAACAATCGATAAACCTCAACCTCGCCGGTCCGGCCTTTCAGTTCGAAGCGCCCCGCAGATTCCGTTTCGAACGCGTCGCCGATGTCCTGCAACGTATCGCCGCTGATCTGGATCGCGACATCGGTTCCCGGCGGGTAGAGTTCCTTTCCCAATTGCTCCAGACGGCTGCCGACATTCACGGCGTCGCCGATGATCGTATAATTGAGATGATCCGGCGTACCGATATTGCCGACGGTAACCCGGCCGCTATGGATGCCGATGCGAATACCGATGGCCCGCTTCCCTTCGGCCTCTCGCGCTTTGTTGTTTTCGCGGATCGCGACTGCTATGGCCAATGCGGCCCGGCAGGCGCGTTCGGCGCGATTTTTCTGTTTCTCCGGCGCCCCCCAATACGCCATCACCGAGTCGCCCATGAACTTGTCGATCGTACCTCCTTCGTCATCGATGCATTTGCCGATCAGGGAGAAATGATCGTTGACCAATGCGGCGACTTCGGATGCCGTCATATCCTGGGACAGGGCGGAGAAACCGACCATATCGGTAAACAGCACCGTGATATTTCGTCCATCGGAGACCATGCCCTCTACGTCGCCGTGTTTGACCAACTGCTCGACGATCTTCTTGGGGACATAGAATTCGAACCAGCGAAGCGCCCGCAACATCGCGTTGAACGACTTCGATTGATCGTTGAGTTCCCGGAAAACGCTGCCAGGCAGGTTTTCCACTTTTGCGATGTCCAAATCGCGTATCCGGCTGGCGGCAGTGGAAAACCGGACGATTGGCCAGGCGATCCTTCGGCCGATATAGATCGCTGCGAGCACCGAAAGGATCAAACTGACGATCCCGACGGCAAGCGAGATCATCATGCGTCGTATTTCCTGCCCGACCTCCTCGCGGCTGAAATAGACCCCAGCGATCAAGGGCTTGGGGCCAAATCCCTGAATGGCCCGGTAAACGAAGATGAAACGCTGCGGATCCATATGGAGCACGTGACCTTCGGTTCCTTCCGGCAGGTTTAACCCTAGGCCGTACCGGTCTTCGGTTTGCCAGATCGCGGCCAGAACCGGATCGCCGAATCCATCAATTGGCGGCAGTGGGTCTTCGTTGGTTCGGCCCGGATAGCCATCTGCCGTTAGGGCGTGAGCGAGAACATGCTCTCTGCCGTACAGAAAAAAGCGGGATCCTCGCTCGCTCGAATTAGAGTCACTGACGAAATTAGAAAGCTCCTTGACGGAAACGGCGGCAACCACTGCGCCAATCATGACGCCATCGAAGGAAACCGGGACGACTATGTTGATATAGGTTCGCTTGGTGCTGTCGCGCCAGATCGGCGTTCCCCAGTTGGGACCCGGTACCACCGCCGCCATCCGTTTCAATATCTCCGGATCGCGCGAATAGTCGAAAGTGCGCTCTATGACGTTTCCATGCCGTCCATCATTCGCAACGAGATAGGCCTGCATGGCGCTGTCAATGTAGATGACGGAGTCGATCTGTGGTGCCGCCGCCAGCGCACCGGTGAACATGTCGCCCAGTCGCTTGTGGTCCTTGGCGTCGATCCTGCCGCTGGAAATCTGCTCGGCGAGGAACATCGCCTGGTATTCGGCCGGTTTGAGATGCTGTTCGATGCGGTTGACGGCGGCAGTTACGCCCTGATGCGCGTTGTCGCTGAGCAGCGCGAAGGTGTTTTTCTGGGCCAGCCAGACGCCGACACCGAGGACACCGCCCACCGAAATCAATGTGAGCAGGCTTATCGCCGTCACAAGCGTGATGGTGATGGAGAATCGACCATTCCAGCGGGCGGCTTGCTGGTCCGGTCTGCCGTTGCCGTTCAGAGTGTTCGCCGTCGACGGTGATGGGGTTTCGGATATCGGCATGTTCGGTTGGCGGTCACGGTTCAAGAATTATGGGCTCCGACTATATCATCTCGGAAACGCGCCACGCGTATTCAAGGACCGATGGCGCTGTGCTGCCTGACAAGCGATGATGGGCGGCAGGAGGACGGAAATGCCGAAACGTATTCTTGAGGGCGTGCGGGTGGTCGACCTGACGCAGTACTTCGTCGGGCCGCACACGACTTTGCTGCTCGCCGGGATGGGGGCCGAAATCATCCGTGTGGACAATCCGGTGACCGGCGACACGCTGTCCGACACGCCGATTTACGCCGGCCCCGAAGGGGTATCGTTCGAACGCAAGACGCCGGACGATCTCGGCGTACCGTTCCTCAAGCGCAGCCGGGCCAAGAAGGCGGTGACCTTGAACCTGAAGGATCCGGAAGGGGTTCGCCTTCTGCTGGAGTTGACCGACAAGTCGGACGTGCTGGTGGAGAATTTCAGCGTCGGCGTGACCAAGCGTCTCGGCGTCGACTTCGAGACCCTGCATGCGCGCAATCCGCGGCTGGTTTATTGCTCGATCACCGGCTACGGCCAGACCGGCCCCGACGCCCATCTGAAATGCTTCGACGCGGCGGCTCAGGCGGCGTCGGGACTGATGAGCCTGACCGGTCAGCCGGGCGGACCGCCGACCAAGGCCGGCTCGGCGCTGGCCGATTCTATTTCCAGCGTCTTCGGCCTCTCCGGCATCCTGGGCGCGCTGTATCATCAGGAACGCGCCGGGGAAGGGCAGCATGTCGATATTTCGATGGTCGATTCCGTCTTCTCCCTGATCTACGACGATCCGCTGGAAGGCTACAAGCAGCTGGGGTTGGACTACCGGCAGGGCAACCGGGTAGCGCGGGTGTCGCCCTTCAACAGCTACAAGACGAAGGACCGCTGGTTGATCATCGCGACCGCGACCGACGCGCACTGGCGCACGCTCTGCGACGTCATGGGGCGGGAGGACTTGAAGCGCGACCCCGACTTCGCGACGGGCAGCGACCGGCTTCTGATCAACGACCGGGTCGATGCGATCGTCGCGGAATGGGCCGCCATGCAGGAGGGGGACGTCGCGCTGGCGCGGTTGCGCGAGGCCGACATCGTCTGCAGCCCGATCAACGATATCGACGACGTCAAGGCCTGGCCGCATATCCGCGCCCGCGGCATGATCGAGGACCTGGTTCATCCGACGCTCGGCCGCCTGGAGGGCCTCCACGCGGCCGGCTTTCCGATCAAGTTCAGCGGGACCGAAACCGGCTATGACGGGCCGCCGGTGATGCCGGGGACGAACAACCGCGAGATTCTCGGCGGTTTGCTGGGGCTCGACGATGGAGCACTGGATAAACTCGCCGACGACGGCGTTATTTAGAGGACCGCATTATGGCGCGACAGAACATCACGTCCGGGCATGCCTTCGAGCCGGTGTTCGGCTATTCGCGCGCCGTGCGGATCGGAAATACGGTCCATGTCTCCGGGACGACGGCCGGCGGCGCCGATGCGTACGAGCAGGCGACAAACGTCCTCGCGATCATCGAAAGGGCGCTCGCCGAGGCGGGTGCGGGGCCGGAGCATGTCGTGCGCACCGTCGTCTACGTGACCGACATGGCGGCCCATGCCGACGGCGTGACGCGGGCGCATGGCGAAATGTTCGGCGACATCCGCCCAGCCAGCACGCTGGTCGCCGTCACCGCCCTGCTGCGGCCCGAACTGGTCGTCGAAATCGAAGCCTACGCGATCGTGCCGGACGACTAGTCCGCCGCGGAATCCTGCCCCTGGACGGTGAAGAAGGAGGCGGATTTTGGTTGCTCCGGCAATTCGATCGACGCCTCGGTCAGCCGCGCGGCGCGCGCTTTTTTGCCGCGTACAATCAGGCCCTCGTTCGGGTTGGGCATCGGGTTGCGCGCGATCGGGAAGGCGTCCGCCGCGCTGTAGACGCAGATATAGAGATTCCGCGACCGGTCCGAACCGTTCGGGGCGGAGCCGTGCGCCAGCCGCGTGTGCATCAGGCAAACGCTGCCCGCCTTGCCGGTGACGGGCACGGATTGTTCCAGCAGGCGCGCCTCGTCTTCCGCCGAGACGGATCCTGTGAACCGCCCGCCGCTGTACAGCGAGTAAAGCGGCCCGCGATGGGAGCCCGGCACCACCCGTAGGCAGCCATTCGCTTCCGTCACGTCGTCGAGCATCAGCAGCGCGGTCACCACGTCGTCGTTGGTGTGCGGCGTGAACAGGAAATCCTGGTGATAGGCCACGGTGGTATCGGAGCTGGGCAGCTTAAGGTTGATCTTGCAGTGGTGGAATTTCAGGTTCGGTCCGATCAATTGGCTGACCAAGTCGACCGTCGCCGCGTTCTGCATCACGTCCCTATAGGCGTCGGAGATGTCGGACGGGTTGTTGACCCGGCGCAGCGCGGGGTTTTCCGCCGTGTGTTCCGCCCCCATGTCGAAGCGCGGCCGGTCGTCCAAGGTCGGTGGCCCAAACGGCTCGCTGTGGCCGCGGCTTTCCGCGACCCAGCCCGCGATCTCGGCGTTCAGCGCGGCGAGTTGTGCCGGCGTCACCGCGTTCTCGACCGTGAGGACGCCGTCGCGCCGGAAATCGTCGATTTGGGATTGGGTGAGCATGGTCGTAAGGGGCTCCATGTCGAGTAAGCGTCGCACGGTCCCCCCCACCTTGGCCCGACCGGGAAGATGGGTAACAGTTTGGACCGGCGACATGGGTAACAGTTTTTGCTCATCCGCGTACCGCCTTTCGTCGTCGTCTTGTCGACTTGGGTCGGCTGAAGCGGCCACCTTGATCGATCGATCCG
>JAKZTB010000351.1:0-3652 GCA_047517345.1 Alphaproteobacteria bacterium
AGGCAACCATTCCGTCGCCAACGAATTTGTCGACGGTCGCGCCGTGATCCTTGGCAATCTCCGTCATAGCGGAAAAGTAGCTGTTCAATATCGATGACATCGCTTCAGGCTCCAACCGCTCGGTCTTGCGGGTGAAATCGCGAATGTCCGAGAAAAAGATTGTCAGATGTTTGCGGTGTGTCTGAATTTCGGCATCGATATCACCGCTAAAGATGGAACGATAAACTTGCTGTGGCAGATAACGTGAAAGTTTGGTCGATACGTTCTCCATATATTGTTTTTGTGTGGCTAATTGCTGATTTGCAGCCTCCAGCTCCTTGGTTCTTTCGACGATGCGCCGCTCGAGATTTAGATTGGAACTGGAGACACCTTCGACATAGGCATTGACCCCGCGCAATTCGCCGGATTTTGTTTCTGGCGCGCCCGGACCACGATCCGAGAACGCCTCGGGATCGATAATCCCGAAATTGTTCAACGGAAGAAAGGCATCGATCAGTTGTCCATGATATTCGCGGGCATGAGCCAGACAGTAAACATAACTGGCACCGCAATGGTCTACGGGCATCAATCCCTGGTAACCGGGATTCCGCAATCCCGAAATGTATTCCTCGGGCGTGATACCTTGCAAAGTCAACAGATCGCCAAGGCTTTCATGAACGAGCGGCGTATCGACCACGCCGGGCGCGAAACCGAAGCAATGAATATTGCTCTCCGGTGGAAATTCGCCGGCGAGAGACAAAACCATTGATCGCTGGCCGGCCATGGCGGCCGAAAAATGCGCGGCGTGGGTGAGACCTTCGTCGGCGATGGTGTTGCATATCACCCCCGAGCCATTATCGATCATCGTTGGCAGGAAATGCTTGATCAACAGGGCGCAAGCGCGTGCCGTTGTGTAATGCAGATCGTCCCATTGGCTGGTTGGGGCATTGAGAAATCGCCTGGCCTTGAATTTGGAAGCGTTATTAACGAGAACGTGGACGGCCTGGTGCGCCGCCAGTATTTCTTGGGCAACTTGTTCCAAGGCATTCTGGTCAGCGAGGTCTACTCTTTTGAATTCGGCACTTCGGGAATTTCCGCGAATGCGATCGGCTACCTCTTCCCCCAATTCGCGCATATCAAGGATGATGACATGAGCACCCAGAAGTGCGAGCCCCCACGCGACTTGCTCTCCGATGCCGCGGGCACCGCCTGTGACCACCGCAACTTGGCCGTCAAACTGCGCCGGGTCCAATTCCAGCCTGGCTAGCAACTCTTTCATTTTACCCTCTGGTAGAGGAGTCTAGGGAGCCGCTTAATCCAATTCAAGCCGACGGAATGCATTGGAACCAGTCAACTTCCCGCAACGTCGGCTGACTTTTTGGCAGTTCGGTCTTTCGACGACCTTGTCGGTCGCTGAGGTCTCGTCATAAATGTCGCTTTCGGGTCATCCCCGGCTGTCGATCTCGTCCCGCGATGACGACCGCTGTTGAGAAAACCCAGAGGTAAATCGACGGAAAGCCGACATCACCGCACCGATGTCGGATGTTGGAGGAACAGCAGAAGTCTATTTCCGCGAGCGTCACAGCCGCTAATAGCCACAACCGGACATTCGACGAGTTCTATTCGATCACCTTGTCGGCGCGCGCTGATCGCCTACGCGCCATGTTCGTCGTTTAAGTGAATTCAATATTATGTTTCTTGAATTGCAAGCGCTTGGGCGATGCGGTTTCGCGCCTCGCTAACCGGCACCCGCGGATTGCGCTGCTGGTAGACAATTATGGCGAGATCCAGCGCCGATTTTGGCGCGTTGCCGAATTCGATCTGTTCCTGATACGCGTTTCTCGCCGCGCCAAACTCGTCAGCGGCGCCGACAAACCAGGCTGAGCCGACATCTTCGAGACTGCAGTTGATCTTCGGTAGTTGGTTTTCGTCCTTCATCTCGCTACCCCTATCCGTTATTTCTACAACAAGGTTAGGGACAAAGAGCCAAGGTGGATGTGAACTGGTTCACATATGCATAGTGCGGCTGGTCGCAGCGGTTGACCATGTCGGTCACACCGAATTTTGGCGGTTCAATCTGACGACCCACCTCCCATTTCGATGTAATGTGATAGCGGTGGCAAGCCACCGGCACCGATGGCCAAAATCAAATCCTTTGAAAGGTTCGATCAAGATGACCCTGCCCGCCTTTGGACTGAACCGGTTCGACTACTCCTCGCCTCAGGCCTTCGCCGCGGATGCGCGCCGGGCAGAAGCGCTCGGCTGGGACTACGCCTTTATCCCTTCTTCGCCGCTGCTCCTGAAGGATCCTTATGTGAACCTCGCCTTTGCCGCTGTCGAAACGTCGCGTATCGGGCTCGGCCCCCTGATCGAAACACCCATGATGCGGAACCCCGCGGTGATGGCATCCTCCATCGCCACCGTCGATGGCTTGGCGCCCGGCCGCACCTTGCTGGGCTATGGCGTGGGTGACACGGCGGTCCGCCTGATGGGAAAACGGCCGACGCGGGTCGCGGAACTCGAAGAGGCAACAACACTGACCCGTCGTCTTCTGGCGGGCGAGAAGATCGAAGTGAATGCGGCCCGGCCGGCCGTCCTGCGGCACGCCAGACCGGTTCCTGTCTGGATCGCCGCCGGCGGACCGCACACCCTGCGCATGGCAGGACGGGTGGCCGACGGGGTGTTCATTCGTGTGGGACGCCATGAAGCCAACATCCGCACCGCGATTGAGGCGGTCCATCGCGGCGCCTTGGAAGCCGACAGGGATCCGGACGACATACGGATCGCGCTTATCCTGCATACGATCTTGACCGACGACCTCGACTGCGCCGCGCTTATCAGCCGTTCGATGGCGGCGGGCTATTACGAGTACTCGCCGATGCTCTTCGACCCGCCAGGATTCGTGTGGGACGGGCCCGATGTCGAGGAACTGAAAAACGAAGTCTGGCCGGATTTCCACCATGCCGCAGATTTGGAGGCGTCCGGCCGAGTCGTGGCGTTCCTGTCGGACGAGATCGCCAATGCGTTCTCGCTCTTCGGAACGCCCGAATTGATCGCCGAACAGCTGCATCAGGTGCTCGGCTTCGGTCACAAAATTGATATGGTGATACCGCATCCGATGCCGACGCCGAACCCCCGGTCGCCGAGACCTGATTTCATCGAGCGGATACCGACAGAAGTCATTCCGATCCTTCGAGACTTGCTCGCGTAGATCGAGGATCGCGGTATCGAAAGAAGGTCTCGCGTCCTTGGTAGGGCTCGAAACGCCGCAATTGTTGGTGCGGAAGTAAATCGGCAGAAAGCCGGCATCGCTTCGCTGAAGTCCGTTGTCGAGGGTAGAACGGAAGTCGATCGGGGACGCCGGTTCTTCCGGGTTTAGCCAAGAGAAAAAGTCGAGCCCAGGCACAATTCCTATGCTTTGGCAGTCTCAGTTTGATCTCTTGAGCAGGTGCGCCCCCTCGCTAGACTGATCGCATGCCCGAGGGAACGAAGCATAGACTTGCAGCCGTCGTTGTCGCAGACGTGGTCGACTAACGGGCATTCACCGCTGATGTCTGGTTTCGGGAGTAACCTCCCCGTCAGGTGGAAGTGGCGGCGACCGCCTCGATCTCAATCAACCAGCTCTGCTGGAGGAGGGCCTTGACGATCACAGTTGCTGAACCTGGCCGGGCGT
>JAKZTB010000352.1:0-17270 GCA_047517345.1 Alphaproteobacteria bacterium
AGCCGACCTGACCACTTCCCCACAGGCCCAACCACCACAACAGAAGCGGTCAATTCATATGGTACATAAAGCGGTCAACTCAGTTTGTTATCGACAGTTGTCGCGTTAACCATTTGGGCTTAACCGCGTTATCTTAACCAAGGAAACCAAGTGTTTGCGGCAGTTTTTCTCAACCACGCAACAATATTGCGAATCTTGAAACAGCACCTAATCCGGCAATAAAGAGACTAATTTCGGGTTCGATTACTAGAAAGGTAGAAATGCTTAACGACTACTCGACACCGGACTTGCGCCTGCGCGCGCCCATCTATAAGTAAGCGGCGCATTGGCCGATCGAACGGAATGGGCCAAATTTCGGTTCGGAGAGATTGTCATGGGGCTCATATTGCCCATCGCCGCAATGTCGATCATCGTCGCGGTTTCAAATTACGCGGTTCAGTTTCCGATCAGCGATTGGCTGACCTGGGGCGCGCTGACTTATCCGGTCACGTTTCTCGTGATGGATCTGACCAATCGCGCTTTCGGGGCCGCGTCTACTCGGCGCGTCGTCTATGTCGGTTTCGCATTCGCCGTGATCCTTTCGATCTGGCTGGCGTCGCCGCGCATCGCCTTAGCCTCCGGAACGGCATTTTTGGTCGCGCAACTCAGCGACGTGTTCATCTTCGACCGGTTGCGCAACCGTCCATGGTGGCAAGCGCCATTAGGGTCTTCGGCCATTGCTTCGACGATCGATACCGCACTCTTCTTCTCCCTCGCCTTCGCAGGAACGGGTGTGCCCTGGCAGACATTGGCCTTGGGCGATCTGGTTGCCAAATTTTCGATGGCGGCCTGCATGTTGATACCTTTCCGCGTGCTGCTGTCGCGAGTGCAGCCGGTAGCGCTTTCCACGGATTGACGGCGGCATAGATGCGGCTCGATGCATTCGATTTCGACTTACCCCGCGATCTGATCGCACAACAACCGGCAAACCCGCGCGATTCGGCGCGGCTTTTGGAGGTCGGCGAGATTGTTGCCGATCGTCACGTGTCCGATCTCGTGGAGATATTGCGGCCGGGCGACTTGCTGGTCGTGAACGAAACCAAGGTGATCCCGGTACGGCTATCGGGCCGACGCGGGAACGCCGCGATTGGCGTTACCTTGCATACGGATCTAGGCGACGGCTGCTGGCTGGCTTTCGCCAAACCCGGACGGCGATTGAAGGAGGGCGACAGAATAATCTTCGCCGACGATTTTGCGGCATTGGTGCGCGAGAAGACCGCGCAGGGGGATGTGACGCTCGACTTCGAGCGGCCGACAGACGATTTATTCGAGTCACTCGGAAAATACGGTGCCATGCCCCTGCCGCCCTACATCCGACGCGATGCGGGCGGGCGGGAAAGCGATAAAGGCGACTATCAGACCATGTTCGCGGCAAAGGAAGGCGCCATCGCAGCGCCCACGGCCGGCCTCCATTTTACGCCCGCGCTGATGAACCGGCTCGCGGAACGCGGTGTCGGTTGCACCCGGATTACGTTGCATGTCGGGATCGGGACCTTCCTTCCCGTCAAGGCCGATACGCTTGAAAATCATCGCATGCATGCGGAATACGGTGTCGTCGATTCCGGAGCCGCCACGGCGATCAACGCTGCGCGGTCCGGTGGGGGGCGTATTGTCGCGGTGGGAACGACTTGCGTCAGGCTTCTGGAGAGTGCGGCAGATAAATCCGGTACGGTCCAGCCGTTCAAGGGCAAAACCGATTTATTCATCATGCCCGGCTGGCGGTTCCGCGCCGTGGACTTGATGATGACGAACTTCCATCTACCCAAATCGACCTTGTTCGTTCTGGTCAGCGCCTTTGCCGGACACGACCGCATGCGCGCGGCGTATCGCCATGCGGTCGAAACCGGCTATCGCTTCTATTCCTATGGCGACGCTTGTCTGTTGTCGCCGGAGGCGGGCCGGCCGTGACGGGCTTTTCTTTCGAGTGCATTGCGCAGTACGGCAAGCCCCGCCGCGGCCGGATCGAGTGCGCGCACGGCGTCATCGAAACGCCCGCGTTCATGCCCGTCGGCACCGCCGGGACGGTGAAGGCGATGACCGCCGATGCAGTCCGCAGCACCGGGGCGCAATGCGTACTAGGCAACACCTATCATCTGATGCTGCGCCCGGGCGCGGAGCGAATCGCGCAACTGGGCGGGTTGCACGCCTTCATGGATTGGCGCGGTCCGATCCTGACGGATTCGGGCGGCTTTCAGGTGATGTCGCTGGCTAAATTGCGCGAGCTGGATGAAATCGGTGTCTCGTTCGCGTCGCACATCGATGGGTCTCGGCATTTGCTGACTCCGGAGCGGGCAGTCGAAATCCAGCACCTGCTCGGCGCCGATATCACGATGGTGCTGGACGAATGCACACCGCATCCGGCGACACATGACGAGGCGGCGCAATCCATGGCCCTGTCGACCCGCTGGGCGCAGCGGAGCAAGGACGCTTTTGCCATCAGGCCCGGCTACGGCCTGTTCGGCATCGTTCAGGGTAGCGTTTACGACGATCTGCGCGCCGAGTCTGCCACCGCGCTCATCGATATCGGTTTCGATGGATACGCGGTAGGCGGCCTCGCGGTGGGCGAAGGGCAAGAGGCCATGTTCGGCGTGCTGGACGCGACCGTGCCGCATTTGCCGGAGAACCGGCCGCGCTATCTGATGGGAGTCGGGTTGCCCGGCGATATCGTCGGCGCCGTACTGCGCGGGATCGATATGTTCGATTGCGTGCTGCCGACCCGCTCCGGCCGCACAGGGCGCGCCTACACCGCCTGCGGATCGCTCAATATCCGCAACGCGCGGCATGCCGACGACCCGCGGCCGTTGGAAGCGGATTGCACCTGTCCCGCGTGCGCCGGCCACAGCCGCGCCTATCTGCACCATCTTCATCGCGTGGGCGAAATGCTCGGCGGGATGCTTCTGACTTGGCACAATCTGCATTACTATCAGCGGCTGATGGCGGGTCTGCGCGAGGCGGTCGAGGATGATGTTCTGGACGATTTCGTCGCGCAATTCCGCAGCTTGCAGGCCAGGGGCGATATCGAGCCGTTGTGACGAGGTGAGACAATGACGGATACAGGGCCGTTGACACAACTGGGCGCCAACGCGAGTTTGCCGGACTCGCCGGACGCGGCGGTTTTGGAGAAGGTTGCCAATCCGCAGCCCGACAGCCGCTATGTTGTGCGCTTCACCTGCCCCGAATTCACATCGATCTGTCCGGTGACCGGACAGCCGGATTTCGCCCATCTCGTCATCGACTATCTGCCGGGCGGCTATATCGTCGAGAGCAAGTCGCTGAAGCTCTATCTTGGGTCCTTCCGCAATCACGGCGCTTTTCATGAGAATTGTACCGTCGCTATCGCGAAACGACTGGAACGGGAGATTGCACCGCAGTGGCTCCGAATCGGCGGTTATTGGTATCCGCGCGGCGGCATGCCGATCGACATATTCTATCAAACTGGTCCGGTGCCGGACGATCTCTGGGTCCCGGACCAGGAGGTACCCCCCTACCGTGGACGGGGGTAGCGCCGCCGCGACCGGGGCGCGAGAGGACATCCGCGCCTACGCGCTTGAAGCCGGTTTCGACGCGGTCGGATTCGCGCCGGCGGACGCCGGACCCGAGGCCCGCGACCGCCTGAAAGCGTTTCTATCCGACGGTTGGCATGGCGATATGGGTTGGTTGGAGGCGAACGCGGAGCGCCGCGTCGATCCCCGCGTGCTTTGGCCCGAAGCGCGTTCGGTTGTCGCATTAGCGATGAATTACGGTCCGGACGCCCCGCCCCTGGAAATTCTCGACCGTAAGGATCGCGGCGCCGTGTCGGTCTATGCGCAGAGCCGCGACTATCACGATGTCGTCAAGAAACGGTTGAAACGGGTCGCGCGTTGGATGCACGCGCGCTTCGAGACCGAGGTCAAGGTATTCGTCGACACCGCACCGGTGATGGAAAAGCCGCTCGCGGCGCGCGCCGGACTCGGATGGCAAGGCAAGCATACCAACCTGGTATCGCGCAGCCATGGCTCATGGCTGTTCTTGGGCGAGATTTATACCGCACTGGCGTTGCAGCCCGACACTGCCGAGACGGATCATTGCGGCAGCTGCTCCCGTTGTCTCGACATCTGTCCGACGAAGGCATTTCCCGAACCTTACCGGCTCGACGCGCGGCGCTGTATTTCGTATCTGACGATCGAACATAAGGGACATATTCCGCGGCAGTACCGTGCCGCCATGGGGAACCGGATCTATGGCTGCGACGATTGTCTTGCGGTTTGCCCCTGGAACAAGTTCGCCAGCCCGGTGGCGGAACCGGACTTGGAGAAACACGGCGCGCTCGCGGCGCCGCGCCTGGCAGAATTGGCAATGCTCGACGATACAGCGTTTCGAAAGCTGTTCGCCGGTACGACGGTCAAACGCACGGGCCGCGACCGGTTCGTCCGCAACGTGCTGATCGCGCTGGGCAATAGCGGCGACCGGTCGCAATCCGGCGTCGTGGAGCAATTGCTCGACGATCCGTCCCCGCTGGTGCGGGCGATGGCCGTTTGGGCGCTCGGTCAGTTGCTGCCGGCCGAACGGTTCGCAGTTTTAATGAACGCCCTTATGATCAAGGAACCGGACACCGAGGTCCGCGCGGAGTGGTTACACACCGCAAAACGATAAGCGGCCGCATCCTCGTGTAATTTGTGTCAGATCGGTATGTCGCCCTGAACCGTCGTGCGGTGCATGGTGCGGGCGTAGCGCGTATCGTAGGCCGTCGCGCAATGCATCGTCGCGCGGTTATCCCAGAACACCAGGTCGCCGACGCGCCAGTGATGGGCGTAGATGAAGTCGGGTTTGGTGGCGTGCGTGTGCAGTTCGTCGAGAAGGGCGCGGCATTCGTCCGCCGCCATGCCTTCGATCCCGAGCGTAAAACCTTCGTTGACGTAGAGCGCCTTGCGGCCGGTTTCGGGGTTGGTGCGGGCGATGGGATGCGTGACTTCGGGCACTTCGGCGAGTTGCTCGGCGCTCAGTTTCGGCCGCTTCCCGCCTTCGCCCATTCTTGAATACCGCGCCTCGTAGCCATGCACGGCGCGCAAAATATTCAGTTTTTTCTTCATCGCGTCGCTGAGCGCATCGTAGGCCGAATACATATCGGCGTAGAGGGTGTCGCCGCCTTCCGGCGGCACTTCCAGCGAATAGAGCAGCGAGCCCATGGGCGGCGCAATTTTGTATGAAATGTCGGTATGCCAATAGGCGCCGCCATTGTCGACCGGCGTCGTGCCTTTCTCGCCACGATTGGCGAGTGCGATGATTTCCGGATAGTCCGGCAGCAGATACTGCTTCACCGTATGGATTTCGAGATCACCGAAATTCCTGCTGAACGCGACATGCTGATCGTTGTCGATGGACTGACCGCGGAACACGAGAATCGAATGCTGGTTGATCGCTTTGCGCAGATCCGCAATGACGGCCGGGCCGACCGGTCGCGACAGGTCGACACCCTCGACTTCGACGACAAATCGGGTCGTCGTCATCGGTTTCAGTGAAATCGTCATGATCGATCCTGATGGGAGGCTAGTGCTGCATGCCCCACTTGTTGACGGTCCTCAATTCGATATTCCGGAAAACGACATTCTCCACCAGCAGGCCGATAACGATGACCATGAACAGCGCGGCGAAGACGTAAGTCGTATCCAAATTTTCGCCATTTTCGTAGACCATCCAGCCGAGCCCTCCCTCGCCCGAAAGCGCGCCAAAGACCAGTTCCGCGCCGATCAGAGTGCGCCAGGCAAAGGCCCAACCGACCTTGAGGCCGATCAAGATGGACGCAAATCCCGCCGGCACGAGAATCTTGAAGATGTATGGAATGCCACGCAACCCGTAGTTCCGTCCGACCATTCGCAAGGTCTCGCTTACTCCCATGAATCCGACATGAGTGCTGAGCGCGACCGCCCAGAGAACGGAGTGGATGGTGACGAACACCAGGCTCGACGCGCCGAGGCCGAACCAAAGCATGGCGAGGGGCAGAAGCGAGATCGCCGGCAAGGGCTGGAACATCGCGGTCAGTGTTGCGAGCACGTCGCTGCCGACGCGCGTCAGCACCGCCCAGATCAGCAAAATCGCAGCACAGGCCAGGCCCGCCGCATAGCCGACTAGCAGAATTTTGACCGTCACCCAGATCTTCGTAATCATCTCCCCACTGAGAATTGTTTCCCACAATGCCTCCAAGCTGGCGCTGAAGCTCGGGAACAACAACGGCTCGACACCGGAAATCTGGGTATAGGCCTCCCATGCGAACAGAAGGCCTAGAAGGATACTGAATTTGCGGACGGCATTGATGTTCGAGATTCGCTCGAACAGCGAAAGGGGTCGTTCTACGTCGACGTCCTGCGCCGCTCCGAGGGATTTATTCTCGAATTCGGGCCGGACGTATGTTTCTGCAGCGTCGTCGGTCATTGTCTCAGTTTCTGTCCACTAAGCTTTCTGCATGCCCCATTTGCGAACCGTCTTTTCTTCGATGTTCCGGAAGAAGCCGTTTTCGACCGTGATGCCGACCAGAATGACCATGAACAGCCCGGCGAAAACATACGGTGTCTGATTTTCCATTTGATTCTCGAAGATGATCCATCCGAGACCGCCGGAAGTGGATCCTTCAGCGCCAAGTTGTCCCGAGGTATCGACGACCTGTCCGCCGAAAACGAGCTCCGCTGCAATCAGCGTGCGCCAGGCGTATGCCCAGCCAATCCGCAATCCGGTGAGGATCGAAGGGAAGGCTGCCGGGACGAGGATTTTGAAGATGTAACGCAGCCCTTTAAGTCCGTAGTTGCCGCCGACCATTCGCAGGGTTTCGCTGACGCTTTGAAAACCGGAATGCGTGTTCAGGGCGACCGGCCAGATAATCGAATGCAAAAGCGTGAAGATGATGGCGCCGGGACCGAGGCCGAACCACAGCATCGCCATAGGCAGGAGGGCGATTGCGGGAAGCGGATTGAGCATCGCCGTTAACGTGGTCAACAGGTCACTGCCAATTCTGCTGCCAACGGCGAATGTGACCAGCACCGCGGCAATGGTGATGCCGATGGCATACCCCGTCAACAGGAGCTCCAACGAATTCCAGACATTGACCATCAAGCCGTCATTCACCAGCGCGTCGACTAGCGCCGCACCCGTGGCCGAGAAGGTCGGGAACATCAACTCGTTGATTTCGCCAATTCGCGCGTAAAGCTCCCAGGCGACGACCAAAATGATCAGAATGGTGAACTTTCGCAGCGGGTCGATATTCGAAATTCGCTCGAACGCGGACAATCGGCGTTCCACCTCGCCGGTGCCCGCCGTGCCGATTTCGTTCACAAATTCCGGTCGAACGAGAGTCCCGTCGCTGGTCACGGATTGCTCAGACATTGGGCAGAGTCTCGTCTTCCAGTACCCGGTCCGCGAAGATCATCGCGTGGATCTTTTCCTGCAACTGTGTGAATTCCTTGTCGCCGACATCGCCGTGCCCCATCTGATGGGCGTTGAGCTCTGCCTTTACCTGGCCCGGATGGGGCGAAAGGATCAGAATGCGGCTGCCGATGATCACGGCTTCCTCGATAGAGTGCGTGACAAACAGGACCGTAAATTTCGTGTCGTCCCAAAGTTGCAGCAGCTCTTCCTGCATCTGACGCCGCGTCAGCGCATCGAGCGCCGCGAACGGCTCGTCCATCAGCAGAATGTCGGGTTCCATCGCCATGCCGCGCGCAATTGCGACGCGCTGTTTCATACCTCCCGACAACATGTGCGGGTAAGTATCCTCGAACCGCTCCAGTTTAACTTTAGAGATGTATTCCATCGCGACATCGTCGGCCTCCTTTTGGGAGGCGCACTTGCCGCCGTTCGTTAGCGCGAAGGTGATGTTCTGTTTGACTGTCTTCCAGGGTAAAAGCTGGTCGAATTCCTGGAACACCATGACCCGGTCCGGCCCAGGTTCACTAATTTCCCGACCTTTCAGTTTCATCGTGCCTTCAACTGGTTGCATATAACCGGCCACGCCTTTCAGCAACGTGGATTTGCCGCAGCCGGATGGCCCCAGCAGAACGAAGCGGTCGGACTCGAATACCTGAAAGTCCACCCGGTAGGTGGCGGTGATAAGATGTTCTTTGGTCTTGTATTGAAGCGTAACTCCCGAGACGTCGAGAATCGGCTCGACAGTGGGAACGGCGGGAGATACTCCCGCCGTTCCGGTCTCTGTGTCGTTCATTTGGCTAGCTACCGTTGAACTTGTAATTGTTGTCCCAATAGTAATCTTTCCAGCTGGACGCTTTCGGGATATCGCCAATCTTATTGAGGAAGTCCGCATATTTCATGGTGTGCTTCGGCACCATGGAGAAGTCCATCTCGCCCTTATCGTTGAGCAAGGCCTCTACGGTTTTCCTCGGCAGCTTCGATTTTGTGTACCGGATATAGGTTGCAGCCGCCTTGTTCGGGTTGGCGTTGACCCAGGCAAAGGCCTCTGCGAATGCGTCGATAACGGCTTGGTAGGTTTTCGGATTGTCATCCTTGAATTTCTTGCTCGCGCTCATCACGAGAACCGAGTGCTGGCCGCCGAGAATTTCATAGGATGTCGTAACCTTCCACACTTTGCCGCTTTGCAGTTCCTGATAGGAATAGGGCAGCGTCGCGAAATGGCTCTTCACCGCCTGTCCGCCGGAGAGCATCGCGGCGAGCGCCGTCGGATGCTTCATCGAAATGACCAGATGGTCGAGCTTATTGGGCTCATTCCAAAGCTTTGCTGCAGCCATTTGCAGAGTCACCGCCTGGATCGAAACCTTGGCCGCCGGTGTCGAGATCTTATGATCCTTGGCATTCAGGTAGTCTTCGATCTTCTTGATTTTCGGATCGTTGGTGAGAAGCTTCAACGGCATGTCGGCCATGGACAGCGCGATTTTGAAGCGGCCTTTGGTCTTGCCCCAAAGCTTGAGGGCCGGACCGACTCCGTGCGATCCGAAATCGATCGTATCGGCCAAGAGCGCCTTGTTGATGTTGGCACCGCCGCTGATCTTGAATAGCTGAATCTTCGGATTCCCGAGACCGGCTTTGGCGGTGTGTTTTTCGACGAGCTTCTGTTCGAGCACGACATGCAGGGGAACGTAAAGCAGGCCGAACTGCTGCGCCAAACGCACCGTGTCGGTTTCTGCTACGGCGGACCCCGTCGCGCCAACTGCCAGGAACGTCGAAACCGCGACGCCCGAGAGTAGGGTTTTCATTCGCATGATTGTCTCCCATGTGAAAGGTCTCCGCGACGGTCGAATCAAGGCCGATGCAGCGACCAATAAATACAATTCTTCTTGGTACCGGGAACACTAGCATCCCGGTCGAAGGTATTGATTATCGATTAACCCAACAGGAAATCGCTCTTACCGTCAAGTGTGGGTTGGCCCCGTTAACGGCTAAGTGACACGGCCTCGCAAAATATTTGCAGGTGACTCCGATTCAGTCGACGCCACGTCGGAACCATGACGCCGCCT
The DNA here is from genome assembly GCA_047517345.1 of Alphaproteobacteria bacterium. GTDB lineage: Bacteria > Pseudomonadota > Alphaproteobacteria > UBA8366. The sequence goes on from JAKZTB010000352.1 coordinate 9,495, forward strand.
TTGCCTATGTATGGCGTGCGTCTGCAACGATCCAGTCGCGAAACCGGCGCAGGTCGCTGTTACCTGCCATGCGTTCGGGCGCGACGAGGAAGTAGTCGATGGAAACTTTTGGTAGGCCGTGAAACGGCGTGACCAACAATCCCCGCGCCAAGTCCTGTGGGATGAGTTCGCGGATGCCCATTGCGACGCCGAGTCCCTCGATCGCCCCCTGATAGGCGATCGAGGTGCTTTCCAAAGTCATACCTTGTTGTGGATCGACGCCTTCGACGCCGGTCGTTTCGAGCCATCGCGCCCAATCATTCGGGCGCGTCTGTGCGTGCAGCAAATTGTGCCGGCGTAGGTCTTCTGGAATTTTCAGTGGTGTCGGCCCCTTGATCAGCGCAGGGCTGCAAACCGGAACCAGTTCGGCTTTGAAAAGGAACTCTGCGTCATAGCCGAGAAAATCGCGATCTTCCGCCAGGATGACCGCGTCGACGGCGTCGCGTTCGAAATCAACGGGGGCCATTGTCGTTGTATAACGGACGTCGATATCAGGGTGCTCATCCTTTAAGGCGCTCCAGCGCGGGATAAGCCAACGCATCACGAGGCTTGGAAAAGCGCAAATCGTGAGCGTTTCACGGCGTTCGCGCGCGAGTAGGGCGCCGGTCGCGACGTCGATACGCTCAAAGGAGTCGCCCAACCGCTCGGCGTAGAATTCGCCAGCCGCCGTCAATTCGACTTTACGATGCGAACGATGAAACAGCGTGACATTGAGCTGGTTTTCCAAAGTTCGGATGTTTTTGCTGACGGCCGTTGGGGTGATATTAAGTTCTTTGGAGGCCGCAAGAAATTCTCCGCACTTTGCGCATTTAGAAAATGTATTCAACAGAGTATATGAAATAAAGTTCGGCATCGTCGAGATTTTTAGTGAACTATTAGTTCATTATAACAGAACAATTAGTCGTTTGTGATTTTTTGTCCCATATCCGAGGATAAGGGCCGCTCAGCGGGTCTGCGCATAAGAAAAGCGAGGGTGGGGCAGTGACGACGGTCGATGCCGAGAGAACGTTAAAAGTCGATATCTGGCGTGGCGGCGAGGACGGGTACTACCAGTCCTTTACGGTGCCGCACGAGAGGAGCCAGACAATTCTCGACGTCGTTACCTACGTGCAGCGGAAACTCGATCCGACACTGTCATACCGCTTCGCCTGCCGGGTCGGGATGTGCGGGTCGTGCGGGATGACCGTGAACGGCCGACCGCGATGGACCTGCCGCACCCATGTCGACCGGGTCGCGGAGGGCGGCCGGATCGAAATTTCACCGCTGCGCAATTTTCCGCTGATCAAGGACCTGGCGGTCGACATGACGGTGTTCTTCGACAAATGGCGCGACGCGAACGCCCGGTTCGCGCCGAGCGACGGCGCCCTGGAGGGTTTCGCGAATGTCGATCCGAAAAGCCAAGAGCGCAAGGAGGCTAGCGCGGCGATCGAGTGTATCGGTTGCGGGATCTGTTACGCCGCCTGCGATGTCGTTTCCTGGAATCCGGACTATCTGGGACCCGCCGCGCTGAACCGGGCCTGGACGCTGGTCAACGATGTGCGCGACGCCGACCCGAACGGTCATCTGAAGGCGGTCGCGGGCGATGCCGGATGCCATGCCTGCCACAGTCAGCAAGGCTGTGCGAGCCATTGTCCGCAGGGCCTGAGTCCGACCGCGTCGATCGCCGGGTTGAAACGGAAGACCTTCGCGGCATTGCTCAAGGGCGCGCTATGAGCGGCCGCCTCGAAATATGGCTGTTCGCCCTGCAAAGGCTGTCGGCGATGGTGCTGGCGCCGCTCGTATTTGTGCACCTCGCGACCATGATCTACGCCGTGCGGGGCGGATTGTCGGCTTCGGAAATTCTCGCGCGCACCCAGGGCAGCCTATTATGGGCGACGGTCTACGTCGTATTTATCGTGGCCGTGGCCGTGCACGGGGCGATCGGTCTGCGCACGATCATCCGCGAGATGACGCCGGTAAGGGACGCGGGAGCCGGTGGCGTTGCGATCCTATTTTGCATCGCGGTCCTGGCGCTCGGCTTTCGCGCGGTGGCGGCAATCACATGAGCGTACTGTCCGCCCACCGCAACCACCCGACCTATTGGGCGTTCGTTCTGCATCGGGTTTCCGGTCTGGCGTTGGCATTGTTCCTGCCGGTCCATCTCTATGTTCTGTCGATGGCGATCGGCGACGGTGCGCGACTGGACGCATTCCTCGACTGGACCGATCAGCCGCTGGTCAAGGCGGCGGAAATCGGGCTCGTCGTACTCTTGGCCTTGCATATGGCCGGCGGGCTGCGCCTGCTTGCGGTCGAATTCCTGCCCTGGCGCGATAGCCAGAAGACGCTTGCGGCATTCGCTGGCGCCTTCGCGGTCGCCATGGGCGCGCTTTACCTCATGAATGTGGTCTGATCCCATGGTCGATATCCAGAGACGTAGAACCGATATTCTAATCCTCGGGTCCGGCGGCGCCGGATTGTTCGCGGCGTTGCACGCGCACAAGGCGGCACCCGGTCTCGACATCACCGTCGCGGTCAAGGGATTGCTCGGCAAATGCGGTTGCACGCGGATGGTCCAGGGTGGCTTCAACGTCGCCATCGCCGAGGGCGACTCGGTGGAACGTCATTTCATGGATACGATCGAAGGCGGCAAGTGGCTGAACAACCAGGATCTGGCCTGGACCCTGATCAGCACCGCGATCACCCGGATTCACGAGCTGGAAAACGAGCTTGGCTGTTTCTTCGACCGCAATCCGGATGGCACGATCCACCAGAAAGCTTTTGCCGGGCAGACCTTCGACCGCACCGTCCATAAGGGCGACCTAACGGGGATCGAGATCGTCAGCCGCCTGGCCGAACAAGTCTGGGCGCGCGGTATCAACCGGTTGGAGGAGCACCGGGCGCTGGCGTTGATCAAGGGTGCGGCGGGAGAACGTCTATCGGGCGTTCTGCTCGTCGATATGCGCGACGGTGCGTTCACCTTCGTCCAGGCCAAGGCGGTGTTGCTGGCGACCGGCGGCGGCCCGACCATGTATCGCTACCACACCCCGTCCGGCGACAAGAGCTGCGACGGCTTGGCGATGGCGCTGATGGCCGGTTTGCCGCTGCGCGACATGGAAATGGTCCAGTTCCATCCCACCGGCCTGATCGCCGGCAAGGACACGCGGATTACCGGCACGATCATCGAAGAAGGGTTGCGTGGCGCCGGCGGCCATTTGCTCGACGGTGACGAGAAACGCTTCATGAAGCAGTACGACCCGCGCGAGGAACGGGCGACCCGCGACATCGTCAGCCGGGCCATGTTCGAACAGATGCGCAACGGCAAGACGACGGCGAACGGCGGGCTTTACGTCACCATGCGCCATCTCGATCCCGTCATGGTGCGGCGCCAGTTCAAGGGCATGGTGGAACGCTGCCACGATGTCGGCTTCGATCTGGTCGGTGGGCTGGTCGAGGTGGTGCCGACCGCGCATTACATGATGGGCGGGGTCATATTCGACGTCGACTGCAAGACCGAACTGCCCGGCCTGTTCGCCGCCGGCGAGGACACTGGCGGGGTGCACGGCGCCAATCGACTCGGCGGCAACGGGGTGGCGAATTCGACCGTATTCGGGGGGCTCGCCGGCGATGCGATGGCGCCATTCGTCGAACAGTCGGGCGTGCTGGCCGATCCGGACGAGACCGCGATCGAAGCCGCCGTCGCGCGCGCGTTGTCACAGTTCGGCAAGCCGGCCGGCGACATCAACGCCATCCGTGAACGGCTCTACGACGTGATGTGGGACGACGCCGGGATCCTTCGTACCCGGGAGAGCCTGGAGAGGACCTTGGTTCAGTTGAACGGAATGACCGACGACTTGGCCGAAGCCGGATTGGCCGAGCAGGACAAGCGCTTCAATTTAAGCTGGCACGACTGGATGAACCTGGAAAACCTGATCCTGGTCAGCCGTTCGATCTGCGTCGCCGCGATCGAGCGGGAGAACTCACGCGGCGCCCATTTCCGGGAAGATTTCCCCGATGCGGGCGACCTCGAAACCTCGGCCTATACGGTCGCGCGATTGACGGATGGCGAGATGACGATGGAAACGCGCCCGGTCGAGTTCACCCGCATTCGGCCGGGCGAGAGCTTGATCGACGATGCGGCTTGATCGCCATCTGGGTGGTCTTGGTAGAGAGTAGGAAAGAGCCATGAAGGTTGATTTGGACACCGTCGAGGAAACCGCAAAACTCCTTTATATCCGGGCGCTGAAGGTGCTCCCGGACGACATCAAGGAGGGGTTCCAGCGCCTGGACGCCGCCGAGACGGATAGTACCGGCAAGGCCATTCTGGCGACCATGATCGAGAACATTGCTATCGCCGAGGAGACCGATAACCTGCTCTGCCAGGACACCGGCATTCCCATTTACAATGTCACCATCGGCCGCGGCGTCGAGGTCGAAGGCGTCGACCTCAAGGAGGCCATCCGAAGTGGCTGCGCCCGGGCGACCCGTGAATATCCGCTCCGCTCGTCTGTCGTCCATCCGGTGACCCGGGAGAACGAGCATACGTCTTGCGGCCACCGCGTACCGGTGATCGGCTTCGATTATTCCGATACCCCGGACGAGCTGGTAATCGAGATGATCCCCAAGGGATCCGGATCGGAGAACGGATCGTTTCTCAAAATGTGTATCCCGGCTGAGGGCGTCGCCGGCATCAAGACCTTTGTCGTCGACAAGGTTATGGAGGCCGGCGGCAAGGTATGCCCACCGACCATCGTCGGCGTCGGAGTCGGCGGCACGTCGGACCTGTGCACAAAACTTGCGAAGATTGCCGCCGGCCGGCCGCTGGGGAACGTCTGCGGCGATCCGGAAGGGGCGAAGCTGGAGAAGGAGTTGACCGAAGCCATCAATAGCCTCGGTATTGGGCCGCAGGGTTTGGGCGGCGATTCGACGGCGTTTGCGGTGCATGTGGAGACGGCCGCCACGCACATCACCATGAACCCGGTCGCCGTCAACATCATGTGCCACTCCGCCCGCCGCGCGCGGGCCACGTTCACGCCGGACGGCGTGGAAATCGGATTTTAACCGATGGCGACACACCAGTTTCACATGCCGATCGGCGTAGACGACGTGCGGTCGCTTCATATCGGCGACCACGTGGTGCTGCAAGACACGCTGTTCGGTATCCGCGACGCGACGTTGATCCACATGTTCGACCATGGCCGTGAGACGCGCCTCGATCTGGAAGGTCACGCGGTCATCCACACCGCGCCCAACGTCAAGAAGGTGCCGGTTTCCAACGAATGCCCCGCGGGATACGAATCGATCTGCATCGGCACCACGACGTCCATGCGGATGGAGCGTTTCACCCGTCCGCTGATGGAGAAAACGGGCGTCCGCGTGATCGTCGGAAAGGGCGGACTTGGCAAAGACAGCGCCGAAGCGTTCCAGGACCTCGGCGGCGTGTATCTCGCGATCATCGGCGGCACAGCGGCGCTGGAGACGACGTGGATCGAGCGAATCCTCGACGTCGACATGGACGATCTCAACCCCGAAAGCCTATGGCAGTTCCGAATCAAGGATTTCGGGCCGCTCCTGGTCGCGATGGATTCGCATAGCGGCAGCCTGTTTAACGCCGTCAGCGACCGGGCCCAGGAGCGGCGCGCCGAGGCGTTGGCGCGGATGGGCGTCGACAGTTAACACCTCACGTATCGCGCCGGGCATTTCACCGACTTGCACGCCAAGACGACGTGGCCGATGCTATGATCGACAAAGTGCGGTATGTCGGATTGAATTAAGGAGGGACGCGATGATTCGAGCCGAAGCGATCGAAGAGGCGGCCTATGAAATCACCAGCCGTGCCGCAATCGAAATACCGCAGGACTACCGCGATGGGCTGCGCGCCATGCTCGACGGCGAGGAAGCGGAACTGAGCCGCTTCGTCCTGGAGGCGATGCTGGAGAATTACGAGGCGGCCGAACAGGACCGCCGCGCGATGTGCGCCGATACCGGCGTGCCGCGCTTCTTCGTCAAGGCGGGCAACGAGGCCCAAATCGAAGGCGGCTTCGTTGCTCTAGAAACCGGACTGCGCCGTGCTCTCGCCAAGGCGACCCACGACGTGCCGCTGCGGCCGAACCGGGTCCATCCTCTGAGCCGCAAGGACAACAACAACAATGTTGGCATCGGCGCGCCGGAAATCGACTACAGCTTCGAGCCGGACGGCGATTGGGTCGATATCACCACGGTGCACAAGGGCGGGCTGTTCGGTTCCGATTACCGGATGCTGTTCCCGGGAGACGGGATCGACGGCATCAAGCGGTTCTTCCTCGACGTGATGTACGAGTTCGGGCGGCGCGGGTTGGCCTGCCAGCCGGCGATTGTCGGCGTCGGTCTCGGCGGCAGTAAGGATATCGCCATGACCTTGGGTAAGCAGGCGGCTTGCCTGCGCACCGTCGGCGACCGCAATCCCGATCCGCAGGTCGCGGCGCTGGAAGACGAGCTCAAGGAAATCGGTAATTCGATCGGCATGGGGCCGATGGGCTATGTCGGCAGCTCGATGGTGGTCGACTGCCATATCGAGGTCGGCTGCTGCCACACCGGCGGCATGCCGATCAGCGTGCACAGCTTCTGCCTGTCTTCGCGTCGGGCGGTGGCGCGGCTGCATAATGACGGGCGGTTGGAATACCGGACCGACCCGAACTGGTTCACCCCTTATCTGAGGCGGGAGAGCGTGGAATGGACGACGGCGGAAAAGAGTCTGGCGGCGGGCTGAGGCGCAAGCGCCTCAAGGTCCCGGTCGACGACACGGCGCTGCGCGAGCTTGAACTCGGCGACATCGTCTTCCTCGACGGAGTGATCTATACCGGCCGCGAGAGACTGTATCAGCGCATGCTCGGGGACGGCATGGCGCCACCGGTACCGGTGCACGAAATCTCCAACGTGAATTTCCATTGTTCGCCGGCGGCGTCGGTGAACGAAGACGGCACCTTCAATGTCGGCGCGGTGACCGCGACCGCGAGTTTCCGCTTTTCCAAATGGCTCGACGCCTGGTTCGAGATCTCGGGCTGCAAAATGTTGATCGGCAAGGGCGGCATGTCGCCGGAGGACTACCGCGACAAACTGGCGCCGAACGGCGCGGTCTACCTGACGACGGTGGGCTACGGCACCGGCGCATTGCTCGGCCGCGGGATCAAACGCGTCGTGGCCGCGCATTGGCTCGAGGAGTTGGGCCTCGCCCAGGCGATGTGGGTCTTCGAAGTCGAGAAGTTCGGCCCGTTGATCGTCGAAAGCGACCTCGACGGCAACAGCCTGTTCGAGCAGCACAACAAACTGATCAACGAAAAGGTCGAGGCCGCCTATGCTGGCCTCAAACCGCCGGCGCTCGCCCGCTACGGTGAGACGACGGACCGCAAGGACGAAGTTGTGTGAGGGACGCATTTAGCGGGAACGGCTTCGGCGCGAAACGCGCTTTTGCGTCGTCCTAACTTCACAATTAAGATGAATGGATGCCTCGCCCAAGACGGGCGACAACCCTTAACATTTCCGGATGTCGTTTAAACAATCCTCAGACTAGAATTCGACATGCAACGGCGGCTAGACTTGGGCTATGTCGGAGGGGACCCAACGCTGGCTCGCGTAAATCGAATGTCAGTAGCACAAGGTATGTCCGGAATGTGTAGCACGCGATATGTCCGGTTTCTTGAAGCGTTCCAAGGAACCGGGGGTATCGATGGATCCGGAGATACGGATTGTGCGCATAGCAGAAGCATTGGGCCGCTATGGCAG
>JAKZTB010000353.1:0-9995 GCA_047517345.1 Alphaproteobacteria bacterium
CGCAGTGAGACGCTGTCAAAATCGTTCCGTAAGTCGATAGGCGCTGCCATGGCGAACCTCATTGGTTCACCACATTGAGTCAGAGATCGGACCGCTTGGGAATCCCCAACGTGAGTCAGGCATTCCGCTCGGTGGTATCAGTCACCGATGTTTGGTATTAGGCGACTAATTAAGTCTGAAAGAGAAATTGAAACCTACTTGGGAATTCAAAGACAACTTAATCCGAAGCGTGTCATTGAAATAGCGGAATACACCCATACCGTAGGCGCAACTTTTCCAACTTCAGTTATCATTTCCGTAGAAGAACGGTGCACATCTCTTGAATACATAAATCAAGAAACGGGTGTTGCTACGTTAACACTAGATAATTTTCTGGATACTGAAGACGAAGAACAGATAGTATATTATCGCAATATCGCAAAGGTAATTGACGGACAACATAGGATATTGGGACTCAAAGAATATGAGGAGGGTGACTTTGAAATTAACGTGGTAGTATTTATAGGTGCGGATATTTCGGATCAAGCAAACGTTTTTGCCACTGTAAACCTGTCGCAAACTAAGGTTAATAAAAGCTTAGTTTACGATCTCTTCTCGTTAAGCGAAGTTAGAAGCCCTCAAAAGACATGCCATGAAATCGTCGTGGCTCTCGATCGTACTAGGGAGAGCCCGTTTTTCAAGAAAATTCGAAGGTTGGGGTTAGCCACTCAAGGTCGAGTTGGTGAATCCTTATCTCAAGCGACCGTTGTAGATATGATGTTACCACTAATAAGCATAAACCCGAGATTGGACCGCGATGCTGCGATGCGTGGTAGGAGGTTGAATCGAGCGGAAGGCAATATGTTATTTAAGTTAGTATTCAGAAATATGTTTATAGACAAGGATGATGTAAAAATCTCTGACAATATTTGGAATTATTTCTCCGCTGTTCGAGATCGTTGGCCAGGTGCCTGGAACTTTATCGGGACGGGACTGATCTTAAATCGGACGAATGGATTTCGTGGTTTTATGAGATTTTTCCGGCCCGCGTATCTTCATTATACCGCTCCAGGTTCTGTTGTAGATTCAGATAGTTTTCTTGAATTATTTAAAAAAGTTGATTTGAAGGATGCCGACTTTAACGTCGAGACCTTCAAACCGGGCACTAGTGGAGAGACGTCGCTATACCACAAACTAACCGCCGATACGTCGGTAGAACTGAACTAACAAGAATTTGTCATTATTTTGATGTTTTTAACTACTATGTCTCCGACACTTTTAGATTAGGTTGAAGTGTTTTTATTGGGAAAATAATTCTCAGGTATCGATTAATGGTTCTTACAGGTATTTATTTTACTGTTACACCGATCCCGCCCTTCTCCGCCGACTCGTAGATCGCGCGGATGATCGCAACCGCCTTGCGCGCCTCGTGGCCGTCGATGGCGGGGGTCTCGCCCGTTTTCAACGCCGCTAGGAAATCCGCGAACACCGCCCGGTGGCCGCGCGCGTCGACGCCGGCGGACGGGTTGGACGCGCCGACGCCCGCACCCGGCAGGGCCAGCAATTCGTCACGGATCGCCCGGTCTTCCGCCGTCTCGTCGCGGAACTGCCAGAACAGCAGGCCCTCGTCGGCGAGCACCGCGGTGCCGTCCGTACCGGCCAAGGCCAGGGTGCGGAAGTGACCGGGCCACATGCTGGTGGTGCAGGCGATGCTGCCGAGCGCGCCGTTCTCGAATTGCAGGGTCACCGTACCCGTATCTTCGACCTCGATCGTGGGGTGCGCGAGGGTGGCGATGCGGCCGCTGACGCTCACGACCGGCGAGCCGACCAGCCATTGCAGCAGGTCGACGGAATGGATGCCCTGGTTCATCAGCGCGCCGCCGCCGTCGAGCGCCCAGGTTCCTTTCCATTCGGACGAGGCATAGTATTCCGGATCGCGCCACCAGGGACCCGTGGCGCTGGCAAAGGTCAGGGTGCCGAAGCGGCCGGCCTCGACCGTGCGTTTCAAGAGCTGCCGCCCTTGGTGTAGCGAGTGTTGAAAATACCGCCAAGTTGGGTGCCCGCCGCGTCGTGTGCGGCGATCATCCGGTCGATGCGCTCCAAGGTGATCTCGATGGGCTTCTCGACGATGCAGTGCTTGCCCGCGTGCGCCGCCTTGACCGCAATGTCGAGATGGCTACCGGAGGGCGTGGCGATCGTCACCACGTCGAGGTATTCGCGCGCCAGGAAGGTCTCAAGATCGTCCGCGCCCGCCGGATCCAGGTCCGGCGCGATCTCGCGGCCCTTGCCGCTGCCATGGTCCATGATGCCGATGGCGCGCGCATCGGGCAGGCCGTTGATCGCTTCCAGATGAATCGGCGCGATCATCCCCGCACCGACGATGCCGATCCCGGTGGTCATGGGGGTTCCCTATGGTTCTCGGTTCAGCCGCATGAGACACGAAATATCGTCACAAACAAAGGCCGTCACCCCAGCCAAGCGGCAATGCCGCGCAGAGCAGGGGTCCATCTCTGTCGTAGGAAGCGACCGGGTCCTGGTTCCCGGATCGGCGGCGCGATGCGCCTTGTCCGGGATGACAGGTCTCGTTGCTGCTCTTCAACGCAGCCGCGCGGCGCGCCACCTCGACCAGCTTGCGATAGCGCGAGCATCGTAACGTAACCGTTCATCGCCGCTACTCCGCCGCACTGCGGCCGGCCGCGCCGGCAAGCTGGTGCGCGACGAGCTGCGCGTACAGCCCGCGCTTGGCGAGCAGCTCGTTGTGGGTGCCGGTCTCGATCACCTGTCCCTCGTTCAGCGCCACGATCAGGTCGGCGCTGCGCACGGTCGACAGGCGGTGGGCGATGACGATGGTGGTGCGGTCGGCCATCAGCTCCGCGAGCGACTCGCGCACCGCCTTCTCGTTGACCGCGTCGAGGTGCGACGTGGCCTCGTCGAGAATCAGCACGGGCGCATCCTTCAAAAACGCCCTCGCGATGGCGACCCTCTGGCGCTGACCGCCGGACAGACGCATGCCGCGCTCTCCGACACGTGTGTCGAGCCCGTCCGGCAGCCCGTCGACGAAATCGCCGAGCGAGGCCCGCCTGAGCGCGTCGATCAGCTTGGCCTCGTCCGCCGCCGGATCGGCGATCAGGATGTTGGCGCGCAAGGTGTCGTTGAACAGATAGGTGTCCTGGGCGACCAGCGCGATGCGCCGGCGCAGATCGTCGAGCGCGTAGTCCTTGAGGTCGCGCCCGCCCAGTCTGATCGTGCCGTTCTCCGGGTCCCAGAAGCGCATCAGCATATGGGCGATCGTGGTCTTGCCCGCGCCGGACGGGCCGACCAAGGCGACGGTCTTGCCCGCGGGCGCTTCGAAACGGGCCGCGTGCAGGGCGCGGCGGTTGCCCGCCTCGTACTGGAAATCGACGCCGTCGAGGACGATCTGCAATCCGTCCGCTTCGTCGACATCGCCGACGCCCGGGCCGTCGGTCACGGGGACCGGCTCGTTGTCGACGGCGTAGAGACGCCGGGTCGAGCCCAGCGTGTCGGCGAGCTGGCGGCCGACATTGGCGATCTCCGAAATCGGTAGGAAGGCGGCCATGGCCAGCAGGGTGAGCAACGGCAGCAGCCCGCTGTCGAGCGCGCCGGCGGCAACCAGGCTGGCCCCGGCGACGATCACCGCGAGGCCGCCCAGTCCCGTCGCCACTTCGAGCAGCGCCGTCTGCAAGGTCAGGTCGCGAAAGAAGGGCAGCCGAACCGTGTGATGGTATTCGGTGCGGTCGATCAGCTCCTGGCGGCGCTCAACGGTGCGCTGGAAGGCAATGATCTCGCCCAGTCCCTGGATCGTGTCGACGGCGTGGGCGTTGAGCTCGCCGAGCGCCTCGCGCGCCCGCGAACCCAGCTCGTCGACCCGCTTGCGCATGAAGAACGGGCTCATCGCCACGATCAACAGGAAGGGCGCCAGCGCGGCGGCCATCTGCCAGCCGAAGAACAGCAGCGCCGCGAACACCAGCCCCGGCACCAGCACGGCGACGAAGGCGGGCGCGATGGTATGCGCGAAGAAATACTCGACCAGCTCCACGTCATGCGTCGCCATCGCCACCATGTCGCCGGTGCGCCGCCGCACCATGTAGGCGGGCGCCAAGCGGTCGAGTTTGTTGAACAGCGCGATGCGCATTTCGGCCAGCAGTCGGAAGGCCATGTCGTGCGCGAGCCACGATTCGAACCAGTGGAAGATCCCCGCGGCCGGCGCCATGACGGCGAGCAGGATCAGCAGCGTCTCGAACGGATCGCCGCCCTTCACCGCCTTGACCGCAAGCGCGCCGACCACGCCGATGCCGATGAAGGCGAGCACCCTTGTCACGCCGAAGAAGAAAGTCATGCCGAGCTTCGCCCTGTAGGGCCCGATATGCTTCATCAGCACGCGCGCGGCGGCGAACCAGCCGAGGCCCTCCGCCTTGACGATGGCGTCGGTCGGCGCGAACTGCGCTTCCTCGCTGTAGGTCGGTTGCGTGCTCGCGCCGGTCGCCAGCGCGCCGCCGCCGCCGACCGGCGCGTCGACGCTCGCAGTTTCCGCCGCCTGCTCCGCCATCAGGCGGTGATAGACGCCCTTCTTGGCCATCAGCTCGGCGTGGCGGCCGGTCTCGGCGATGCGGCCCCGGTCGAGCACCAGGATACGGTCCGCGTCGATTACGCTGCTGAGCCGGTGTGCGAAAATCAGCGTGGTGCGGCCGACCATCAGCCGGTCGAGCGCGTCCTGGATAATCGCCTCGTTCTCCGCATCGACCGCCGACAACGCCTCGTCGAGCACCAGGATCGGGGCGTCGCGCAGGATCGCGCGGGCAATGGCGATGCGCTGCCGCTGGCCGCCGGACAGGCGGATGCCGCGCTCGCCGATCACGGTGTCGTAGCCCTGCGGCAGCTTGGCGACGAACTCGTGCGCGTTGGCCGCGCGGCACGCCTCGGCGATCTCCTCCAACGTCGCGCCGGGCTTGCCGATGCGCAGATTGTCCGCGACCGTGCCGTGGAACAGGTAGGTGTCCTGGTTGACGACGGCGATCTGGCCGCGGATCTCCGCGAAAGTGAGGTCGCGCAGGTCGCGTCCGCCGATCTTCACCGCCCCTTCGGTCGGGTCGTAGAAGCGCAGCAACAGCCGCACGATCGAGGATTTGCCGACGCCGCTGGGTCCGACGAAGCCGATCCGTTCGCCGGCCTCGACCTCGAAGCTCAGCCCCTCATGCGCGGTCCGGCGGCTGCTCGGATAGGCGAAGGTCACGTCGTCGAAGGCGACCGTCGGCGACAGCGTTTCGGTATTCGCGGCAGCCCCGCCTTCGATAACGATCGGTTTCGAGTCGAGCAGGTGGAAGATCGTCTGGGCCGAGGCCTGCGCCATCATGCCGTTATGCATCAGCGAGCGCATGTCGCGCAGCGGGCGGAACACCTCGACGCCCATCATCAGAACCATGATCAGCGCCGCCAAGCTCATATCGCCGTCAACCACGCGGTAGGCGCCGAGCGCCAAGGTCGCGGCCGCGCCGACCTCGATGCCGGTGTCGGTGATGCCGCGGGCGAGCGAGTTTGTCGCCAGGACCCACATGGTCGAGCGGAACACGTCGTCGGCCTTCACTTTCAGAATCCTCGAGCGGGCGCCGCTCTGCCCGAAGGATTTCAGCGTCGCCAGCCCCTGTACGGAGTCGAGGAATTCCGCCGCGAAGGCTTTGTAGGTGCGCGACCGGGCGAGGCTGTTCTTGTGGTCCCAGCTGTGAAACGCCTGCGGCGCGATCAGGGTGAGCAGCGCGGCGGCCAGCATGACGAAGGCGACCGGCCAATCGAGAAAGGCGACGAAGCCAAAGATCAGGAATGGCGTCAGTATGGAAATGATCAGCTGCGGCAAGTATTGGCCGAAATAGATCTCGAGCTGCTCGACCCCCTCTATCATCGCCATGATCGCATCGCCGGTGCGTTCCAGCCCGAAATGGGCCGGCCCCAGTTCGGCGACCTTGTCGAAGATGACGGTGCGCAGATGGACCTGGACTTTGGCCGCCGTATCGTGCGCCACCATGGTGCGCAGATATTCGAGCCAGCCGCGCACGACCATGACGGCGGCGACGCCGGCGAAGGGCCACAACAGGTCGTCGAGCGGCACGCCCTGGAAGACTTTGGCGATCAACCAGCCGAGCAGCGCCAGCCGCGCGATGCCGAACATCGTGGCCAAAACGCCGATCGCCACGGCGCTGTAAATGCGGCCCCGAACGCCCTTCGTGAAACCCCAAAGCCGTAAATCGAAATACATCTCTGCTGCTCCGAAAAACTCGATAACGTTAATTGCGACTAATTCGCAACAGTGAATTAGGCTAAAAATTTCTGTTGCACATTACAGAAATTTGCATAGCTTCTATAAAATAATTTATAGGGCGATTCGCCGCGAAAGGAAGCCGATATGGCGTTGAATTGGGACGATTTGCGGGTCTTTCTGGCCGTCGCACGGCATCGCAGCCTGTCGGCGGCGGCACGGCACCTGAAGGTGACCCAACCGACCGTAGGACGGCGTTTGTCGCAGCTCGAGGACTCGCTTTCGGCGCGACTGTTCGACCGCTTGCCGGACGGGTTCGTACAGACGGCGGCGGGCGCGGAACTGCTGCAGATCGCCGAAGAGATGGAGCGCGCGGCGGAAACCCTGCAACGCCGGCAGGCGACTCTGGCCGACCAGGTCAGCGGCACGGTCCGGCTGTCCGTGTTCGAAACGCCGGCGCAGTTTTTGACCGATCATCTTTCGGAGATACGGGCACACCTGCCGGAGATCGAAATCGAGATATCCATGGCCCATGTCAACGCCAATCTGTCGAAGCGCGAGGCCGACCTGGTGGTCCGCGCCTGCCTGCCGGAATCGCCGGAACTGATCGCGCGCAAGCTCGGCGTCTTGTCCTACGCGGTCTATGGCGCGCACGGCTATGTCGAAGCCAATCCAGCCGCCCGCGGACCGCAGCGCTATACGGATTGCACCTGGGTTTCGTTCGACGACGACCACACCTATTTCGCCGGGCAAGGCTGGATGCGCGAACATCTCGACGGCCATAAGGCAGCCTTCAGGGTCAATAACGGGCTGATCCTGCACGAAGCCGTGCGCAAGGGCGCCGGGCTGGGCGTGCTGCCCTGCTTCGCCGGCGATACGGACCCGGCCCTGGTGCGCCTGACGCCGCCGCTGGAGGGCGTCGAAAGCGACATGCACATCATCGTCCATCCCGACCTGCGGCAGCTGCCGAACGTGCGCGCGGTCATGGACGAGGTGATCCGCCTGTTCAAGCAGGAAGCCCCGCGGCTCGCCGGACGGCCCCGCCTCGCAGCGTAAGCGCCTTATTGCCGGTTGTCCCGGCTGGCCCCAATGTGCGAATGATAGGTGCAATAAAGTGCGCTATGGGAGAGATTTGCCATGCCGGACACAGGGGCACCCGCTAAATCCACGAAACCGGATTTGAAGGGCGGCGAGTCGATCGTCGATTCCCATCTTGTCGGCGAAGGATGGTCAAACGTGCAGCCGGGGGCCGATCCGGTCCTCTACGGCCATGTCGATATCACGCCGAAGGGCGCGTTCGAGGCCCGCAGCCTGCAGACCTTCACCCTGACCTACACGGTCGGCCGCTTCGGGCTCGACGACAGCGGCGCGATCCGCGTCGTCTTCCGCGCCATGGGCGACGCTGGACGGCTGCAGACCACCGATCCGACGGCGCCGAATTACGTGACCGCGGAGGCGAGCAACAATTCGACCCTGTCGATCGAATACAGCCGCCGCGGCGTCAGCGCCCGGCCGCGCTGGAAGGCGCTGTCGATCGGCGTGTCGGGCGGCTATCTCAGCGAAGGCGACACGATCACCATCGTCTTCGGCGATACCCGCTTCGGTTCGCCCGGCATGCAGATGCAGACCTTCGTCGAGACCGGTTTCGAGTTCAAGGTGCTGGCGGACGTCTGCGCCGTCGGCCATTTCACGGCGATCCCGAACACGCCGAGCATTTCCATCGTGCCGGGCCAGCCCGCGGTTTGGCGGGCGGTACTGTCGAGCCTGCGCCGCCCCGGCGAAAGCTTCATCTTCGGCCTCAAGGCGGAGGACAAATGGGGCAACCCGACCGAGCACGCGCAAGGCAACTTCGTCTTCGAGACGACCGTGCCGGTCAACAACCTGCCGGAGCGGTTCGGCTATCCGTTGGGCGAGCGTGCCGTAACCTTCGAGGGGTTGAGCGTCGACCTGCCGGGTGAACTGCGCATCACCGTGCGCGATGCCGACAGCGGCGACGTCGTCGCGGAATCCCATCCGATGATGATCCGCGAGGGGCAATACAGCGGCTATTGGGGCGACCTGCACGGGCAGAGCGGAGAGTCGATCGGTATCGGCACCTCGCGTTCCTATTTCGATTTCGCCCGCAACAAGGCGTTCCTCGACACCACCAGCCACCAGGCGAACGACTTCCAGGTCAACAACGCGTTCTGGGATTTTCTCAACGAGCTGACGGCCTATCATCACGAGGACGGCCGCTTCGTCACCTTCCCCGGCTATGAATGGTCCGGCAATACGGCGGTCGGCGGCGACCGCAACGTGTACTTCCGCACCGAAGGACGGCAAATCCGCCGCTCCTCGCACGCCCTACTGCCGGAACGGCACGATCTGGACACCGACGCGCCGAACGCCAACCTGCTGTTCGAGGCGCTGGCCGACGAGGACTGCCTGATCTACGCCCATGTCGGCGGCCGGTATGCGGACATCAAATATGCGCACGACCCCAAGCTCGAAACCGCGATGGAAATCCATTCGGCCTGGGGCACGTTCGAGTGGCTGCTGACCGACGGCTTCCCGCTCGGCCACCGCAGCGGCGTCGTCTGCAACAGCGACGGCCACAAGGGCCGGCCCGGCGCCAGCTACCCCGGCGTCTCGATATTCGGCGCCTATGGCGGGCTGACCTGCTTCTACGCCGAGGAACTCACCCGGGACGGCATCTTCGACTGCCTGCGCAAGCGCCATCATTACGGCACGACGGGCACGCGGATGCATCTCGACGTGCGCGCCACCTTGGCCACGGAAGGGCAGCTGTTCGACCTCGATCCGAAGGCCTTTGACAACGCGACATCGCAAACCGTCGGCGAGGTCATGATGGGCGACATCGTCCAAACCGATGACGGCACGGTCACGCTCAAGCTCGAAGCCGCCACGCAGGCGCCGATCGAGCGGGTCGAAATCCGCAACGGGATGGAGGTCCTGAAGACCGTGCGTCCCTACGCCGAGGCGGACCTCGGCGAGCGCATCCGGGTGATCTGGAGCGGCGCGGAATACCGCGGCCGCGGCCGCGAATCGAGCTGGAAGGGCCGCGCCCGTTTCAACGGCGCGGTGGTCGAGCGCATGGCGAAGATCAACGCCTGGAACCACGAACGGCAATTGGAAACCCAAGGCGCCGACATGGTCGTCTTCGACGCGATCACGACCGGAAATTTCGGCGGCTTCGATGCCTGGATAAGCCCGAAACAGGCCGGCGACCTGGAAGTCACGACCAACCACGGCACCTTGCGCGCCGCGCTGTCGGACATCGGTATCGAGGACGTAGTGCTGGAGGCCGGCGGCCTGGAACGCAAGCTGCGCGCCTTCCGCCTGCCGGAAGACAACCCGCACAAGGCGCTGTCGACGGAACTGGAAATTTCGTTGAAGCCGGAAGGCGACAACCCGCTCTGGGTCTGCGTCACCACCGAAGACGGCTTCCAGGCCTGGAGCAGCCCGATCTACGTGTTCAATAAGGATTGACGCCCATAGGGCGGCGGTATCGCCTTCCGCCCCGTCTTAAGCAGGCCGGCAGGCACGATGAGAGATACACCCCCACAGCGCCACTCGTATTGCCGCGTGCCATGTCTGATTTCGACTGAAATTTGTCCGCTTTTTCTCGATCTCAGACGTGGATGACACCTTCAGCTGACGGGGACTATTGAGTCGGTCGTGAAGAATACGGAATTTCAGCTCCATTGAACTATCATCGGAGCTTGGATTGTCAGGCATGATCTCCGGA
>JAKZTB010000354.1:0-16563 GCA_047517345.1 Alphaproteobacteria bacterium
GAAAAGTCGCTGGAACTCGGGTAGCGAATGCGGGAATGGGAGATCGGCGCGGTCGAGAACATCCATGGCGCGCTCCCCTATATCCGGTTTGCGCCCATTCTAGCCCTAGTGGGTGTGGGTGTAAACCGGATAGGCAAGATAAATTCATCAATAAAATTTAGGATAGGGTGTTTCGCCTAATATTGCGAAGTGAAATAAAAATAAAGGCCCCACCCAATATGGGCGAAGCCTAGTTACGGCGTATTTCGAGGGAGGGAGGAAATACGCCAGCAGGGAGGTAGTAAGCGCATAATGCGGCGATAGATGGCCTTCCACGTCACCCGTTTGAAGTACGAAAATCAGAAAATCGAGGTTTGCGCGCGCTGATTGGCCTATATTTAAGCGATACCCAAACGGGCTCTAAGAGCCTGGCTCGTAATATGTTGTTGATTTCATGGTCTTTGTTTACTCGCTGGGGTGGAAGGGTCCGTGCCGCGATGCCGGTGGCATCGCAAGCGGGCGCTGACACCCTCCAGCGATTAAACAAAGGCCACCCAAAGGGTTGGCGCTTGTCGGTCGGCTGGTGCGTCGCGCCCCTTGGCCGATGCCCGGCATCGCCCGGCGGACCGCTCCTGCCATCCGACTCGACAATCGCCAATGAAAACAGCAACATATTACGAGCCACGCTCTAAGGAAGGACACGTATTCATGAGCGGCAGTGTCGGCGAGCCGGTTCGCCGCAATGAAGACGAACGGCTGCTTACGGGGCACGGCCGGTTCAGCGACGATTTTGATCTACCGGATCAAGTCTATGCAGCGATGGTCCGTTCGCCGTTGCCACATGCGCGGTTGTTGTCGATCGATGTTTCCCAGGCCTTGCAGTGTCCAGGCGCTCTCGGCGCATTTACCGGCCGCGATTGCGCCGCGGACGGGCTTGGCGAAATTCCGCACGACCCGCTGCCGAAAACCAAATTCGATATGAAGCTGCATGCGCCAGGTGGCGCCGTCGGCGATCCTGTGCATCTAGGGCGCCATCTCCCTCTGCCGATGGACAAAAGCCGCTATGTCGGTGAGCCCGTGGCGATGGTCGTCGCGGAAACGAAAGTGCAGGCGCTGGATGCAGCAGAGGCGGTGTTGGTCGACTACGAGCCGCTTGACGCTGTAACGGATACGGCAGCCTCCGCCGAACCTGACGCACCGCGCATTTGGGAGGAGGCTGCCGGCAATGTTTTGATCGAGACGCTGTTCGGCGATTCCGCGGCGACGGATGCGGCCTTTGCAAAGGCGGATCATGTCGTATCGATGGGCTTCGATATCGGCCGCGTTACCGGCGTCCCGATGGAACCGCGCTCGGCGCTTGGCGCGTATGACACAACAACGGGGCGGTATACGCTCTATGCCGGCAGCGGCGGCGTCGTGCGCCAGAAGCGCGAAATCGCGGCCGTCCTAAATACGGATCCTTCCAATGTCAGGGTCGTCGCCTACGATGTCGGCGGCAACTTCGGAACCCGAAACCGAGTCTATGTCGAATTTCCGCTCCTCGTCTGGGCGGCGCGCAAACTGGACCGGCCGGTGAAATACACTGCCGTGCGCAGCGAATCCTTCATCAGTGATTATCAAGGCCGCGATCTGCGGGCCGATCTCGATCTCGCGCTTGATCGCAATGGCGACATTCTGGCCCTGCGCGCATCCAATTTAAGCAATGTCGGCGCCCGCTGCGTATCCTTGTCGCCCTTGTCGAAAGGCGCGGGAATAATCACTGGCTGTTACCGGGTTCCCGTGGCGACCGTGCGCGCACGGGCGGTTTTCAGCAATACTCCGCCGACCAACGCCTACCGCAGTTCCGGCCGGCCCGAGATCGTCTTGGCGGTGGAACGCTTGATCGACACTGCGGCGCGCGAACTCGGTTTCGATCCGATCGCGTTGCGCCGCCGGAACCTGGTGCGGCCCGACGATATGCCATACCGCAATGCTGTGGGGATGGTCTACGACAGCGGTGATTACGGGACCTGCCTCGACAAGGCAATGGCGCTGAATGGGTGGGATGGGTTCGAAATGCGGCGGCGGGCGGTAGAAGGTCGCGGCCAGCTGTTGGGCCGCGGCGTCTGCTGTTATGTCGAATCGTCGATTGGGTCGCCAATCGAGCAGACGGAATTTCACGTGCGCGCGGACGCACAGCGGGTCGATGTCGTGATCGGCACCCAGCCGAGCGGCCAGGGGCATGAAACCGCGTTTGCGCAGGTCGCCGCGGACGGGCTCGGCCTGCCTTTCGAACAGGTCCGGATCGTGCTTGGCGATACCGATATCGTCAAAGTCGGTGGCGGTTCCCACTCCGGCCGTTCGATGCGGATGGCCGGCACGGTGATCGTCAAAGCGGCCAACACGTTTATCGCGCAAGGCCGCCGTGTCGCCGCGCACATACTGGAAGCGGCCGAACCCGACATCGGGTTTGCCGATGGCCGCTTCCTTGTCGCCGGCACCGACCGGGGCATGACGATCTTCGAGCTGGCGGCCGCGGCGCAATCGCGAGGGTTACCCGAGGACGCGCTCTCGGTTATCGAAACCAACGAGATGCACACGCCGGTCTTCCCGAACGGATGCCATATCTGCGAGGTCGAGGTCGATCCGGAAACCGGGTATGTGAAAATCGCCCGATATGCGGCGGTCGACGACGTCGGGCGGGCGATCAATCAAATGATCGTGGATGGGCAGACCCATGGCGGTCTCGTGCAGGGCGTCGGTCAGGCGATGTGGGAACAGTGTGTGTTCGACCCGTCGGGACAGCCGCTCAGCGGGTCGTTCATGGATTACGGCATGCCCCGCGCCGATCATTTTCCCGATCTCAAAACCGAACTGCACGAGGTGCCGTCGCCGACCAATCCGCTCGGCGTCAAAGCGGGCGGCGAAGGCGGTACGACCGCAGCGCTCGGCGTGATCGTCAACGCGGTCGTCGATGCGCTGCGGCCTTACGGAATCCGCGACTTGAAGATGCCGCTTACCCCATACAAGGTCTGGAGTGCAATCGAGTCAGCCCGGCGTGGCGGTTATAGCAGATCAAGATTGATTGAACCCATTTCATGGGTTCGAGCGATATTGTGAATCTGCTATTTTTCTAGGAGATAGACCAGATTCACGCGGCTGTTGGATCGCCATAGGCGATTCCAATCAACCCCGATCTGGTCTAGACGGTACCGAAAAATATCGATCGCACGAAGGCGCAGTACAGCATGACTTGGTTCGGCACGTCGAACAGATCTCAACGGCCTGTCGATAGCCGCCTGTTGACGGTCGGAAAGGGTCCTCCCGCTTCGCCGGGCGGGGCAATATTTCAACCGTCCTCCGGCGTCCTAATGAATGCGCCTTGCTTTCGCAGCGCCGACTGCAGGTCGCCGATGGGCACGTTGCGCGGCGGGGTACCGCCTTGGACGCTCAGCGCGGCGGCGACGCCGGCGGCGTGGCCGGTCAGCCAGCATTGCGGGATTTCACGCATGAAGGTGTGGGTCTGCGCGTCGGTCGAGATGTGGCGGCCCGCGACCAGCAGATTGTCGGTCTTGGCGGGGACGAGGGACCCGTAGGGGACCGATACGTCCGGTATGTTCGGGCTCAGGCTCGGGCTGACGCCGATCTCGTCATCGAAAATCTTACCGCTCTTGGTCCTTGGCCCGGTCATCTTGTCCGCACCGACCAACCGGCGGCTGTGCCGCGCGCCGAGCTGCGGGGCGGTCAGCATGATCCAGGCATTCTCGAACCCCGGCGCGTTGTCGCGGTAATAGTTCAGCAGCTCGACCAGGCTTTCGCGCGACAGGATTTCCAGGGTCGTCAGATCGTCGACCTTGAGCACGTCGAAGCCGGCGAAGCGCGGCCCCATGAAGACCACGACGTCGTTGCGCCAGCCGGCGAAGGGCAGGATGAAATGCTTGGTCGCCTCGCGGCCGCGGCGCATAAAATCCTTATAGCGTTGCGGATTGGCATCCTGCCAGTCGAACCAGCGCTGCACATCGACGCCGCTCAACAGTGACGCCGTGTTGGCGCAATGATGGATGTCGTCGTCGTCGATGTCGCCTTCGAACCCTTCGCCCGCTTGCGCGAAGATATCGCCGTCGCCCGACGCGTCGACGACAGCGTCCGCCTTGATCGCCATGCGGCCCTGTTTCGATTCGAGGATCGCGCCGACCACCTTGCCGTCCTCGACCAGGGGGCCCGCGACCCAGCTGTGCAGCAGCAGTTCGATATTCGCGCCGAGTACCAGGTTCAGCGATTCCAGCTTAAGCCATTCCGGATCGATCATCGGCGCATGGGTGACGGTGCCGTGGAACGCGGTATGGCGGCGCGCCCATTGCCGCGCCAGTTCCTCCTCGCGCGAACCCCATTGCTCCTTTGGGGGACCGTAGATCGCGTCCTTCGGCAGGCGGTCGAGCAATTCCTCGCCGACGCCGCGGATTAGCAGGTCGCCGTTCCAGATCGTCATGCGGTCGATCCACACGACAAGCCCGCCGGTCGACAGGCCGCCCAGATGGTTATAGCGCTCCGCCAAGATGACGTCCGCGCCGCGCCGGGCCGCCGCGATCGCCGCCGTCGTACCGGCCGGTCCCCCGCCCACGACAAGCACGTCGGTGGTGGCGAAGACGGGGATGTCGCGGGCCGGCTCCAGGATGGTGCCGAGATCACGCCGCTCCCGTCTCTGGTATTCGTCCGACGGGTTGAAGACGCCCTTGTCGGGCGCGAAATTGCTGTCGTTCGGAGCCATATTTCCAGCCAGTTCGAAATGGTGAGGCTCAGATTACGCTATCGGTGCCAGTTTCGGGAAGCGGCACGCAGCGCAACGTTTTGCCCGGCGATGCCAACCGGCCTAAGCTTGCGGTGACACCAGGGGGAGAGACGCGATGAGCAAGGAACTGTTGGTCGGCATCACCGAAAAAGGCGTGTGCCACACCGGGGGCGAGACGGAGTTCGACCTGGAGACGAAGTTTCGTATGGTGCGCGAGTCGGGCGTCTACGACTATTTCGACAAGACGCCGGAATTGCTCGATGTGGTCGACGAGTATATGCGGCTTAGCGAGAAGTACGATCTGCCGATCCGCGCCGGCGGCTGGTTCTACACGCTCGGCCGCGACGAAGCGCTGCTGGAGCAGAATATCCGAACCAGCGCCCGGCTCGGCAGCAAGGTCCACAACACGCAGATCATGATGCACCATGCCGACGGGCACCTCATCACCAACGATGAAGTCGCCGAGATTTATTTCCGCGCCTATGAGATCGGCGAGGCAGTGGGCTGCCGGCCGACTTTCGAAGTGCACGTCAATATGTGGTCGGAGCATTACGGCCGCGTGATGGAAGTCGCCCAACTGGTCGAAGCGCGCGGCATCCCGTACCGCATGACGCTCGACCATTCGCACGTCATCTTCAAGATCGACAATCCGGAGGAACAGGACGTTCTCGACATGCGGCCCGACGTGGAATCCGGTGCCGTCGTGCTCGACCCCTATCAGGAAGGCAATGTCTGCGACCAATGGATCGGCAAGAATTATGTCTGGCACTGCCACGCCCGCGCTTCGGTGCCGAACAACCCGAAGAACATCTGGGGCCGGCACCCGGATGGAAAGGTTGGACGCGGCATCCAGTACCCCTTCATCCAGCCGGCGCCGGGCGAATATCACAGCGGCTGGGACGAGTCGCGGCTGGAGCCGTGGAAAGAGGTCGTCCGGCATCTTCTGGCGCACCACGCGGCGCAGGACGACAGTCCGCGCGGCCAGATCTCGACCGAATTTATTCCCGGCCCCGATTACGGCATGGGCAACAAGTATTCGATCTTCGAGCACTCGGTCGCCTGCGCCAAATGGATCAAGGAGACCTGGCGGCAGACCGTGGCCGAAAAGGAAGCCGCCTAGGAGGGCGTCACATCACGTGGCAGAGGCGCAGCGCGTCGTAGATCGCTGCCTGGATGTTGCGGCTGGAGACCGCGTCGCCGATCCGGTGCAGTTCGAACCCGTGCGCAGCGGCGCGCGGTTGCGGTTCGTTTGCGATCAGTGCGTCGAGGTCGGTGACGCCGTCGTTTGACGCTTGAGCCCGCAGTTCGTGATAGAGCGTGTCGAGCGGCACGGTGCCGTGTTCGACGACGATCTGGTCGGCGGTACGTTCGAATGACAGGCTCGTCGTTTCGTTGACGAAGGTTGCGGTGAGCCGGTTGCCAGTCTTTGCGATGCCGGTCAGCCGGTGGTCGAACGTCATGCCGATGTCGAGTTCGTAGAGGCGCCGTTTCCAGACCGCGCGCTCCGCATAGGTCAGTTCCGCCGCCAACTCGCCATCGATCGAGACGAGCGTGCCGTGGCTGCCGGCCATTGCGGCATGTTCCGCGCCATGCGGCGCGGGATGCCGGCCGGTGCCGTCATAGACGATCACTTCGTCGCCAACCGGCGCGTTGCCCGTCAGGAAATCCCAAATGCTCGTCGCGTGTCCGGCACCGTCGAGCCAGTCGATGTCGGGGATGCCGCCGGTCGCAATGATGACGACTTCCGGCTCTTCCTCTAGAACGTCTTCGGGCTCGGCGAAACGGTTACATTTCACCTCCACGCCAAGCCGCTCCATTTCTATCGTCCGCCAATCGACCACACCGATCAGGTCGCCGCGCCAGCTCGCCCGCGCGCCGATCCGCACTTGACCGCCCAGCTCGGGCGCTGCTTCGAACAGCACGACGTTGTGGCCGCGCCCGGCGAGTACCCTGGCGGCTTCCAGGCCGGCCGGCCCGCCGCCGACCACCACCGCCTTCCGGCCCGGCGTCTCGGCGCGCGCGACGATTTGCGGCAGCGCCGTTTCCCGGCCCGTTGCCGCGTTGTGCAAGCAGACCGGCCGATGCGGCGACATGCAGTGCGTCGCGCCGACGCAGGGCCTGATCTCCGCTTCCCGGCCTTGCGATAGCTTGTTGACCAGGTGGGGATCGGCAATATGCGCCCGGGTCATCGCGACCATGTCGAGCAGCCCGTCGCGGATCGCGTGGCGGGCCGTGGCGATGTCGGTGATGCGGGCGGCGTGAAACACGGGCAAGCCGACCTCGCGCTTGAAGGCGCCGACCGCCTGCAGCCACGGCGCTATCGGCGAGGCCATGCCCGGCATGTTGTCGACGGCAAGACCGATCAGCGTGTCCATGCGGCCGTAGATGCCGTTGAAAAAATCGATGAAACTTGACGCTTCGAATATCTTCGCGATGGCGAGCGCTTCGTCGGCGGACAGGCCGTCTTCCATGGCGTCGTCGACCGAACAGCGCAGCCCGACCAGGAAACCGTCACCCACCTGCCGGCGGATTTCCTCGAACACCATCAGCCCGAAACGGCAGCGGTTCTCCAGCGAACCGCCGAACCGGTCCGTCCGTTTGTTGGTATGCGGCGACAGGAACTGGCCGATCAGGTGCGAGCTGGCGAGCGTCTCGATGCCGTCCAGACCGCCCTCCTGGCAGCGTTTCGCCGCAGCGCCATAGGCCTTCACGACGCGGTCGATATCGTGCTCGTCCATTTCCTTCGGGAAACTGCGGTGCAGGGTCTCGCGGATCGGCGACGGGCCGATCGTCGGTAGCCAGTTCGACGCGTAAGGTTCGCCGCGGCGGCCGAGATGGGTGATCTGGCACATGATCGCCGCGCCCTGCGCGTGAATGCGCTCGGAAAACTCCTGCAGATAGGGAATAACGGTGTCGTCGCCGACGTAGAGCTGCTGGAACACCGATGGCGAATCGGGTGCGACGTTGGAAGAACCGCCGAACATCGTCAATGCGATGCCGCCTTTCGCCTTTTCCTCGTGATAGCGCTGGTAGCGTTCCTTCGGCAATCCGCCCTCCTCCAGCCCGCACGCATGGCTGGTGCTCATGAAGCGGTTCTTAAAGGTGACGCGGCGAATCGTCAGCGGTTGAAATAGCGGATCGGTCATGCGGTCCTTCGATCTTGTGTCCCAAACGATGATAGAGGCGGCCATCCGCGCTTGTCACTCGTTGTCCTCGCGCAATCGAACGCTTAACTGATTTGGCGCCCCCTGTTGTCGTCTAAATTGGCGCACCTTCTTGGAACAGCACCGGCCGCAAAGAATGACGTATTGCCTGGGATTGAAGATCGCCGAAGGGCTCGTCTTCCTTGCGGACACGCGCACCAATGCCGGTGTCGTGACGATCGATACGCCGGTGAAGGACGCGTTGAAGGCGGCCATGGTGTCGATGGATTCGACCCTGCGCAGTAACCTGTTCGTTGGCATGCTGCTGGACCTGTCGGTCATCCGTGGCGACACGCTGGATTTCAAGGTACAGCGCGGATCGAAGCGGATGATCCGGATTTCGCGGCGGTCAGCGACCGCTGGTCGCAGGCGTTGCGGGACGCCTTTCAGGCGCTGCCCGACGTAAAAGAGGAATAGCGGGTTAAACCGGTATACCGACGTTCTTAAGGACGCCGTCGCAGTTGACCAAACGGACGATTTTCTTGTGGATTTTCCAATCGTCGGCCTCGCGCCGCAAATGGTGTTCGTAGCGGCCGCCCAAGGTGCGTTGCTGGTTCAGCCGGAACTCCGTCATCGTGAAGCTTGACAGCACGACCGGCGCACCGTCCGGGTGTCCGTCCTCCAGCACGACATTGGAAATCAACCGCACGCCCCGCGCCATAGGACGCTGCGAGTACATCTTGGGATGGCGCAGTCGGTAGATCCGGTCCTCCATGATCTGGCGGTCGTCGTAATAGAGCGATATCCGGCTCTCGCCGTCCAGCTGGTCGTCCTCGGCCGGCATCCAATAGAGACAGTCCGGGGTGAAAAGAGTCAGCCAAGCCTCGTACTTCTGTTCGTTGAGCAATTCGGCCTCGTAGAACAGGAACTCCCAGATTTGCGGCGGCGCCATCTTGCGCCGCGGCGGGGCGGCTAATGCGTCCATCTTATCGACTCCTAGCCCGACGCCGTCATGAGGTCTTTCCAATAGGCGAACTGCTTGCGGATGCCGGTCTCCCAGCTCGCCTTACCGATCAGCTCGCCGGGGAAGGGGCCTTCCCATTCCCGGTCGAGGCCGCGCGCGAGCATCAGCCATTCCGGCTGCTTCGCCTGCAGGCCTTCCTGCATGCGTTCGAAAATTTCGATGTCGTCGGTCTGCACGAAGGAGCTGACGCTGACATGGATGTTGGAATATTTGAGGACGCCTTTGTTCATATGATCCGCGTAACCGGCGATTTGGATCGGCCAGACCCGGATGATCGTGTGGTCGACGGCGACCGGCTGGATCGTGCGGATATGCACGTTGCCGGTCGTGCGCAAGATCATGTTCGGATAGAAGACCGCGTTGCTCATCCGGGCGCGCTCGAACATGTCCTCATAGGCTTCCTCACCCAGCTTGGCGATCATCTTCGCCTTGTACGACCCCTCGCGCAGATCGACCTTGCGGGAATCGTCTGGGATCGTCAGGAAGGCCTGGCCGTAATCCGCGCCATGGCATTCCGCGATGTCGTAATAGGACTCGGCATAGCCGACCTCCTGGTCCTCGCTGCCGCGCACCACTTTGTAACCGTCGGTGCTGCCATAGGCACGCTGCATCTGGTGCCCGCCCTTTTTGACCGACGAGGCGTGCGAGAAAGGTGGGTGGTATTCGTCAACCCCATTTTCGATCTGCATTTTCCAGTTGCCGCAGTATTCGTACTGATGGACGCCGGCCGGGACCGATATCGCGCCCTCCGGCGCGCGTTCCAGGATACCGTCAATGCCCTCGATCAATGGCCCCATATGTTCGATCAATGCGACGTCGGTTTTGGCTAGGCAGCCGAAGATGAAGCCGCGATAGTTCTCTACGCGCGGCACCTCGGCGAGGTTCAGGCTTTCGTCGGCGAGGAACTCGTCGGAATAAGCGCCGCGATAGGGCACGCCCGCGAGCCGGCCCCTCGTGTCAAAGATCCAGCCGTGATAGGGGCATAGGAAGCGGTTGGTATTGCCCTGTGCCTCGCGGCAGACAATCGTGCCGCGGTGCGTGCAGCGATTGAAGAAAACCCGGATCGCGCCGTCCTTGTCGCGGCAGACGATGACCGGATGGCGTCCGAGACGGGTGGTGAAGAAATCGCCCGGTTCTGCGACCTGGCTCTCATGGGCGAGGAACACCCAGGCGCGTCCGAAGACCCGCTCCATTTCCAGTTCGAAAATCGCCGGGTCGGTATAGATGCTGCCATGCACGCGACCCGGCTGGACCAGCGAGCCGATGTCGTTTGGGTCTGCGACATAACGCCGCCGTTTCGCTACAACAGGCGTATCGATCGTATTCGTGGCCATCCGTTTTGGGCCTCCTAGTTAGCCGCGAAAAACCCAGAGGTCGCCTTCACCCGGTGTGGGGAGCTCGTCCAAACCGTCATTGCCTTTCGGATGATAAAACTCCACCGAATGCCCATCTGGATCGCGCAGGACCGCACTCATCTTGTGATCGGTGTCGGTCACGGTAGCCAATTCGAGACCGTTTTCGCGGGCGTTCCGAATCGACGATTCGAGATCGTTTGCGCTCTCGACAAGAAACGAGAAACCGACCAACCCGGCACCCGAAACGGATTCCGCTGGTACAACGAGCATGTCGTAGTTGGAACGCTCCGATTTATACGCAGAGACGCCATCGCAGCCGGCGATTTTCGTCAAGCCGCCGACCTCCTGCAGGAATGCGTCAATCGCGGTGGAATTTTTGGCCGCCAGCACGGCGCGCGTGATCCGTCTCGGATGGAAGATCGCGCCCTCGACACACC
Source organism: Alphaproteobacteria bacterium (assembly GCA_047517345.1). Taxonomy (GTDB): domain Bacteria; phylum Pseudomonadota; class Alphaproteobacteria; order UBA8366. Next base: position 10,707 of record JAKZTB010000354.1, read on the forward strand.
GTTGGTCGTTCGGGTCGGGCGGCATTGGGCCCAGCGGTTTCTCGATCGCCTGCCAGTCCCATTCGGCGGTCACCAGATCTTCACGCTCGGGGTTGAAGATCGCCCGCCAGTCGGCCGTCGTGTCGGCGTAGAACTCGTGATAATTGCCTTCCGGGTCGGCGATGTAGGCACTGTGGGCAATCAGGTGATCGGCGCTGAACTGGATTTCCAGCCCTTTCTTCACGCCGTTACGCAGCCGCTCGACGAGCACCGCCTCGCTCTCCATCTCCCAGGCCATGTGATTGAGTCCCGGGTTCTCACCTCGAAAACTGGAAGCTTGGACGTAGCCGCCCCGACCGCGCCGTTCCGCGCCGCCCTTGCACTGCATGAGGGCGATATCGTGATGGGTATTGCCGTTGGACACGAAGACCGCGTCGATCGCGGGCTCGCGGCGCACCAGCTCGATTCCGGCGATTTCGGTATAGAACCGCGTCGATTCCTGAAGGTCGCCGACGTACAAGTTCACGTGCCCCAGCCGCTGCGGCCGGAAATGGACCTGGGGAACGTCTGGCGCGGTTTTCGCTACGCTTTCCATCCTATTGAACCTTTCAAGCCGTATGTTCCGCCGCAAAGATGCTGGCACGCTTCTCTGTTTCTGCGCAAATCGAAAACATTTGGTCAATCCAGCAAATAGCCGAATTTTTCGCGAGCCCGCTTCAGGGGCTCCGCACTGGGCTGGTTGATTTCCGGAAACTCGTCGCGCCAGTGATAGGGCATGCAGGCGTCGATGATCACCCGCGAGTTGGTAAAATTCTTCGCTTCCCGGTCCCAGGGTGCGAGTCGCGGGTCGGACACCGATCCCTTGCCGCCGCGAATCATGTCGATCGAGGTCGCCGGGTCGGCGCGGGTCAGCGCCGCGTAGATCAATTCCTCCAGGTTGGTGATATCGATATCGTCGTCGGTGACGATAACCCAGCGGTTGCCGTCGACGCCGGTGCGGCTCATCGAGGCGACATGCCCAGCCTGCCGCGCGTGCCCGGCGTAGCGTTGCTTGATCGATACCGCCAGCAGCATGCGCGAGCCGCCGACCTCGTGGCACCAGGCGGCGGTCACGTCCGGCACGCCGGCGGTCTGCAAATCCTGCATCAGGAAGGGCGAACGGGTTATCGCGCGGAAGCGGGAATACTCGTCCGGTAACCGCTGCGGCGCGAATCCGAGCAGAATCGGATCATTGCGGTAATACACCGCTTCGATGTCGATGACCGGATTGACCCGGCCCTTCTCGGTGTAGGTGCCGGTCCAGTCGCCGAAAGGGCCTTCCGGTTCCAGCCGGTCCGCATCGACATAGCCCTCGATCACGATCTCGGCGTTGGCGGGGATCGGCAGGCCAGTCACTTTGGCCTTGACGATGTCGATCGGCGCGCCGCGCAGCCCGCCGGCGACGTCGTATTCCGATACCCCTTCGGGGATGTCGCAGCCGCCCATGATGAAGGTCAGCGGGTCGCCGCCGACGACGATGGCAACCGGCATGCGTTCGCCGCGTTCGCGGTATTTCTTGAGATGCAGATCGGCGTGCCGCCCCGGCAGGACGTTGTGGCCGACCGACCGCTTGCCGCGGATCATCACCCGATATGAGCCGAGATTGATCGAGCCGGTTTCGGGATCGCGGGTGACGTGAAAACTGCCGGTGCCGATATAGCGGCCGCCGTCCTTCTCGTGCCAGTGCGGCGCCGGGAATGATTCGAGATCGATGTCCTCGCCCCGCTTGATGTTCTCGAAAATTGGGCCGTCGGCGACCTCGTTCGGCGCGATCAGTTTCTCGTTGCCGTGATAGACGCCGGCGAAGGCGTTGCTGAGCGCGACTTTGCCGAGGTCGGTCGGGAAGCCCAGGGTCATGTTCTTGCGCTTGCCGCCGAACATGTTGACGAGGACCCGCGAGCCGTCGAGGCAACCGGGCACTTCGCCGAACAGCACCGCGGGGGCGTTGTCGTCATGGCTGACCAGCTCCGCCGCCATGCCGATTTCTTCCTGCCAGTTCGCGCCGTTCACGTAACGCATCTCGCCCAACCGTTCGGTCTCGGCGATCCAGCTGCGCAAATCGTCGTAGGGGATCAGATGCTCAAGATTGCCGCCGTCGGCTTTTTCGTCTGTCATACCTTGCGCTCCTCACGCCGGGGGCGAGACCTTGCGGATTCGGTTGTTCTCCGTATCGCCGATATAGAAGGCGCCGTCCGGCCCGACGGCAACGCCATGCGGCCGGCCGAGCGTCGCGTCGGTCGCTGCGATCCCGTCGCCGTTGAAGCCGGACGTGCCGTTGCCGGCGATCGTGCCGACCCGGTCCACCTGCCGGTCGATCAGCCGGATGGCGTGGTTCTCCGTGTCGACGACGAGGATGTTACCATTGCCATCCAAGGTCATCTCCTTCGGCCGGTCGAAAATTGCCGCGGCGGCGGGGCCGCCATCGCCGCCGTAACCCGTTTCGCCGGTGCTGGCGACGGTCGTGATGATACCCGTGCCGGTTTCGACCAACCGCACCGAGCTGCCCTGGCGTTCCATGACATAAAGGCTGCCGTCGGACGGACGGCAAACGACCGCGCGCGCGCCGAAAACGCCTGCTGCCGTGGCAGAGCCGCCGTCGCCGTCATGCGCCGCTTCGCCCGTACCGGCGAAGGTCGCGATGGTGCCGCTCGCAAAATCGACGACGCGGACCCGGTTGTCCGAGACATCGGCGATGTAGAGAAGCGTCCCGTCCGGCGAGAAGGTGAGACCGTTCGGCTCGACCATGCCGGCTTGGTTGGCTGGACCGCCGTCGCCCGAAAATGCCGCTTCGCCGTTGCCCGCAAACGTCGTCACGGCTCCTGTCGCAGCGTCGATCCGGCGGACCACGGCATTGTGGCGGTCGGCGGTGTAGACGTTGCCGTCGCCGTCGACTGCCACCCCGTAGGGTTCGTTGAAACGCGCCTCGCGTGCGGGTCCACCGTCACCCGAATAACCGGCCTCGCCGGTGCCGGCGAAGGTTTCGATGCTGCCGGAGTTCAAATCGATGCGGCGGATGCGATGGTTGAAGGTGTCGGTGAAGACAAGGTTGCCGGCAGAGTCGAAGGCAAGGTCGAAGGGATTGTTCAGCGCAGCTTCGACCGCGGGCCCGCCGTCGTCCGAAAGACCGACTTCGCCGTTTCCCGCTACGGTCGAGATGATCCAGCCGGAATAGGGTGTCTCGTTCATGTCCTGCTGCCCCGTTCGCTCCCGCGCACGCTCGACAATGTCAGCACAAGGGAGCGGTTCCCGCAACGCCGGTTCATGCGCGTCGTGCGGCACGTCCCGCGACGACGCGGACCTTGCGCGGTGCGGCGATCCAGATGCACCCTATCGACAACACGCTCAACGCGGCGGCGAGATAGAAGGCGTAGATGTAGCTGCCGGTCTGGTCGTAGATAACACCGAAGATCCAGGGCCCGGTGGCGGCCCCTAAGGTCGAGGCGGTGTTTAAGACACCGAAGATCGCGCCGTAATGCCGACCCTGGAAAATCTCGATCGTCATGGCCCCGAACATGCCGGCGAGGCCGTAACCCAGACCGCCTTGCGCTGCGACCATCAGATAGAGCAGTACCGGCGATGGGTTGATATCGATTGCGATCAGCAGCAGATAGCAGATCGCATAGCCCGATAGGCTGAACGTCCAGCCCCATTCGCGGCCGTACGTGTCCGAGAAATGGCCGATGGTTATCTGGCCAACGACGCCGAACAATGCCACGAGCCCCAGCGCGAATGCCGCGAGCGTTGAGTCGTAGCCCGACTCGATCAGGTATTTTGTCTGGTGTACCTGGACGGCGTACCAGGCGAACAAAGCGCAGAAATAGCCAAGCGCGAGCCACCAGAAGCGCGCCGTACGCAAGGCGCGCCGTACGGTCCAGTCCGTTTCCGCCCACACCCGGTCGACGACCGTATCGATCGCACCGCCATTACCGTTTCCACCGTACGCCGAACCATCGGTTTCGCCGTCCGGCTGCAGCCCAATATCCGAAGGCCGATGCCGTTGGAACAGGATATTGAGCGGCACGATGACGACGAGGAGCAAGCCGGCCATGGTCCAGCACGCCTCACGCCAGCCGGCGCTTTCGATGAGTTCCTGCAATATTGGGAATAGGATGATCGCGCCGATGCCGACGCCTGAAAAGGCGATTCCGATCGCCAATCCGCGCCTGCGGACGAACCAATTGGGGAGGAAAATTCCGTGCCCGATATAGGCGATAAAGACGCTTCCCGCGACGACGAGTACACCGAGTGCGATATAGAAGTGCCAAGGTTCGGTGGACACGGTCGCAAGCGCCAGCCCGGCGCTGGTCATTATCGCGCCGACCGGCATCATCCAGCGCGGGCCGAATTTGTCGAGCAGAATGCCGGTGATCGGCGCGAACAGCATGCTTGCGAGAAACCCGACCGAGAAAACGCCCGCTACCGTGCCGCGCGTCCAGCCAAACTCCTCCAAAATCGGCGGGAACAGCAGCGAGAAGGCAGTCCGCGCGTTGACGCCAATTGCCATGGTGACGAAGGCGATGCCGATGACGACCCAGCCGTAGAAAAACGGCAGGCGGGCGAGGCGGGAGGTGGGTCCCGTTGGGGTTGGCGGTTCGGACATGGAAGTGGCTGCGTGTGCGGTTAAGAGACCGACACTAGCGGGCGCGTATGCGCCGGTACAAACGAATTCCGTTAGGCTAATCTATTAGCGAGTCTAATGCGAAAGGACCCCGCCATGCGGACCGCCGCCGGAAAGATGAACGATTCCATTTATGCGCAACGGGCGCAGTACCATGACCCCGAGAACGCTTTCACGTTCAAATGGTCGCCGGTGCCGCGGCGGCAGTTCTTGGCCGAACGCGACCGGGCGATGGACCCGGCGACCGGAACGGCTGAAATTCCGCTCGACACCAGCGACGCGCTGGTGACCGGCTATCCGGCGACGACGCCGATGATCCTGTGCCGCTATCTGCGCATCGCGGCGGGCGAGTGGATCGACTGCAAATACCGCGCGAGCGGCGAAATCTACTACGTCATGTCCGGTTCCGGCCAAAGCGAGAGTGGCGACGACCGGCTCGCCTGGGGCCCGGGCGACCTGTTCTGTTTCCCCGGCGGTGGCGAGACGAGCCACGCCGCCGGCGACGACGACGATGCGGTAATTTTTGCGATCACCAACGAGCCGCAGCTCGCCTTCGAACGCTTGGAGCCGCCAAACCCCGGCGCGGCGGTACTGCAGACCGTGCATTTTCCCGCGGCCGAGATCGCGCGCCGCTTCGAGGTCGTGTACGCGCGGCCGAAGACCGGCGTGGAGTCCGGACGGGCGATCCTGTTCTCCACCGCCGCGGTCGGGGAATGCACCAACCTGCTGCCGTCGATCAATGTGGCGATCAACACGCTGGAACCCGGCGGCGACCAGCGCCCGCACCGCCACAACGGCGTCGCCGTGACCTTGGCGCTGCAAGGCGAGGCGGTCTATTCGACGATCGAGGACGAGCGGATCGACTGGTCGGTCGGCGCCGCCCAGATCACCCCGCCGGCCGAATTGCACGCACACTACAATCGGGGTTCGGACCGCATGATCAGCCTCGTCGTCCAGGACGAAGGCCTGCACTACTACACGCGGACGCCCGGATTCTCCTGGGATTGATGGACTAATCGTCTCCTAGTGTCCTGATCGAGAAATTCAAATGATTGAATTTCTCGTGAATCAGCACACTAACTAGTCGGTCGTGAAGAATACGGAATTTCAGCTCCATTGAACTATCATCGGAGCTTGGATTGTCAGGCATGATCTCCGGATGAAGGCGCAAAGAAGCCTGATCCATTTGAGGATGAGACGGAAGTTGTAGCCGGCGGCGGC
>JAKZTB010000355.1:0-7074 GCA_047517345.1 Alphaproteobacteria bacterium
TTCTACCCGTTCAACGCCTTCCGCTCATTGCTCGGCATCGCGGGCGACACCTCTGCTCCAACCTATGCCGAGCTTTACTCGGGAGAGTGGCGGCACCCTACATGTAGCGGTCATGGGCGTTAACCGGATAGGCAAGGTTTAGTCGTCGCCAATCAAGTGTTTTAGTGCGGCCTCCGTGTCACATCCGCTTCTTTTGAGCGTCAATAATTGGCACGGCTGTTTTAATATTTGGTAAATCAACCAACTTAATTGCAGTGCCGATTGCCCGGGTAAATCGGCGGGATGTGATATGACCAAATACTGGCAACGGAGAGCGGCAGTGGATACCGTCATTCTTTGTCCACCACATTACCGACGCTACTGTGCTGTTGCGGCCTCTCGTGGGTAATAATTTGCGCTCACAACTAACGAATTCTCGAAAGCAATTCTTAAATTTCGTCCATCAGATTTGGCACGCGGCATTCGCCCGCTATCGGGCTTGCGAAATGACGACGCCACGCGCCACCAGGGATTTGTCTTTCAAACTTTCCGTTGAGTTTCCGCATTTGGCCCTAGAGGTCATGAAGGAAATTGGCGATCGTCTGGAGGTTACGAACGGCCGTCTTAGCGATGCACTTGCCGCGGCTTAGGTCGAAAATTTAATTTTGGATATGCCTTAATTTGATGCCTTGCAAATGGCTGCGCCACACGGAAAATTGGTTGCTGGAGTCCGGAGGCGTCAGGGCATTTCCTCACGCTCCGCATTCGCCAACCCGACCCAATGGGTCACCCCGTCGGCGATTATGTCGCCGTTAAAGCCGTAGCTGACGCAGCGCGGTCATCTCCTCGCACTTTACAGCCGTTGCATCGCTCCGATCTTGCACCGGCCGGCGCGCCATCAGGAACCGAAATTGTCGAGGCGGTGCCGCACTCGGTTCGCTACATGCGCCGCGTCTTCGCCGACGCCATAAATGATGCCGGATTTGCGGCTGTGCAGATAGTTGAGTCCCAAAAAATGGAGACCGGGTGCGCCCGTCTCGCCGCGCCGGGTGATCGGGTAGCCGAACCTATCGAAGACATCGGCATCGATCCAAGTGTAATCGAATCGGAACCCGGTCGCCCAAATCACCGACGTGATGCCTTCGGTTGCAAGGTCGAGACGATCGGGCTCAGGGTAGCTAACGAGGGATGCGACAGGGGCATGGCCCGGTTCGCCTTCGTCCGGCATTGCGTCCAGACCCTTATTAACGATGTAGGCATCAACGTCTGCGCAGAAGCTGGACGAGAATTGGTCGGCCGCGGTTATGTTTTTGCGAAGGTCGGGATCGAGGGAAATGGTTGCGCCATCGACCCCAGCAGTGCGGCCAATTAACCGGACACCTTTGTTGTGAAAATCCTGCAGGCTAATCGTGTGACCGCCGTTGCGGCCCGTCATGTGCGGTTCGCCGCCAAAGCGGTTGCGGGGGTCATCGAGGGCTGTTGCCGGACGGTCGAGAAAGCCGATCAGGTCCTGCCATTTGATCGCGTCGCGCCCGCGGTAGCGGCGCGGTACACGTCCCGCGCGGCAGACGCTGAGCACGACCTCGCGCCCCGCGATGAGAAGGTCGTCGACGATCTGACCGCCCGATTGGGCCGAGCCGACGACAAGGACCCGGCCCGGCGGCAACTGCGCCGCCGAACGATAGTTCGCGGCACTCAAAGACTTTATTCGAGTATCTAATGCAGCGGTGAAGGGCGGAATAAGGGGTGTCTGATAGTTCGATGTGGCAACGATCAACGCCCGGGCTTGTTTCGTTCCGGTATTCGTCTCGAGCGACCATCCGCGATCGTTAGGTTTGGCCCGCGTCGCTTCGACGGGGCTTTCTATGGGGACATCGAAACGCGCAGCGTAGTTTTCCAAGAAGGCAACGAATGCGCTGCCGCTCATAAATCCGTCCGGTTCCGGCCCGTCGTACTCTTGCCCTGGCAGCCGCACTGTCCAGTTTGGGGTCACGAGGCAGAAGCTGTCCCAACGCTGGTTCCGCCAACTTGCGCCGATCTCGCATTTTTCGAGGACGACGTGATCGATATCGTGCCGCGTGAGCCATGCGCTTGCGGCGAGCCCTGCCTGACCCGCGCCGACGACGACGACATCCGGCATCGGCTAACTATCGGCTGGTGTCGTGACGAAGGAGCCGTCGGTGTCGACGCGAAACTCGATATAACCGATCGGTGGCGGCTCGATGTCTGCCTGGCTGACCATATTGTGGACATGCGCCCGGTGATGCGCCTGGTGCTGGCACAGATTGGTGAAATAGATGTGCTTCGGCACCTCCCAACGGTCCGGGTTGTCCATCAGGGTCCAAAATCCGATCGTCTCATCCATCGAGCCGGGATCGATGCCTTCGGTCAGATCGATCCAGCGCTGGTCCTCTTCGGCCTGATGGGAAACCAGGGCGGTCAAGTCGTCGTGCAAGGTGTCGTTCAGTGCCTTGAACGTTGAAGGCACGCCTTCGAGCCGTTCGCGATAAAGAATATCGACGAGAAGAATGTGGTTGAGCGTGCCCAAGATGGAATTGAAGAATGCACCGCGATCTTCGGTAATTTGCGCCGACGACAGGAGGGCGCAGGCTGAATGCAGACGCCGGTTGGCCCAGGCGTTGAATGCCGCCAGCGTATGGGGATGTGCGAGCATCGCCGGTTACCTCCTGTGAACGCGGGTGTCAGAGTATAGGTCAGTATGTCGAAAGTACTTGTCCGTGAATCGTCAGGTCTACAGAACGTATGTATGCGGTCAATGGTATGTCCCGTTAAGGAAGCTCTTTGAGCTCCGCCTTGGCCAACTCAACCCAGTAGTTCACGCCACTGGCGATGATCTCATCGTTGAAATCGTACCGCGGTGCGTGAACGAACTCGTCCGGTTCGGTGAATCCATTGCCGATGAAGGCGTAACATCCGGGCACCTGCTGCAGCATGAAGGAAAAATCCTCACCGCCCGGCAGCGGATTGAGATTGGGGTCGGTGCGTTCGGAACCGACCGCGGCTTCGGCAGCCCGGACGGCGACTTCGGTTTGTTCCTGCCAATTGACTGTCGGCGGATAGCTGCGAACGTATGACACATCGACTTCGCATCCTTGCGCTCCGGCAATTGCCTCGGCGATTTCGCTCAGGCGTCGCTCGATAATATCGCGGGTTGTATCCGTGAATGAGCGCGCCGTACCGCCGACGAGAACATCGGAGGGAATGATGTTCAGCGCGCCTGGATCGCCTCCGGCGATGTGACCGACACTGATCACCGCGGTGTCGATCGGGTCCACGCTGCGGCTGACGATCGTCTGCATTGCAGATATGAACAGAGCTGCCGCGACGGTCGGATCCGTTCCTTTGTGCGGCATCGACCCATGGCCGCCGGAGCCTTTGAATTCGGCGGTCCAGCGGTCGCTCGCGGCGAGTATCGGTCCTACGCGCAAGCCGATATGCCCTGCTTCGATTCCGGGCATGTTGTGCAAACCGTAAACCGCATCGCACGGGAACAGGTCGAACAGCCCGTCGTCGATCATCGCCATCGCGCCGGCTTCGCCTTCTTCGGCCGGTTGAAAAATGAAATGCAGCACGCCGTTGAACGCGTCGTTTTCAGACAAATAGCGCGCCGCGCCGAGCAGCATGGTGGTGTGTCCGTCATGGCCGCAGGCGTGCATCTTGCCGTCATGCACGGAACGGTGATCGAAGGTATTCTTCTCCTGAATGAACAGCGCATCCATGTCCGCGCGAAATCCAACTGCGCGGTTCGAGTCGCCGTTGCGTAAGGTGCCGACGACGCCTGTCCCGCCAAGGCCCCGGTGGACGTCGAGGCCCCAGGACTCGAGCCGCGCCGCGACGACGTCGGCGGTGCGGTTCTCCTCATACGCGGTTTCGGGATGCTTGTGTATGTCGCGCCGGATTGACGTCAGCTCATCGGTGAGGCTTTCGATCTGCTGTATTTGTTCGTTTCGATCGCTATCGCGCATGACCTGGCTCCCTGGCGTTTCGTTTGAATTTTAATGCCGGACTTACAGGTACAGCCGAATAACCTGGGCGATGACTTCGCCGGTCGTCGGCGTTCGGAAGGCGCGAAGAAACTCGCCTTCGCGCCCGATCAGATAGAGGTTGGCTGAATGTCCGTGTCCTGTAAATCGCGGAATTTGCTCTTTGTCGAAGGACGCGCCGAACGCGCTGGCAGCCGCTTTGACCTGCGTGAGAGATCCGCCCAGCCCAACCAATTTCGGGTGATACAACGTAACATATCTAGCAAGTTGCGCCGGCGTATCGTTCGCCGGGTCGATGGTTATGAACAGCGGTTGGACGGCCGTTCCTTTGGCGCCGAGAATATCCAGCGCCCGTGCGGCGGCGGCCAGGTCGTGGGGACAAATATCGACGCATTGCGTGTAGCCGAAATACACCAGCAGCAAGTGCCCCCGGTAAGTCTGTTCGGAGACCGCCTTGCCGTTATGGTCGCGCAGACTGTAACGGGGTCTGCGCGGCGGCAGCACATTTTGAAGCGCTTGTTGCATCGCCAGCGTGTGCGCTTGATTGCCTGCGGTTTCGTGCACCCACAAGGTTGCGACCGTCACGGTAATGCCAAGAATGAAAAGAGCCCCGGCAAGGAGCAGGAGTCTTTGCACTGTCATTTATAGGCTCCTGGGCAGCGCAGGCAGCGATTATACAAGAAATTCGCATAATTCTGAATTTGATGCTGCTGCGAATCTGGCAACACACCGCGGCAATAATAATTGCGATTTTATTTGGTTGTCGGGAACTAATATATCGTTATAGAGCTTGCAAATTAGTGTTGTTTGCTGAAAACTTACAGGGAAGCAGGTCTAATGTTGAGTTACTTCACTTCCGATTGGTATTAAATACTGCATTGCGCAAAAAAATTGGGATTTGTGCGCAGAAATAGTAAATTGCGTTTTGGCGTCGGCATTCCGGCGTTTAATGCGAGCGGGGGACCGAGATTGCGGTTATCGCCGGTTTATGTTGTGGCGGTTTTGAGCCTGTTTGCGGTTGCGTTCACGTATCCGGCATCGGGCGAACCGCTTGGAACGGAGCTTCGCCTTCTGCTTCGGGAGCACCCGGATTTGCGCCGGGCGCGCAATGAGGCTTCAGCGGCGCGGGCGCGGATCGAGGAAGCGCGGGCGGCGTACCTGCCGCGATTTGAGGTTTTGGGCGACACGGGCGCGGAGCGCTCGGACACGGTTGTGCGCCGCGAGGGCGGCTTGGGGGCGTTCCTGATGCGGCGCGACAAGCTGACCCTGACGGCGACGCAGAACCTTTTCAACGGATTTCGGGACGAGGCGGCTGTCACGGCGGCGGAGCTGGGGCACATCGAACAGCAGATGAGCCTTGAGAACACGCGCCAGGAGCTGCTGTTCCAGGGTCTGAACCAGTATCTGGACGTGTTGCGCAATGTGCGTCTGATCGCGGTTGCGCAGAACACGGAGAACACGATCCGCACGCAGTTGCGGCTTGAGGACGAGCGGGTTCAGCGGGGCTCGGGGATCGCGGTTGACGTGTTGCAGGCGAAGTCGCGACTGCAGGTTGCCAAGGAGCAGCGCGTGGCATTCGAGGGGCGTCTGCAGGAGGCATTGGCGCGCTACAAGCAGCTGTTCGGTCATTTGCCGGAGGTGTCCGAGCCTGGAGGAAGGGTTGCCGCCGGCGGGGATCGTGCCGTCGGGCCTTGCGGGGGCGCTGGAGATGGCGCAGCAATATCATCCGGCGCTGCGTCAGACGCGCTACCAGGCGGAGATCGCGCGCGAGCAGCGGCGCATCGCGCGGGCGGACTATTATCCGACGGTGGACCTGGTGGGCGTGCTGGACTACGCGGACAATGTGGGGACGACGCGCGGTGTGGAGCGCGAGCAGTCGCTGCTGGTTCGGGCGCGTTGGGAGTTTTTCTCTGGTTTCCGGACGCGTGCGCGTGTCGAGAGCGCGGCGCGGACGTTGGCGGCGCGGAAGAGCAGTTTCAACTTCGCGGTGCGCCGGGTTGAAGAGGATGTTCGGATTGCGTGGGACCGTTTGTTGACGGAGCGGCGGCGCGTGGACCTTCTGAACAACGCGGTTGATCTGGCGATCGAGGTGTTCAACGCGAAGAAGCGTCTGCGGGAGGCGGGCAAGGAAACCTCGCTGAACGTGCTGGATGCGGAACGCGAGGTGTTCAGCGCGCGGATCAACCAGATCTCGGCGGAGTTCGACGCGCGCATCGCCAGCTACCTGCTGGCCCGCCGCACCGGCATGCTCACACCCGCCGCCATCGGGGTCGCGCCGTAAATCCTACCACTCGCCCTTCTTTGCGAAATTTTATATTGTCTCAAAATCGACTTTGTTGATTTGACTGTGTGATTGCGGGGATCGCTTGGCGATGACGCATCGAACATATGGCGATCGATTGTGGGCGATGTTGACCTGTGTGCCAACAATGCTGTTGTTGGCCGGTTGCGGCGAGATTCCAGGATTGGACGCGGTTGCGGGATTCTTCTCATCCGCAAAAGAAGTTACGGCAACGGATGCTGCAGCGAGTGAGAGGATATCGACGGGCGACGAACCCATAAAGTTCGCGATCGGCGATCAATACACCTTCGATAGCCCGGTCGAACGTTGGGTAATCATGGCGATCAAAAACGATCGCGTGTACTGGCGCAACGATCTTGGAGAACGCAAGGTCACCGGATTCAACCCACTGTTACCACCCCAAGAATGGCAAGGCCGAACGAAGGGATCGGGTCGACGCCTTATCAGAGATCGGGAAGGCGCCCTTTTTCCCATGCGGGTCGGCGCGACGCTGAAGTTCCGGTCCACCGTAACATCGGACCGGCCGCCGTTCGGATGGGAACGCAATTGGACGTGTCTGGTGGCATCGAGGGAAAGTTTGGAAACGCTTGGCGGCCGGTTCGACACCTATGTCGTCAATTGCGGGTATGACGGCGCCGATGGAGCTATACCCGAAAGTTGACGGGGCGGTAAAAAGTCGATTCCTCATGAGAGTCGGCTGGATTATAATACCAACGGCACTAATTATTGACCTGAAATCGCCCAATCTCTCATTCCGATGGACATGATCGTCTCGGGCTGGTCGATTAG